>SLOU01000033.1 GCA_007132385.1 Balneolaceae bacterium | reverse complement strand
CTGGAAGAACTGCTTTACGCTGTTCCTGACGACATTAGTGCAGGAGAAATTACAATAGATAAAACATATGTCGACAAACAACTTCAGGATCTTGCTACCGACAAAGACCTGAGCCATTATATTTTGTAAAATTTTTTCCTTGGAGAAACGATTTTACAAATTCTACGTTAAAAAAAAAGAAGAATTGGAATTAACCGGATCAGTTAATTATAATGTGTCGATGAAATGCTACGTTAATTGATAGATACTTAAACAGGACAACATCAATATGAGCTTGAAAAAATTTATAGCCCCTAACCTTGTCGTATTGCTTCTACTTTCTGTAGTTTGGCTTGCAGGGGTTGACAAAGTATATCTTGAAAATGATCATCAACAAAATCTTTCCAAATACCTGCAGGTACAACAACGTATCGTAGATAATTACGTAGGTGAGACTGATGTCAATGTCCTTTTCAAGAACAGTATGAAGGGATTTGTCAAATCCCTGAATGAAAACAGCGATCTCGAAGAGGTCGATGTTTCCGGCACACCGGCCGACACGTCTTTGCAGGATTCAGACTTAAAAGATTTCAGAGCAGCTTTTTCCAAATTTGAAGAAGCCTATCTGTATGTAGCAAACAATTATTCCGACAGGGATATGAAAAAATTGACTGAAGGGGCTATACGGGGCATGTTCAATACCCTTGATCCGCATAGTGTTTATATCAAAGCGGAAGACAGTCAGCAAATCCAGGAGGATTTTGAGGGTAGATTCCAGGGGATCGGTATTCAGTTCAATGTCCTTGAGGACACAATTACCGTAATAACAGCCATTTCCGGCGGCCCAAGCGATGCCCTCGGTATTATGTCTGGCGACCGGATTGTAGAAATTGATGGTGAAACTGCTGTCGGCCTCTCCAATGATGAAGTGGTCAACAGGCTCAGAGGCGAAAAAGGGACCGAAGTTGACGTCAAAATAAAAAGGCCAAGAGCCAGTAACCTGCTGAGCTTTACAATTGTACGTGATGATATCCCACTCACAACCGTGGATTCCCACTACATGCTCGACGATAAGTCCGGTTACATAAAAATAAACCGTTTCGCTGCAACGACCCATGATGAATTTATGAATGCTGCACATGACCTGCAGGATCAGGGAATGGAACGGCTGGTAATTGATTTCCGGGGCAATCCGGGTGGATACTTAAGCCAGGCCATTAATGTAGCGGAAGAATTTTTCCCAAGGGGGACCAAAATTGTTTCGACCAAAAGCCGCCACAGCCGGTTTACTTCGGATGTCTACTCCCGAAAAAACGGCGATTTAAAAGATTTACCGGTTATGGTACTGGTCAATGAAGGGTCTGCTTCTGCAAGCGAAATTGTTAGTGGTGCTATTCAGGATCACGACCGCGGTTTGATCGTTGGACGACGTACCTTCGGCAAAGGATTGGTACAACAACAATATGAGCTGGTCGACAAAAGTAATATCCGTGTAACGATCTCACAGTACTATACACCATCGGGGCGAATGATCCAAAAACCCTATGAATCGGGCCGCGAACAATACGCTTATGAAATTTATGCCCGTGACCGGGCAACCGATGATGCGGAGAAATTTATCAGTGATATTCCCGATTCACTTGTCTACAATACAACTGCCGGACGCAAAGTCTATGGCGGCGGAGGTATTGTTCCCGATTTCATCGTTCAGGAAGACACTACGCTCTCTGCCCAGGTTTATAACTTCATTCTTGCAAAGAGAGTCGATTTCGATTTTGTTCGTAATTTCCTGGATAATGAAGGAGAGGAATTCAGGGAAGAATGGCAAGACCGGTTCCAGGATTTCCGCAGGGATTTTACCTGGAATGAGAGTCAGCGAGAAGAATTTATCGAAATGCTCGTTAACCGTGGCATGGTTATTTCCGACGATGTCGAAGAACCGCAAGTCGAAGATGACAAACTATACATTTCTCGAGACCATCTGGATGACCTCTACTGGATGGGCCAGGGACGGGTAAAGGCTGAGCTGGCACGACAAATCTGGACGATGGAACACTTCTATCCCGTATTCAATGATTACTTTAATGATATTCTGGCAGAAGCCACGAATCTCTGGGACGAGGTAACACAGCTTGAAACTCTTGCTGCCCAACGAAGTGCAAACGAGTAACTTAAATTTTATATTTATCTTCCGTATCAGGGCCCGTACAAGGCCGCTATAGTAATTACCGCTGTTTCTGATCGCAATCGGTATTTTCCAAGCGATATGCGGTTTAAATCGTAGCGGTCAATAAGGGTTCTCTCCCTTTCAGAAAAACCGCCTTCCGGGCCAACGATAAATAACCGTTTCCCGGACGAATCAATCTGTCGCGGTACACTACCGGTTTGATCATAATTTTCATCCGCAACGAAAACGATATACTCTCCGGCATTGTCTGACAATACCTGGTCCATAGATTCTTTTATTTCTATTTCAGGCAGCCAAACCCTGAGACTCTGTTTCATGGCCTCGATTGCCGAAGAATAGAGCCGATCGATCCGAACTTTTTCTTTTTCACTGTGATCTGCTCTAAAGACAGTCAGTTTTGTGACTCCCAGTTCCACAGCTTTTTCTATTGCAAATTCAAGCCTGTCCCTTTTCTTGATATTTCCGAGGGCAATGGATATTTCCGGTTCAGGTTTCGGTATATACTTAGTCTCGATGATAGCTGCCTTCACACCATCTTTGGAAATAACCTTCGCAATTCCACTAAATAAGTTTCCTTTTCCATCTGTGGCAAATACCGGATCTCCTTCCCTTAACCTCAATACTTTTACCGCATGGTGAGATTCCTGACCTTTCAGAAAAAAACGGTGAGGTTCTATCCCTGTTTCCGATCTGTCGCAAATAAATAAATTCATTCAGTACCGGTGTTTTTATACTCTGAGCCTGGACAAAACTTACCTTTCTGATTATTGGCATTTTTTCCAAAGTATGGCATAGCTGACAGTCGAAGACAGATTTGCCCATCAGCGCCTATAGTGCCTATTTGGCTAATTTATTCTGCTTAAAATGTTTTCCCAGCTTTAATCCCTGCCCCTGGTAATTGCTTTTAATCTCTTCGCCATAGATAAAATCCGGTATCTCGGTATTGGGTTCAAACCTCATACTGCAAAACGTCTGGCCATCCTCGATTAAAAAAGGAACGTCATGAGATCGAACTTCCAGTACAGCTCTTGCGCCTTTATCTTCAATTCCACCTCCAAATCCGCTGTCGAAAAATCCTGCATAGTGGGTTCTCAACTCTCCCGAACCGGTATCGTACGCGATCATTTCTGCTGCCAGGTGTGCCGGAATCCGGCAACGCTCTTGTGATGCAAAAATATAAAATGCTTCGGGTTCAAGGATCAAGTGATCCCCTTTTCGGTTATAGATCGGCTCCCAGAAATCTTCTACTTCATAATGATCGACTTTATCCAGATCGATCATATCCCGGTGTTTGCGGGCTTTATAACCGATAATCTGACCGGCTGAACTGCCTCCGGCCTGAAGATTTACACTCATAAATAGTCCATTGCTTACCTTTAGTCTGTCTAACGGCAAGGGATCACCCTTCCCATCAAACAGCAAAGGGTCGCTGTCATGTATCCTCAAAAGATCCTGATCAGTCAATGTTGTGTATCCGTGACGGATTCGCAACTGATTCAGTCTATGACCGGTTCTTACTTTAACCGGAAAGGATTTTGGTACCACTTCAAGGTATAGTTTGCCTTTGTACCCTTGCTCAATCTCTTCAAAACGGTGAGAATAATCGGTGATGACCCTTGTAAAAATATCGAGACGCCCCGTTGAACTCTTGGGGTTTGCTTTTGCCGACAGGTTTTCCTCAGACAGCAACCTGAACTCTCCTCCAGATTCCATTCCGTTAAACAGTTTTTGTTGAGAGGAGTAATGCCTGTGCGGCATGGCCAATTCCTCCAGCAACGGAATGATGTATACACAATTGGGTTCCAGAATAGCTCCGTCTTCAATTGAAAACGTGTATTGATGGAGTTTTTGCACCTTCTCCAAAACCGTCTCATTTTCCGGCAAAAAACTGCAACGTACACGATGCGCCACCTCTCCCAGCCTGAGATCAACGGAGTTTGGCTGAAATTGGTCCTCCTTGACCGGATATCCTTCCCTGCCTTTGATCACACCTGCTTGACAGAGCAGTTTCAGTTTTTGAACCGGTAAAATACCCTTTGTACGAAGTCTGACCTGATCTACGGTTTCTTGCATTGTTGATCGTTGCTGAATTTTATTAGCCGGAAAGTTATTAAAAATATCAGGAAGAGTCTCTGCCGGTATTCACTTTTATGAGACTGTTGCGGATAAAACAGAAATTCAGGACACCTTCGCTTTTGCAAGCTCAAGAACTTTGTTGTATTCCTTCTCAGAAACTTTTGTAATAGAAAGCCGGTTTCTTTTAAAGAGCATCATCTCTTTCAGTTCTTCAACTTTCTTAAGCTCATTTCGGGTTACCGGTTTTTCAAACTTTTCGACAAATTTTACGTCAACCAGATGCCAGGTCGGATCGCTTTCAGAACTCTTCTCATCAAAATATTTACTGTCCGGGTCAAACTGGGTAGGATCGGGATAGGGCTCACTGCATACCTCCATAACCCCTGCAATGACCGGAGGACGAACATTAGAGTGATAAAACAGGGCTCTGTCACCGACATTCATTGAATCACGCATAAAATTCCGGGCTTCATAATTTCGTACCCCATCCCAATGTTCCTGTCCATCCCTTTGCAAATCATCGATACTGTATGCATCCGGTTCCGACTTCATCAACCAATACTGACGGTTACTCATAACAATTTAATTCTGATTCTTTTTCTTATTCATTAAATATTTAGTACTGTACTGCACAGGCTTGCTAAGATATATACTTATCCACATACCAAAGAATGGTAGACCGGAGATTCTTTCTGAAATCGACCGAGGGTTGCCATTGCAGCTCTTCTTTTAATTTGGAAGAATCGATTGCATAACGATAATCATGTCCAGGACGATCCGTCACAAACGAAATGAGGTTTTTATAATCACCATCCGGGCCGTTTGAAACCTCTTCATTCAGGATTTCACAAATCGCATGGACAAGGTCAATGTTTTTCCATTCATTGTCTCCTCCTACTACGTATTGTTCACCCGTTTTTCCTTCCATAAATATCTTGATCAATGCACTGCAATGATCTCTGACATAGAGCCAGTCGCGAACATTACTGCCATCTCCATAAACAGGAATTTTCTTATGATGCAATGCGTGCCGGATCACTGTTGGAATCAATTTTTCATTGTGCTGATGAGGCCCGAAATTATTCGAGCAGTTACTAATGACCACGTTCATGCCATAGGTGTGATGATAGGAACGCACGAGCATATCACTACCTGCCTTTGTAGCTGAATAAGGAGAATTGGGTGCATACGGAGTTCTTTCATTAAAAAAACCGTCATCCCCTAAAGTGCCGTATACTTCATCCGTTGAAACATGCAGGAATCGATGTTTCGTCAGGCCTTCATTCGAACCCATCCAATATTGCCTGCACTCTTCCAGAAGGTTAAAAGTGCCAAGCACATTGGACAGTACAAACGGTTCAGGCCCTTTTATCGAATTATCCACATGTGATTCTGCGGCAAGATGCAAAACTCCATGAGGCTTCCATTTCATAATCACATTACGGACCTCTTCACGGTCAACCAGGTCAATTTTTGAAAAATGATATCCTTTTGAATTTCTGAGTGGGGCTAGTGCACCGACATCTGAAGCATATGTCAGTTTATCAATATTCAGAATTTCAATATCATCGACTTGTTCATGCAAAAAAAGTATCAGGTTAGATCCTATAAATCCTGCACCTCCCGTTACAATAATTCTCATGTATATATATTCTTATTTCTGGTTGGATATTGGACTATCTTTTCACTTTTCATATTTAAAATAACTCTTCTTTTGTAAGATCACTCAACAAAGGCTGATTTTTATCTTTTTGAGAAAGTACCGGATCTTCGACTTCCCAGTTTATTCCAAGATCCGGATCGTTCCAGCGAATTCCTCTCTCCTTTTCCGGGTTATAAACCACATCACACTTGTAATAAACAACTGCTTCATCAGATAACACTGAAAAACCGTGCGCATACCCCTCCGGGATATAAAGCATATTCGGTTCCTGGGCGCTGAGCTTAAAACTCAAATACTTTCCGAAAGTCGAGCTTTCCCTGCGGATATCCACAACGACATCCAGTATTTTGCCGCTGCAAACCAGAATCAGTTTCTTTTGTGCAGATTCACCGGTTTGAAAATGGAGTCCGCGAATGACTCCTTTCTTCGAGACCGATAAATTATCCTGGTCATAGTTACCCGGAAGATCAACTTTTTCAAAATACTCCTCTCGAAATGTTTCCAAAAAAAAACCACGATTATCTCTGTATATCTCAGGTTTCAGTACATATACACCCAGGAAGGCAGTGTCTTCACGAATCATAATCATTAACAGAATTTAATTGGTTTAACAAGCGGGAAAGTCCCGATTTCCAGTATTCCATTTCCACATTTAATGTACGGCTTATTTTTGAATGGTTTAATTTCGAAAAGTATGGTCTCCGGGCCTTCATTTCAAACTCTTCACTTGTAACGGGTTTCAGCTCGGGAGAAAGGCCGGATTGCCTGAATATTTCAGTTGCGAACTCATACCATGAGATCATTGCACCTGAAGATAGATGATAAACACCTTTTTCACCGCTCTTTAATAAGCGGAATACATGTTTGGTTACCTGGTCTGTAAATGTCGGGCTACCCCATTGATCATTCACTACCTTTATTCGTTTCTGGTCAACTCCAAGCCGCAACATGGTTTTTACGAAATTTTTCCCGAATCGGCCACATAGCCATGAAACCCGAATTAACAAAAAATCGGCTCCGGAAGCAGCCAATGCTTGTTCACCGGCCAGCTTACTCCGCCCATACTCATTGACAGGTTGTTTGAATGAATCTTCGAAATAGCCGTCCGGGTATCTCAGTTTATCACATTCTAAACCGGGGAATACGTAATCGGTGGAAAAGTGGATAATCGGGACTTCATGTGCATGACACCATTCCGACAGGTATTTTACTCCCAAATGATTTACCAGATCCGCTTTATCAGGATGGTCTTCTGCCTGGTCTACCCCCGTAAAAGCCGCACAGTTAATTACGCAGGTTGGATTTGACTTTCCCAACTGCCGGCCGATCTCTTCTCGGTCGGTTATATCCAGTTCCCCGGAACCGTATGCCTGGTGCCAAACTCCCTTCCGGTGTAAATAACTCACCCATTCCCGTCCCAGTTGACCCTTCGCACCGGTAATGGCTATTTTCATGCCTTGCTGTTAGGTTTCATTCAGATTTTTTTGAAAGTAATGGCGAAGTCTAAGCTGTTGATTCAGTGATTTGGTCTTAATTTATAACTCTCTCCCACCCTTAATAGCCAATTCATTTGCAAGCCGATACGACTGAGGGGTGCCGGCATCGGTCCACCAACCCTCAAGAACCGAATAGTGCATGTCCCCTTTTTGAATATACAGGTTGTTCACTTCCGTTATTTCCAGCTCTCCTCTTGCCGATGGCTCCAGCTGACGGATAAAATCAAATACACATGCGTCATAGATATAGATACCGGTAACGGCATAGTCTGACTTTGGCTCGGGTGGTTTTTCTTCGATATTCACTATTTTATCTCCATCCAACTCCACAACTCCAAATCGTTCAGGATCGTGAACCTGTTTGATCAGGATCATGGCTCCTTCACCGGAATACGTTTGAATAGCGGGTTTTAGTGAAGATTCAAAAACATTATCGGCCAAAACCACAGTCATCGGTTCATCTCCTGTAAAATTTTCAGCCAATCCAAGTGCCTGTGCAATCCCTCCCGCTTCATCCTGAACCTTATAGGTGAACCTGCAGCCGAAATCCTTTCCCGATCCCAAAAGGGTAACAACATCTCCCATATGCTCGGTGCCGGTTACGATCAGTATTTCAACAATTCCGGCTTCCGTTAATTTCTCTATCGGGTAATAGATCATTGGTTTATTGCCAACCGGAAGAAGATGTTTATTGGTTACTTTCGTCAACGGATAAAGCCTGGTCCCGGTTCCGCCGGCCAATACAATACCTTTCATATAAAATTCTAATTTATTGAAAAATCACGGAAATATGTATGTCATCCATTCTTTTGTCGAATATAATACAAAAGAGAGCCGATTTTTAACGAAATATTTGTAACTAACCGCGCGGACTGGAGTCTTATCATTAACAGAATCTATATGTATCACTTGTTTCTGTTGAATAGCTTTATTTAAAACCTCATTCAGATTTAAAATCATTTTCAACAAAAAATTCATCCAGGATGGCAGGCTACTCTGAAGTCATAAATGTAATTGGTGCAATGATCATCTTCTCAATGATTTTGCTCACCGCCAACTCCATGATGCTGCGAAATACCACAATGCAGATTGAAGGTGAACTCGAGCAGGAAGTCATCTCTCTGGGGCAAGAGATCATAGAAGAAGCATTGAATAAAAGTTTTGACGAAGTCGTAAGTCACGATAATGCCGTTCCACCTTCGCTGATACCTGGAGGGTTTACCAGTCCTGATGAGCTCGGACCGGATGGCATTGAAACCAATAGGGAAGATTTTAATGATTTTGACGACTATAACGGCTGGTCAGGTACCTTTGAGACCTCCCATGGAACATTCGAATTGCGAGCAGAAGTGTTCTATGTGGATGAGAACAGTTTCGAGGAAATCAATCAGCAATCCACCTTTAAAAAAATCGTGGTTTATATTACGAGTGAATACCTGACCAATAATGCAGGTGAAGAAATAGAATACCAACTGGAGTTTATCCGCAATTATTACGCGGATTAAACTACGCATCCGGAGATTCCGACTATGAATTTAGCCCTTGTTACAAGCTATATCATTGCAGCCATGCTGATTATGTCGATCGTGATGATGAATCTACGCATGTCGAGCAGCAGTGCCGAATTAACACTCACTCAGTTGACACGAGAACGTGTAGTCGCTGTTGCTGAAATGCTAAACGATGACATCCCGAATATAGGGTACAATGTATACTCGAAAACAGATGAAACGCTTACGTATGCCAATTCCCACAGAATCACGTTTTACAGAAATATTGAAAATGATGAGACACGGGAACCGGAAAGGATAACCT
>SLOU01000004.1 GCA_007132385.1 Balneolaceae bacterium | reverse complement strand
GATAAGTATTGCTGTTTCTATTATGTTTTTAATCCTGATGTCTGCGGCTGATCTGTCAGCACAAGAGCGGGGGAATGACTCGCCCAGGGTAAGCCCGAATGCAGCTGTCAACCAGACGATAGGTACAACCGAGGTACAGATAACCTATGGCCGGCCCGCCATCGATGGCCGTGAGATTTTCGGTGGCCTGGTACCATTCCAGGAAGTCTGGAGAACCGGGGCCAATGAGTCTACCGTCGTGACATTCAGTGATGATGTTGTCATCGAGGGAGAACAGCTTCATGCCGGGACTTATTCGCTCTACAGCATACCGGGAGTAGATGAATGGACAATAATTTTTAATGATTACCTGTCATGGGGTACCCAATACGATGAATCGTCTGATGTTCTTCGGGTAACAACAGAACCGGTTTCAGGTTCACAAATGGAACAGTTTATGATCTACTTTGAGAATATCGACGAGGACCGGGGCCATATGGTACTTCATTGGGATGATACGAGAGTTCCTGTAGAAATTGCGGTGAATTGACTCCCGCATGCCATTGAAGGTAAAAGGTATAAGAGTGTTGACAACCGGTTTATAAAACAGACATCCATTCCATGACGCAGTTACGGGATTGGATGCCTGAATTTTGGTTTATCTATTCTAAAATCCGACAGAGAGTTGCAGGATCAGATTCCTGCCTGCCTGCGGAAAATAATAGTTAAAGTGTTGTTCACTTTCTCCGGCAATCCAGCCGAAGGTGTACCCGTTACTGACGTAGGTTTCATTAAACAGGTTGTTTATCTGTAAAGTGAAATCGGCCGACCTGAAAAGGTTAAACCGGTCGAGGTTGTATCCCAGTACCAGGTTATTCACCAGGTAGGGATCTATCGACCTGTTTTGGTTTTGTGTATTATCGAGATACTGTCTTGAAACATACTGTGTAGTCAATCCGGCGTTAACAGGTCCCCGCTGAAAATTCAGTGTGGAGTTGGCAATGACCGAGGGTGAAAAGGCGATGTCGGTGTTTTCAAAATGTTCTGCATCCTGTCCGCCTTCGTCAAAGTTGTCCAGAAACCAGGAATATTCCGGTATTTTATTCCGGCTGAAGGTTGCATTGACATTCCAGCTTATGGATTCCGTTAACCGGATCAACCCATGCAGTTCAATCCCAGCCCGGTAGCTGTCAGTTACATTTTCACGGATGTATGCACCCACATCGTTAACCGCACCTGTTAAAATCAGTTGATCCCGGTAATCCATATAATACAGGTTAATGCCGGCGTTAAACCGGTCATAGTTTGCCAGGTATCCCAGCTCGTAATTAAAGAGCCGTTCCGGATTCGGCCGGCTTTCCGGGGTCGATTCCACAAAATCACGGCGGGCCGGTTCCCTGCCGCCCACGCTGAGTGAAGCAAATACCCGGTTTCTGTCGTTAAACCGGTAAACCAGGCCTACCTTGGGATTGAAAAAATTGATTCTCACTCGTTGTTCAAGATCGCTTACCTGCTGACCCTCTGTCGTTTCTTCAACCCTTTTCCCTAGAAATCGGTAGGTTACCGATCGGTATTGCAGGTCAACGAAGCTGTTCAGCGCATCGGTAAAATAGTAGTTGAATTTACCATAGATATTGAAGTCGGTTTTGAACCCGTTGTTGTCGTAGTAACGGTCTTCATGTTCGCTTTCACCTGCAAAGCGTGCCCAGATTACTTCCCCGAAGTGGTCGCCGTCGTATTCGTTATAACCGCCCCCGGCGACCAGGTTCCAGTCGGACCGGTTCAGCTCCGTTGAAACAATGCCTCCGTAAAAGTGGTTGTCGAGCCAGCGCCGGCGAATTAAATCACTTTGCGTGATCGATTCATCTCCAATTTGAACCGGGCCTATGCCGTAGGTTCCCAGATCATCGTCCTCCCGGTACTGTTCAAAATATCCCCGCCCGTAGGTATAGTGAAGTGAACTATTCAGGTGCCAGGAGTCTGTCAGCCGGTAGGAATAGTGGAGCTGGTAGTGATCCTGCTGGTAGTTGTCCACCTGGTTATCGTAGGTGAATTCATTGAAACGGCGGTTCCCCAGGTTGTCACGAAGACGCCCGGCTTCCTCTTGACCCAGGAAAAGCCCGTCAATATACTGTTCGAGCTGGCCCGGGTCATTATTTAGTATCGGTTCGGGGACACCATTCCAGGCCTGATAAGTGCGTTCCTGTCCGGAAAAAACATCCGCCTTTAATAAACTTCTCTCGCCCTGTCGTGACCCGGAGAGATAGAATGAACGCAGATCCGAAGATGCCCGGTCGATATATCCGTCAGAATCGATTTTGGAAAGTCGTCCTTCAACCTGCCAGCCGTTATCGAGTCGCCCGGATCCGAGCAGTACATTGAATTTACGTGTGTTGAACGAGCCGACAGATGTATTGGCCCGTGCATAGGGCTGCGAATCCATACGTGCGGTTTGAATATTCATTGTACCGCCAAAAGCTCCGGCTCCATGGGTAGAAGAGCCGACACCGCGCTGAATCTGAATATTCTCCACTGAAGAAGCCATGTCGGGCATATTAACCCAGAAAACTCCGTGCGATTCTGCGTCGTTAATCGGAATACCGTTAATCGTCACATTGATCCGGGTCGCATCAACTCCCCGGATACGGAGTCCGGTGTAACCGATGCCGGCACCGGCATCGGATGTAGCGATAACCGAAGGTGTAGAACTGACCAGATATGGCAGGTCCTGACCCAGATTGCGTTGTTCTATCTCTTCCCGGTCGATATTGGTGTAAGCGATAGGCGAGGATTCATCAACGCGCAGAGCCTGGACAAACACCTCGCCGGTGTGGATGACATCCCGGTTCAGTGTGATTTCAATATCTGTATAGGATTCCTGATACTCAAGGTTGATCGTTCTGGGTGAGTATCCGAGGTAGCTCACCCTGATGCGCTGTGGTGCATCTGTTCCGACCCGGAGTTCAAAAGAGCCATCTTCATCGGTTGCCGTTCCGGTCGAGGTACCGGTCTGAACGACATTTGCACCGTTGAGCGGCTGCATGGTCTCCGCATCATATACCGTTCCGTTGATTGTCTGGGCAAGTACGTTGCTGCCTAAGATAAATATGAAAAACAGGATTCCGGCAAGAATCCCGATGGATTGCAAGAACAGATCTCTATAAGTAATGTTTTGATTTGTGAACATGTATGTTCCTCCGTCTTAAACGATAAAAGTTTCAGTTGTATAAGAGGAGGAGGCAAACTTGCAGAACTGAACTGCATTTGAAAAGGCAATTCAGGTTTCCCTTCGCCGGTATTATCCGGATCAGGTACATAGGGTATGATCTCAGCCCGCTGATGCAAGCACCCCCAACCTATTGGGTATGTGGATGAAAAGGTAAGACAGTTTCCGGTAAGCTACAATTCTAAAAAAACTCATTACATTGTTACATTGGTAGCTGTCAATTGAAATTCTTATCGTAAAGTAAAAATAGATATGTACTTCAGATTTTCGATAGTTCCTGTATGTTTCCTGTTGTTTTCGATCGGTTATATCACGGCATGTTCAACAGATGAAAACCGTTCACTTTCTTTGGACATTGAGGCCGAAGATCTGGAAATGCATATCCGTTGGCTGGCGGATCCGGAGCTTGAAGGACGTCTGGCCGGTACCCGGCATGAAGCCCGTGCAGCTAATTATATCGCCGACTATTTCATGCAATTCGGCCTTGAACCCGGTGGCGACGACGATACCTACCTGCAAAGTTTCACGCTTGAAGGGCCAGTAACCCAGGCGATGGGAGTAGAGGGCCATCTGTCCAGAAATGTGATCGGAATTGTGCCGGGTTTGCAGGAGACAGATACATATATCGTTGTGGGGGCACATTTCGATTCTCAGGGTATGGGCGGAGTCATTTCATTGGATACGAGTGATGAATCCGTTGTGCACCCTGGAGCAGATGATAATGCATCCGGCACGGCGGGACTCCTTGAACTGGCTCATTTCTTCAGCCAGTTTCAACCTAACCGCACACTAGTTTTTGTAGCATTTTCCGGTGAAGAGCTGGGTTTGCTGGGTTCCCGTTATTTTACAGATAGTTCGATTCTCCCATCGGGAGAAATTATTGCGATGGTTAATCTTGATATGATCGGAAGAATGGAGGATAACCGGCTTTCGGTACTGGGTACCGGTACAGCTTCTGTCTGGCCGGACCTGATCGATTCCTCTAATCTCGATACGTTGGAAATCAGCCAGATCGCCAGGGGTACCGGGGCCAGCGATCACGCATCTTTTTATGAAAAGGGCATTCCGGTACTTCACTATTTTACGGGAACGCACGAAGATTATCACCGTCCCGGCGATACGGCCGATAAGATCAATTACGAAGGCACCACCAGGGTTGTACTACATGCCAAAAGGGTGATTGCAGGACTGGATACCCTTGCGGTTGAAGAACTTGAGTTTATCGCTGGAAATCGGCAGCAACAGCACAGACCGATGCAGGGGCCCATGCTGGGGGTGATGCCGGATTACAGTTTTGACGGTTCCGGCCTGAAAATCGAGAATGTACGTTCAGGCGACCCGGGTGATGAGGCAGGGATGGCCGACGGTGATATTATCGTTGAAATGAACGGGGAGTCTGTAACGGATATTTATGGATATATGGAGTTGATCGGAAAATACAACTACGGTGACAGGGTCGAATTTCTGATTGTAAGAAATGGCGAAGAGTTGTTACTGGAAGTTCAATTTTGACACCGGATCAACCCGCTTTTTACCGTTTCTAATCTATTCTATTTGCTTCATAAACGTTGATTGACTGGCCGGCTGCCGGCTTCTGCAAATTCATAGACAGTTTTTTCTCCTGAATTCCGGATTCTGACTTCTTTATACCCGTTTTATTAGCAAAAGAAACAGAAAGTTATATCTTATATGTAAGTAATACACGTGTAACGCTATAAAACCCACCGTTATGCCTGACCTAAAGCCCATATCCAAAAAATCCATTCCCGCCGCTTTGGAAAAAGCGAAACACTACCGTCTGTTGAATCAGCCCTGGCAGGCAGAAAGTATTTGCCGGGATATCCTGAATGCAGATTCGGACAACCAGCAGGTAGTGTATACTCTTGTTCTTGCCATGACCGATCAATTTGAAGGGAGGCACAGGAAAAGTCTGAAAAAAGCCCTGGAAATAGCCGGCAAACTTCAGGATAAATATCAGCACGAATACGGCACCGGCCTGATCTATGAGCGCCAGGCTCTAGCCTCTTTAAAGCGAAAGACTCCCCGTGCCGGGTTCATTGCCTACGAATACCTGGCACGCGCAATGGAACATTATGCCAATGCCGAGAAAGTTCGTCCAGCTAACGATGAAGAGTCGGTTCTTCGATGGAATTCCTGCATCCGGTTAATCAGGCAGAATAACCTTGAACCTTCCCCGGATGAACCTGAAATCCAGCCTTTTCTGGATGTTTGAGCCGGCCACCGTTTGTTATTGTCGAAAGAGTGCGGGAAAGCGGAATTTGGAATTTTAATTCTACAATGTTTAATTGTTTGTTAGCAAGGAGTAAAGCCCTGATCAGACTTGCCTTACGCGTTAGGGTGGTAAACGGGCAATATCAGGCTTTCCTTGTAAAAAGGATTGATTATTCAGCAGTGTGATCCTGATCGACTAACTTAATTTCCGGAGTCCGGTCTATGGGAAGATACGGCCCTAATCTACACGATGTTCTGATTGTCGGAGGAGGCGGTGCGGGACTGCGTGCTGCCATTGCTGTTGCCGAAACCGATCCAAATCTCAGTGTTGCTGTTGTATCGAAAGTTTACCCGATGCGCAGTCATACTGTATCCGCCGAAGGCGGAGCCGCTGCCGTTATAAAGCCGGATGACAGCCTCGATGAACACGCATACGACACGATCTCCGGCGGCGACTGGATGTGCGATCAGGATGCGGTTGAAGCTTTTGTAAAAGAAGCCCCGGAGGAGATGATACAACTGGAACACTGGGGATGCCCCTGGAGCCGGGAAGAAGATGGTTCCATCGCTGTGAGGCCTTTCGGGGGGATGGTTAAAAAACGAACTTGGTTTGCTGCCGACAAAACCGGGTTCCATATGCTCCACTCGATGTTTCAAACGACCCTGAAATACGATCCTATCCGGAGATATGATGAATATTTTGTTACCAGCCTGCTTGTCGACGACGGGCGCTGCCAGGGAGTGGTGGCACTCGAATTGTCTACCGGTAAAATCGAGGCGATTGGAGCCAGGAGTGTGATATTATGCACCGGCGGGTGTGGTAATGTGTTTCCTTTTACAACCAATGCCAATATCAAAACCGGGGATGGAATGGCGATGGCCTACCGTACCGGAGTAGCGCTGAAGGATATGGAGTTTGTCCAATACCATCCCACCGGGCTGCCGTTTACCGGTATCCTGATCACCGAAGCTGCCCGTGCAGAAGGTGGGTACCTGCTTAACAAAGAGAACTACCGCTACCTTCAGGATTATGACCTCGGTGTTCCGGAAGAGAAACCGGTATTGAGGTCGATGGAGCTTGGCCCGCGCGACCGTCTTTCCCAGGCATTTGTGAAAGAACTGGAGAAAGGGCGGACATTCGAAGGGCCCTATGGCCCGTTTGTACATCTCGATGTCAGGCATCTTGGCAAAGATGTGATCGAAGAAAAGATTCCATTTGTCCGGGAATTGTGCCGGAAATACGAAAATATCGATCCGGTCCATGAAATGATTCCGGTCCGGCCGGTAGTACACTATATGATGGGAGGAATTGATACCGATATCAACAGTTCGACTTCCCTGCCCGGGCTATTTGCAGCCGGGGAGGCAGCTTGTGTCAGTATCAACGGGGCAAACCGGCTCGGATCCAATTCGTTAACCGAATTGCTTGTATTCGGTGCACGTGCCGGAATATCGGCAGCAGAATTTGCCTCAAAGCAGCAGAAGCCAAGCAACAAACTGGAAGCCCTGGCAAATGACGAGAGAAAACGGATTGAAAAGAAATACTTTTCCGGCTATGCAAAAAAATCCGAACGCATTTCTGTGATTCGCAAAGAGATGCATCAAACCATGGAAAGGGGTGCCGGAATATATCGAACCGAAGCATCACTGAAGAATTCAAGGTCAAAAATTCGTGAATTGCAGGAACGGCTTGATTCATGTTCCATCCGGGATGAAACCTTTACGTTTAATACCGAGCTGATTGCGGCTATAGAATTATCGTATATGCTCGATGTTGCAGAATCGATTATTGAATCTGCACTGAACAGAACTGAGTCCAGGGGTTCCCATCAGCGGGAGGACCATCCTGAAAGAGATGATCAGAATTTCCTTGTCCATAGCCTTGCATACAGGGCGGAGAAGGAATCGCCCAGGGTGGAATATAAACCGGTAACCATCACCCGCTGGCCGCCCGGTGAACGCAAGTATGGGTGATAAACGGGGGTGGCAGGTCAAAAAATGAAATCCAAACCGATAGGCAGCCTTGACTGCCGATATGTAATATGTAAAAATTGGAACCCGTAATTTGAAAACAGAGTCCTGTTATGGCAGAAAAAGTCAAAATCCAGGTTCTCAGATACATTCCTGAAAAAGATCCTGATCCGTTTTACCAGGAATATGAAGTGCCGTTCCGCAAGGAATGGGTCATCCTGGATGCACTCAACTATATCAAAGATGAAATTGACGGTTCGCTATCGTACAGATGGTCGTGCCGAATGGGTGTATGTGGAAGCTGTGGGATGATGGTGAACGATATTCCTGTACTGACATGTGAAACATTTCTCGAAAAATACCTTCCTGGCCCGGTGCGAATTGCGCCATTGAACTATTTTGCTGTGATCCGCGACCTGGTGGTAGAGACCGACGGTTTTATGGAAAAAGTAAAGCGTGTGAAACCATGGATTATCCGTGAAGAGGAAAAACCGGCCGCCGAGGGTGAATACCTTCAAACTCCCGATCAATTGTCCGAGTATAAACAGTACAGTATGTGTATCAACTGTATGCTTTGTTATGCAGCCTGTCCGGTTGTCGGGCTGGAGCCGAAATTTATCGGGCCTGCTGCAATCGCATTGGCTCAGCGATACAATTATGACAATCGCGATGAAGGGCAAAAGATGCGGGACGATGTCCTGTTGTCCGACGATGGTATTTACGAGTGTACACTGGTCGGTGAATGCTCGGTGGTGTGTCCCAAGCATGTTGACCCTGCCGGTGCAATCCAGCGTTATAAAGTGACAGGTGCAACCGAATGGTGGACGTCTGTGTTGCTGCCGTTCGGGAAGAAGTAAAAAACAGGGGTGCAAGATTCAGGATACAGGATGTTCATTCATAGCTTGCTGAATTTCAACTTTTAAACGAACCAGAACCCTATACCTTAGTACGTCATGCCCGCATACGAACGATTTCGTCCGAAACCGTATCATTCAAAAATATCCATTTTCTGGTGGATCAAAAGAAAACCGTATGTGCTTTTTATTATCCGGGAGCTGACCAGCATTTTCGTGGCGATTTATGCGATCATATTGATAATTCAGATCCATGCTATGGCACAGGGGCCGGATACGTGGGATGCCCTGATGATATCATTTTCAATGCCCGGTTCCATTTTGTTGCATGTTGTAATCCTGATATTCCTGCTTTTTCACACATTCACATGGTTTAAGTTGGCACCGAAGGCGATGGTGCTGAAAATCGGTAAAAAAAGAATCCCCGGTTCTCTGATTATTGCCGGAAATTTTATTATGTGGATCTTGTTATCGGCAGGTATCGCATGGCTGGTTATGTCTGCCTGATGATTGCAATGAACTTAAATAATTAACCCTAACATTTGAACCACCCATGTCAGCTAAAAGAACCAACGACCCGTTTTGGTGGACACTCTTTGGTGCAGGAGGTACATTTTCTGCCTTTTTTCTTCCCGTTCATCTGTTTCTTTTCGGAATCGCTATACCGCTTGGGTGGTTTTCGGCTCCCGATTATGAGAGCCTGATGGCACTGACCGGATCGCCGGCAGCACGTATCTACCTTTTTGCCCTGATAACACTTTCCCTCTTTCACTGGGCTCACCGGTTCCGCTATACGCTTTATGACGGCTTGATGCTCAAGCACCTTGAGCACTACATATTTATTTTTTGCTACGGGTCAGCGCTGGCCGGCAGTTTAGTAAGTGCGTGGTTTTTGTGGCAATTATAGAGTGACGCGGTATATTTTTGTAAAAAAATCGTGAATGATGAACGTTTTTTCCCTGCCCT
>SLOU01000008.1 GCA_007132385.1 Balneolaceae bacterium | reverse complement strand
TTTTTTCTCCTTAAGCAAAGTTGTAACCGACCCGGATTCGTTTTTTACATTATGCTTCGTGATAATAGCTGATGATAGATTTTGCCGCTTTCTTCCCCGCCACCTCTTCCAGTGATTGCCGGTCCTGCTTAACGATCTCTCCGACAGAACCGTAATGACGAATAAGTTTCTCTGTCGTTTTTATACCGATCCCGGGTATTTCCTGCAATTCGGATCGAAAAGTTTTCCGGCTTCGGACATCCCTGTGGAAACCGATTGCAAACCGGTGTGCCTCATCCCTGATGCGTTGCAGCAATTTAAGGCTGGACGAAGTTTTGGGGATCATCACCGGCTCCGGGGATCCCGGCAGAAAAACCTCTTCAAGCCTTTTTGCCAGTCCGATGACCGGCATTTTGTCAGCAAAATCGATATCCCGGAGTGTGGAGATGGCACAGGAGAGCTGCCCTTTTCCACCGTCAACCATCAGCAGGTCGGGCACCTGAATCCCCCCCCTTTTTACGCGCAGATACCTTCTGCGGATTACCTCGCGCATGGATGCAAAATCATTGGGACCCGTAACGCTTTGAATATGATATCTTTTGTATTCACTTTTTCGCGGCTGACCGTCTATAAAGCAAACCATTGAGGCAACTGTATAGGATCCCTGAAAATTTGAGATATCAAAACATTCGATCCGTCGCGGAGGCTGCGGTAGCTGAAGATCCCTTTCCAGTGCCTGTATAGAATATGGCACTCGTCCCTGATCCGCTTTGGCTTTTTCCAGCAGCCACTCTTTCAGCAGCAACCGTGCATTGGATCCGGCCATATTGACCATCTGTACTTTATCACCACGTTGTGGTACCAGAATAGCTACTTTTCTGTTTTTCTTCTGCCAGAGGTATTCAAAAAGGGGCTCATCGTCGCTCAGCTCATGACTGCAACAAACCTCGTCCGGAATGGCACCGGCTCGTTCCCCCGTATAATAGTCCTCCATAAATGACTGAATTAGAACCGGGTCTTCCCTCCCTTCGATATTTCGGAGATATCGATGGTATTTACCAATCAATTTGCCTTCCCGGATTTGAAACATAACACCGCAGGCGACATTTTCCTCATGATCCGATTCAAGAGCGAAAATATCCCGGTCCCAACCGTCTGCTGAAACCATCTTCATTCTGGCGCTGTACTTTTCGAGTGCCATAATTCCATCACGCAGAAGAGCAGCTTTTTCAAAAGCCATCGCATCTGAAAGTTCCGCCATCTCGTTTCTCAACTCGCTGATCAGGTCCCGGGTTTTACCATTCAGCAGGCGAACGACCTGTTCCATTTTGTACCGGTAGGACTCTTCCGTCAAATCAGCGGAACAGTTTTCAAAATAGTCTTCGAAACATCTGCCCCATTTCGGCATACCCTTACTCTGGTCTACCATTCTGGAAGAACAGGCGCAAGTGCAAAACTGGAAAGCTTTGCGGATGGTCTCGAGCATAAGCTTCATTTTCCCGACATGGTCGTACGGACCGTAAAAGCGACTCCCGTCACGGATCACCGATCGTGTGGGGAATACACGGGGACGCTCTTCATTGGTCACGCAGATATAGGGGTATGTTTTATCATCCCGGTAGAGAATATTATATCGGGGGCGATATTTTTTTATGAGGTTGTTTTCGAGGATGAGGGCTTCCGCTTCAGAGTCGGTCACAATGACTTCAAGATCGGCGATATTACGCACCATAGCCCGTATTTTACCGGTGTGGCCGGTTCCTTTTTGAAAATAGGAACGAACACGGTATTGCAGTCGCTTCGCTTTCCCGACATAAATAACTTCATTCCTGGAATCCTTGTAGAGATACACCCCGGGATTAGCTGGAAGATTGTCGAGTTTCTGGCGAAGTGTGGAATTCATGGGCATCCAAAGAAAATGTTCTGAAGCGTATTCAATCCAGTCCGATTTCACTTATCTTTAAGCTTTCATCCAACCAAATGGTTGATCCGGAATCATGATGCAATGTACCGGCAATATCATGCCAGGTGCCGGTTATATAACATAATATACCGTTAGCATCACTCAATAAACCGGCTGCATAACAATGTTTACGACATATCGAGGTATCTTATTACTGCTATTTACCGAAATATAGCGATTCTGTATGAGGACAATCATCTACTGGTTGTTCATAAACCGGCAAATATGTTGTCACAGGGGGATATCACCGGAGATGAAGATCTGCAGTCCCTGCTGAAGTCCTACCTTCGGGAAAAATATCAAAAACCGGGCAAAGTTTTTTTGGCTTTGGTACAACGGCTGGATCGGCCGGTGAGTGGACTCATAGTGCTTGCACGTACGTCCAAGGCGGCAGCCCGGCTTTCGGAGCAAATGCGTAACCGAACTATCACCAAAGAGTATCTGGCCGTTGTTGAATCAACAGCTGTCATCTCCGGTACATTGACAAATTATGTACGGAAAGTAGAGAAAAACAAAAAATCAGAGGTATTTTCAGAACCGACACCCGGGGCATTGAAAGCGGTGTCGGCAGTACAGCATCTTGAAACACACAACCGTTTTTCACTGGTTTCAATAACTCTGCACACCGGACGATACCACCAGATTCGATCCCAGTTGGCCTCACGCGGAATGCCCATAGCAGGAGATATCAAATACGGTGCCAAAACATCGACTGACGGGTCGATCGCATTGTTATGCCATCGACTGGAGTTTCAGCATCCCACCCGCAAGGAGCCAATGTCCTTCTCAACAACCCCGCCTGACCAATCGCCCTGGACCCATTTTTACTCATTACTTTCGAAATAAAGCAAACAATGTCCGTTGTTTTATGAATACGTACAGGTACTCTGATCAGAACGGTTACAGTGGCACGATACACACCAATTCAAAGTAACGTCTGTTAAACTTGATGCCTGTTCAGTTACGAACTTTTTCTGTCTGGCGCAGAAACTCACCCGGTCCCACGAAACCCACCACACGGGCATCGGTTACCTCATTACCCGAATCGTCCAGAAATATAATTGTGGGAACGCCTGCAACATTATACTCCCGTCGCAGTACTTCAGATTCCGGGGAATCAAAATGGGTCAGGTCAACTTTCAGTCTCACCATTTCTTCGGTCGCATCGATCACCCGGTTATCGGTAAAAGTGATGCGTTCAAGTTCCAGGCATGGAATACACCAGTCGGCGTAAAAATCGAGAACAACGGGTCTACCATTTTGTTGCGCCTGATCAAGCAGCGATTCGTCGAACGGCTCCCAGGTCATGCCTTCTTTCTGGAGGTTCATAATAAACAGGCCTCCGATCAGAATGGCAATTACACCGAATGCCAATTTGATTTTTGAAAAAACCGGAGTTCCGCGGCCTGATGACTCCAGAAATCCGAGGTAGACGCCCCCGACGATCAGACTGATGGGAATCACCCAATAGGCATCACTTACAGAGAAAAACGGAATCGCAAGGTAAAAAAGGGCCAGCGCAATCAGCACAACACCGAAAATTTTCTTCACCCAGATCATCCACATTCCTGATTTCGGCAATTTGGGCAGCAACCCGGAAAATGTGCCGAGTATGAGATAAGGCAAACCCAGGCCGAGTGACAGCACAAAGAAGGACCAGAATCCGAATACCGGATCACCCTGTGCCCCGATGAAAGCCAACAAAGCGATAATGGGTGGACCGATGCAGGGTGCTGCAAAAATTCCAACTACAAGCCCGGACAGATAGGTGCCGACAAAGCCGGTGGATTGACTTGTACCGAGCCGGGACCTCAACCAGTACGGCAGCTGAAGCTCATAGAGGCCAAACATGCTGAGTGCGAGGCCAAACAGCAACAGACCGATTCCGCCGAGCACCCAGGGATGTTGCAACCAGGAGCCGAACAGCTCGCCGCTGAACGAAGCCAGAACCCCCAAAGCGCTGTACATTGTAGCGATACCCAGCACATAGGTGACGGCCTTGGAAAAAACCCGAAATATATTGGTATCACTCTGTCCGCCGAATATAGAAACTGTTACCGAGAGCATCGGATAGACACACGGGGTGAGGTTCAAGGCGAGTCCGATAAAAAAAAGGGCCAGAAATGCGAAAATGATCCCCTGATCCCTGAACATAGCTTCAATTTCATTGAGACTGGTCGGCTGTACTGTGATTTCGGCAGCCGCCGCATCATCATACCCCTTAAAAATCTCTTCGTTGACTGATTGAACAGGATGTCCCTCCTCTGCGACCTCAATTTGAAGCGATACCGGAAGCTGCGATGGTGCCAGACAGTTCTGATCGTCGCAAGCCTGAACCCGGGCTGTTCCGGTCATTTCGTAGGAACCCGACTGCAGCCCTGAAGATGTTCGGATATCCAGATATACCGGTACTCGGCCGCTGTATACAAGAAGGTCTTCGCCCCCGGCAAAGGCAAATTCATATTTATCCGGTTCGGGATAGTGAATATCGGATATGATAAACCCATCGTGGGACTCCATCATAATTTCCGTACCTATGAGATAATCCAGCGTGGGTCGATGTGCATTGACATGCCAGTTTTCGACGACATCCATAACCACAGCCGCCCGGAAAGAAGAGCCGGGTATCACGATATCAACAGGGAGGTAGGATTCAATCTTCACTTTTTCCGAACTTCCTCTCAATTGTGCCAGCGAATCGAGAGGAGTAATCCAAGAAATCAGAAGAAGCAGGATCAGAAGTTTGATACGCGGAAATACTTGCATGAAAAAGATATAATCTGGAGGTGGTTATTGATTAGACTCGATATACTGTTGAAATGACTTTGATTGATAGCTTTCACTCCCTACAAAGGAGAGCATTTGATAAAATTGCTGTGCTTCAATAAATCCGGATTGCACAGCTAAAGGTTCCCCTTCGGGTGAGAGAAAGATCGTTGTAGGGAAAGAACGCACACCGAATTGCAGCGACAGATCCTGCATTGTGTAAGATTCATCCAGGAACGTAATCTCTTGTCCGGACTCTGCATCGATACGAACAGGATAAAAGTATCGATTAAGAGCTTCCTGAACTCGTTCGTCACCATATGTCTCCTGGTTCATACGTCGACAGAAACCACACCATTCAGTATACACATCCAGAACAATGTGCTTTCCTTCATTATACGCCATTTCCTGTGCTTCTTCGATCGTGACCCAGAAATCATAATCTGTGTTTCCCGTTTGTATTTCAGCCGCATCGCTGCTGGAATTGCAGGATGACAATGCGGCAACAGACGCAAGCAGCAGTAGAAAATGTAATTTCATTGTTAAAAAGTATAGGTTTGAAAAGTGATTTTGAGAACGTATTGCGATTTGTACCGATGTGCGAAACCGGGAACATTCTAAAATCTAACTTCCAGGAGATTGTTTATATTGTATATGAATTGAACCGAATCAAGTGGTGGATCGGAATCCAGGGTACTCACAAACTGAATAGCAAACCGCAGATGTTCGGAAATATGAAAACGGACTTGCCAGTCGGAGGTAAATCGGGGCTTCAGAAAACGGTCCGGACGCGCCTGATAATAGCTTATAGCTGCAAGCTCGAGGTTTTCCAAAATGGTTCCACGAATATTGAAACTGGTCGTTGACTTGATCTGGTTGAACTCTTCCCGTATTTCTCCATCTGTCTCCTCCCAAATCTCGTTCTCAAACATGAACCCGGTACTCACAAAAGCGGAAAATTGTTCAGTTTGATGCATCCGAACGCGAATATTTGCTCCGGCCAATGCCCTTCTCTTCAATCCCCAGTCAAGATTATACTGTGCCTGAAGGAAAAGTTCCGGGGCGTAGGTGTTGTTGCGATAAAAAACAGAGCGTAAATGCACAAATCCATCATTGAGCACATTATTCCCATCTACCCTCAGAAAGTTGTTCCGACCAAGAATCAGGAAATCGTGCTTTCGGGCGACATAGGTCAGATCAGCCGTTGTATTGAAGCGAACAACCCTGGTTTTGTTCTGAGAAATATTCCATCCGAACCCAAGCCCCCCGGTCCAGACATTCACCGTATCCACAAAAACTCTGTGTCGTTCGACATTGACCACCTGAGCGTTAACAGGTATAGTAGTGACGAGCAACGTGCAGCTGACAATTAATCCTGCGATATAATATTGACTAAAAGGCATCACATAATATGCAATAGTTTCAGATTACATTTTCAGAACCGGGATTCCCGATATTCATCCCTTGTACAAACATCTATAATGAAAACCTTGAAATTACAAATAAAAGACAAGAGCCAACAGCTAGTATTATTGTGAACCGATCGCATGCGGTTCATGGGAGGGCAGATTGTCGAAAATAGACATAACATGTGAATCAAAGTTTTCCTGAAAAAACTCGAAATAGATAGTGTTTCCCGTACGCTCAAGTACCTTGGCCTCTTTGATCACATCCTGGTAAGTCCGGTAGCAATCCAGGGCTGCACTCCCCTTTCTGATATCCTCCGGCGCAACCGGTGTGGCACAATCGATTTCCTCGGAATTGGAGGTGTGCAATCGAAACTTTCCATCGTCCTGGTCGGAATCGGCCAATGTGAAAAATGCCAGCCTGACCGGTGACTGATCCCATAATTTTTGCAGCTTACAGAATACCCGTTTCACCACCGCATGTGAAACCAGATGATCATGAAATCCACTAATGCCATGCACGGCATAAGTAACCAGAACATCCGGTTTGATTTCGCGGATATGACGCTCGGTTATCTCTTCGAGCTCGATGGGATTCATCTCCTTCAAGCCGCTGTCTGGTAGATCCAGCACTTGCATACCAGTAAGCTGAAGAACTTTTGCCACATCAGCCATCTCCTGCAGGCGGACCTCCCCCATTTCGCTTACAGAATATCCCAGTTTGTGCCGGACTTTCGTGGCACCTCCCCGGGTATAAGTAAGCAGATAGACTTCGTGGCCCAATCTAAGCTGGGAAGCAATTGCCGGAGCAGGACCAAAAGATTCGTCATCGGGATGGGGAAAGATATACAAAACACGCATAATGGCAATTATTGAGTTACAGTTAACCGGATTTCAGGATTTTACCTGCCGACAGACAAAATAAACAACGAGAGCTGGATGGTGAGTTCCTCCAGGTTAATTTGAACTGGACCGGTCTGTCGCTGTATTTTTGATCAACTGCAAATAAAAATAGATCATTTCACGGTAGTTATTCTTGGAAAGACGTTCGTTTGTACCGTGAACCCGGTCAAGATCACTCTCAACGGCCCGCAGCGGGATAAACCGATAAATATTATCCGTCAGTTCCAAATAGTGCCTGGCATCGGTAGCTCCGACCATAAGTGTTGGAGCTACAACAACTTCAGGAAAGACCTGCTTGATAGTATTACGAAGCATTTTGTAAGCTTGGTCCTCCACATTGGAAACGCGGGAGGGATTGATAGATCCATGCAGTTCTCTGATCTCCACATTGGGATCATTGATTGTCTTGACAACATGCTGTTTAATTGAGGCGATAGAATCGTTGGGGTGAATTCGGAAATTCACAATTGCTCTGGCCTGCGTTGGCAGTACATTTTCCTTGATTCCAGATTCAAAGATGGTAGTGGCAATTGTTGTGCTCATAGCGGCTTTGGTGGCCGGCATTCTGGCCAATTCACTTTTGACAAGACTTCGAAAAAGCCACAGATTTGCCATCACGATACGATACAAAAACGGCATTTGGGGTCCGATGGCCTCCATGGTTTTCTTTACGAGGCCGTTCACCTGACCTTTAACAGGATTGTTTTCCAGCTTGTGAATAGCTTCACTGAGAACTGCAATAGAAGTTAAACCCTGCGGCACTGACGAATGACCTCCCTCGGTTCTGGTTGAAAGCTCAAGGCTCAAATACCCTTTTTCAGCCACTGCGACAAGAGCGACCGGGTTGGGTAGTTCGGGCAGTACATCGTGAACTATCGGGGTACCTTCATCAAGCAGATAATCCAGTCGGATATTACGCTTTTTGAGAATTTTGCCAATAGCGCAAGCTCCTTTGTCACCATCAACCTCCTCATCGTGTCCAAAACCCAGAATAACAGTTCGGTCTGGTCGATAATCCGATTTTAAAAGGTGCTCTACTGCTTCCATAATGGCCAGAACACCACCCTGAACATCCATGGCACCCCTTCCCCAAATAAATCCCTCTGATATTTTTCCCTCAAAAGGCGGATGCTTCCAGTCATCCTCAGTGCCGGGTTCCACCGGAACAACATCGATATGACATGTTAGCATGATGGGGTCGAGACTGGGATTTACCCCCGGCCACGTATAGATCAGACTATATTCATTTACAATCTCTTTCCGGAGATACTTATGTAAAAGAGGGAATTCGGCAGCGAGAAAAAGATGCATATTCTTGAATGCATCGCGATTAAAATCCTCTATTGACTGGGTTGATATCGTTTCAAACCGAATAGCTTCACTGAGACGCCGGGCAGCTTTATCAATGTTTATGCCAGTCGGTATATTATCATTTTTCTTTCCATGATGCCTGGTATATCTCAAAGTTCTGATGACCAAAACAATGAGTAAAGCAACAAAAGCAACTCCAATTAATGCAAAAATCATACTTGTATTTCAAAAAAATGGCGAAAGTCCTGTTACATAAGAACAACGGATGGTTCAAAAGCACGATAACAGAATGGAAGCGGTACTGGAAAGATAATATCACGTATAAGAGTAATTTAAATAGAAATTAAACATAAAACTCCTTCGTTTACCCTCTGTATACGTGTTATAAATAGCTATTTTTTCATCTAATAAGATGAAAAGTCGGAAAAATAAAATTCAGGCTGAATATAAATACAAGCAGAAAAAACATGAATGGCAGAAAACCCGCCTTGCATGTTGAATCAAAGCTTAATCACTTCCTTCGCCTGCAGACCTTTCTCACTTTCTGCGACAGTGAACTCAACTTTTTCACCTTCATTCAATACCCGGTATCCATCCGATTGGATTTCACTAAAGTGAACGAACAGATCTTCACCACTTTCCCGGCTAATAAAACCATAACCTTTGGCGCCGTTAAACCACTTCACAACACCGGATTCTCTTTCTTCTGACATAACTTCTGTAACTCCTTCGTTGTTAAATATTGCATCTGACAGCATAAAATTTACGATTTTCAGTAAAACATTTACAGTAACCAGAACGTAATGCTAAGAGGATTATAACTTATTCCCAATTTATACGCAATCAAATTGATAAAACATGTAAAGTTATGAGTCCACTCTAAAAAGAGCTATTTATTGAAGCTGATATTTTGATGTAAAAGCCCAAAAAAACAAGAGCTATGTTTTGCGAGGGCAAAATGGGTTCAG
>SLOU01000058.1 GCA_007132385.1 Balneolaceae bacterium | reverse complement strand
TTCAATGAACCCTGGTACTTTCTCTGCTTCTGTGAATTGAGATTTTAATCTGAGTGAATAAGTATTGGCCATAAGGTAGATTGTGATAAGGTTAAGCGTACATTCCACTCATTTTTAGTGTGGGTGAAATCTTTTTAAAGGAATATACACAAGCTGTTTGCCTGAACATTACTGAAATTTTCAAAAATTTGATGCTATTTAAAATAGGGGCTTTTTAAGAATAGGTGAAATTGTTTTTAGAGGCTTGATATTTAAGATAAAATAAAACATAATAGGGGCTGTTAAATAGATCGTACAGCATTTAGCTGTTGTTTAAGCGAATTTTAACGGTGCATCTATGGATAGCAATGTATTAGTGCTCAATCAGGATTATCAGCCGCTGAGTATCTGTTCAGTTCAGCGCTCTATGAAACTGCTGTTTTTGGAAAAGGCTGAATTGTTGCATGATGTTCCGAATCGTAAGATCCGGACGGTAAACGATAACTACATTTATCCATCCGTTATCCGTCTGCGGCGGTATATCAATATACCCTACACACGGATTGTGCTTTCCCGCAGAAATGTAATGAAAAGGGACAGGCAAACCTGTCAGTACTGCAGCTCAAAATCCGATCTGACTCTGGATCATGTAGTTCCGAAGAGTCGCGGAGGTGTCGACAGTTGGGAGAACTTGGTAACCGCCTGCAACAAATGCAATGTTAGAAAAGGTGACCGTACTCCTGAAGAAGCAAAAATGTTGCTCAAGAGAAATCCGTTTCGTCCCATTCAGATCACATTTTTCCGGGACATACTTGGAGGTGTTCAGGAAGACTGGAAGCCTTACCTATATATGTAATTTCCGGATGGGGTTTATTTCATCCATCTATCGTCATCATACAGGTCAACCATATCTCCTCGTGGTTTGCCGGATCCATTGCCCGAGGTTCACTTTGAATAGACAGGGATTGCTCTGTCTTGTATTGGTTAACAAACCATTTATGTGGCTATCATTTTCAAATTTTGTATACTGTCGCAAAATAACAGGCAGAGTATGAAGAATCCCAGATTTAATACGGTCTCTTTGATTCGTAAAAAAAGAAACGGTGGTGAATTAAGCGAGGCTGAGATCAATCACCTGATTGATGGATATACTTCAGACCAAATACCCGACTACCAGATGAGTGCTTTTTTAATGGCTGCTTTCCTGCAGGGTTTGTCTGAAAAGGAATCTGCCGGATTGACTCATTCAATGCTTCATTCCGGAATCGTTCTCGATTTGTCAGAACTGCCGGGGAAAAAAGTAGACAAGCACTCCACGGGTGGTGTGGGAGATAAATTATCGCTTATACTTGCACCAATTGTAGCTTCATGCGGTGTTCCGGTACCCATGATATCGGGGCGGGGTTTGGGACATACCGGAGGGACACTCGATAAACTTGAATCGATTCCCGGATTTTCCGTAGATGTAAGTCTGGAGCGATATACAGAGATCCTGAGCAAGCGAAATATGGTCATGGCTGGACAGACTGAAGAAGTGGCACCTGCAGACAAACGGATTTATGCCCTGCGCGACGTTACAGCTACTGTAGAGTCGATACCACTGATCGCCAGCAGTATTATGAGTAAAAAACTGGCTGAAGGAATTGATGCGCTGGTTCTGGATGTAAAGTTCGGTTCAGGTGCATTTATGAAGAACCGTAAAGAGGCTAAAAAACTGGCAGAGACGCTGGTCGGAATCGGGGAACAGTTTGGCAAAGAGACCATTGCTTATATGACAAATATGAATCAACCGCTTGGTTTTGCCATTGGTAACTGGCTGGAAGTTAAAGAGAGTGCTGAAGCCCTTCAGGACCAGGGCCCAGAGGATGTTATGCAGATATCACACCTGTTATCCGGAACCATGATTTTTCTGGGCGATAAAGCCGGTTCTGTGAAAGAAGGTATTGAAAAAAGTAAAAAAGCTGTCGAAAATGGGTCAGCCTGGCAAAAATGGCTTGATCTGGTTAAGGAGCAGGGAGGAGATACAAAAGTACTTGAAAATGTAGACCGGTATCCGGAAACTGAATTCAAGCACTCTGTTAAAGCTGATAAAGATGGCTATTTGGCCAAGATGGATGCGTATGAAATTGGTCTCGCTTCGCTTGAGTTGGGTGCCGGTCGAAAAGCCAAGGAAGATGCGGTCGATCCGGCTGCTGGAATCTACTTGCATAAGAAAACAGGGGATTTAGTGAAGAAAAATGAAACAATTGCATCGCTTTATACGAACAACAAAGGGTCAGTGGATACATCGATTCATATATTCAAGGATGCCATTACCTTGTCAAATCAAAAGCCAAAAAAAGAAAAGCTGATTACGCATCAGATAAGTAAAGATGGCATCCGGGATTGGAAAGACTATATTTAATTGCTAAATGATTGAAATCCTGTAACTTTTAGTACGTTACTGATTTTCAGTCAGGGTAAACTTAAAAAATAACTCAAGGCTATGTTTCAACGATTTATACGTGCAATCAGATCCATGTTCGGAGGGATGGTTTCTTCGATGGAAGACCCGAAATTAATACTCGAACAAAATATCAGGGAACTCAACGATCAGATTCCCCAGATGAATGAAAATATCGCCACTGTTAAGGCGAATATGATGATGCTTCAAAAAGAAGCCGACCGATATGAAAAAAGTGTTAAGGAACTTACAAACAAGATCAAGTCGGCTATTAATGCAGACCGCGATGATATAGCCGAAGGTTATGCGATGCAGCTTGAGAAGCACAAACAAAATCTGGAGCAAAGCCGCGAGCAGTTGAAATTTGCCGAACAGGCGTATGAAAAGGCATTGAAAGTTAAACAGGCTTTTATGCGTGAAAAAGACCGCAAGATCAAGGAAGCACGTGAAGCGATGAGAGCCAGTGAACGGGCTGAGTGGCAGGCAAAAGTTGCAGATACACTCGAACAGTTTGAAATGGGTGGAATCGACCAGACACATGATGAGATGGTAAATCGATTAAACGAGAATACAGCTAAAAATGAAGCCAGAATGGAACTGGCTCTTGACAGCGTCGATACTAAAACGATGGAAATTGAGGCAAATGCTGAAAAAATGAGAGCCCAGGAATTGATCAGCCAGTTTAAACGGGAAATGGGCAAGAGTGAATCTCTGCCGGAAAGTGATACGGATGCACCTGGAAAAGAAGGCCGGGTTGAAATAGACAAACCGTCTGAATCGGCTGACAAATCCGGAAAGACCATTGGCAAAGACCGTACGAAGTCTTGAAAAATTGTAAAGTGTGGATGGAATAATGAGCAGCAAGAGTGAACAGGAACGTGAAAGGCTGAAGCAGGAATACAAAGAACATTACCGGAAAATCCGGGATGTGAAAGAAAAACTGCGTCGTAACCGCTCTGTTCAGAATATTTCAAATGCACTTGAAAATATGGATACATCGGATTTGATGGATTCGGTTGATCATTTTCTAGGGAAGGTACGCCATAAAGTAGCCGATTTTGAAGCCCGGCTGGATGTAGCTCTTGAAAACCTTACTTCAGATGATAGAAATACAGAAATACAGAGAGATGAACTGGATGAGGAACTCAGAAAAGAAAAAGCGCGTGAAACCCTTAAACAGGTAAAACTGGAGATGGGTATGCTCTACAACGATCTGGAAAAAAGAGCAGGATCCATCCAGGTTGAAAAAACGATAGGCAGAAGTACAGATCAGTCCGAACAGAATAAGCCGGAATCAAAATCAGAGAATAAGGAAGGTGATGAAAAAGAAGGATAACGAAACGATTAATTATACAAGGGAAGCGTTCTTACATCCGCTGAACCTTGGGTTTCTGCTTTTAGCTGCATTGACAGCTTTTTTTGTCAACGAATCCTTGTTTTCCAATGTATTACTTACCATAGCATTTGGAACGGAGCTTGTTTACCTGGGTATCGTTCCCAGGCTTCCTCGTTTCAAGCAAAATGTGCGACTGCGGAAGATTCGTGAAAGGGATAGTGCAGAAGAGGAAAAATTAATATTCCAGCAACTTGAACCCGCTTCCAAACGAAAGTTTCTGGTGCTAAAGCACCTTTCCAAAATGATCAAGCAGAATTTTGAAAAATTGCCTTATACTTCACAGGGCCTACTCGATAGTATCCGCAGAAAAATTGATGAGCTTCTTTCCAATTATATAACTTTGCTGGATTTGCACAGACGTTATAGACTTTATATGAACAGCTCAGTGGAAGACGGACTCAAACAGGAAGTCGCCAGGCTGCAGGCGAAGATCTCGGAACTGGAATCTGAACGACTTCGCATGACACAAAATCGACGGTTGCAGATTCTTGAAAAAAGGCTTGGAAAATTTGAAATTGCCAAAGAGAAATACCTGATTAGTGAAACGCACCTTGAGACTATTGAAGATGCAGTCAATTATATCTACGAACAGTCAATGACAATGAACAATGCCGAAGAGATCGGTTTCCAGCTTGATAACCTCTTGCAGGAAGTCGAAGAGACTTCACAGTTGATTGATGACTTGGATCAGGATATACTCCCTGATTTTAAACATTTTGATACGGGTGTGGATTTTGAAAAACCACAGGGTACAAACACGGCAAAAGAAGCTGTCAGCCCGGGTAAAAAGGAAAATCAAAAATCCAATGGCTGAAACTCGAAATCATATATTATCAGAGATTGAAGATCCCGGAATAGCACTGGTAACGATTAATCATCCGGATAAGTTAAATGCCCTTAACCTGGAAGTGCTTGAAGAGTTGGAGGGGCTTTTGAATGAACTGAAAAGTGATTCAAGCGTAAGGGGTGTGATTATTACCGGTGGCGGGGGAAAAGCGTTCGTTGCCGGTGCTGATATCGCTGAATTGAAAAGTCTGGATAGTAAAGCTGGAGCGCGGCTATCTAAAAAGGGTCAGAATGTATTCAAACTAATCGAGATTTTGCCTAAACCGGTGGTTGCTGCTGTGAACGGTTTTGCACTCGGAGGTGGGGCAGAACTTGCCATGGCTTGTCATATTCGCCTGGCTTCATCGAAAGCTGTATTCGGCCTGCCTGAAGTAAGCCTGGGTCTCATACCCGGATATGGGGGGACGCAAAGGCTAACGCAACTTGTAGGGCGTGGAATAGCCATGGAGATGATTTTATCTGGCAGACAGGTTCCGGCCGATGAAGCGGCGTCTGCCGGACTCGTGAACAGAGTGGTCTCTGATGAGGATTTGATCACGGAAGCCAAAGAATTGTTGGGAAAGATATTGGCAAACGGACCTGTCGCTATTAAAAAAGCGATAAGAGCGGTAAATGAAGCCGGGGGTGGACAGGGATTTGAGATGGAATCAAAACTTTTTGGTGAATTGTGTGACACCGAAGATTTCAAAGAAGGAACTGCCGCCTTTATTGAAAAACGCAAACCCACATTTAAAGGACGTTAGTTCTGTAGGTACCTTTCTTACAGGAAACCGGGAATTTTCCTGTCAGTATATTTCACCGTTGTTTGTTTTCTTGCTGTGAGATCTGGGTAATACTGATCATCCCATTGTGTAAATGAATAAAATTAACCAAAGGTTACAGAAATGAGACGATTTGAAAAAATTTTGGTTCCAACCGACTTTTCAAAATATGCAGAAAAAGCCTACCCGGTAGCGCAGAAAATTGCTTCATTATTTGGCGGAAAAATTGATTTTATCCACGTAGTACCTTTAATGAAGTATATGCATGAGAGTATCAAGAAAGTAGGGGTTCCGTTAGACCTGGATAATGATATTTATCCGCAAATTATGAGTGAAACCGAACATCGTTTAAAACAGGCATTGCAAACCAATATTGCCGATGAAAACAGGGGGCAAGGAATTGTAAAAATCTACCGTAAGCCTGCTGAGCTCATTGGTAAATTTGCAGCCGATAACGGATACGATATGATTGTTGTGGGAGCAAGAGGAGAGGACGAATCGCCCTTGTTCCGCGGTAGTACAACTGAGAAGGTAATCCGGTCATCGACAGTTCCGGTTTTTTCGGTAGATGACGGATTTAATGCAGAGAGTATTGAACATATACTCATGCCAACCGATAGTTCCGTTTTGTCGCTGACCCCTTTTCCGCTTGCTGTTGAGCTGGCCGACTTTTTCGGGGCTGAAATCAATATATTCCATGTACTCGAACTTTATGGTACCATATCGGAAAATATACCAAGAAGTTCAATGAGAGATGAACTGTTATCTATCTATGACGGAATTATTAACAACCTTATAGAATATCTTGAATCTGCAAAAACGGGTCATATTACGATTGAACGTACAGATTCGAATTTTAAAGATATAGCGGTATTCAAAAAAAATGGCGAGGAGACGCGAATTCCGATCACTACGAAAATAGTGAAAGGAGTTTCAGCGCATTATGAAATTGAAAACGAAGCAGAAGAAGATGCTGACCTGGTTATTATGGCAACGCATGGACACAGCGGTTTTGCCCACCTGATACTTGGCTCCACAGCCGAAAAAGTGGCACAATATGTTCGTAAACCGATGATCACCCTTCGCCCCCCAAAAATGAAGCTTGAAAAGTACGGCCTGGCAGAAAAGAAAAAGTGAGACACTTGTTTTTTCCTGCGAAACGATTTTGGTGTAATCAAAAGGTAACGCCGGGAATTATCTATTTGGAATTTAATTTTTTCTGTTTTTGAAGTCTGGCCTGACCAATCATAAATTTTTCGAGTTCTACCAGGAGGAATACACTGACACCCGCAGCCAGTGGAAATATCCAGTAAAGGGTCGCAATGGGTGAAGTGCCGAACCAGAGGTTCATAAAGGGAGCGTACGTAAAAACAAGCTGTAACAGGATCAATATTCCGGCAGCGATGAAAGCGATCCGATTATCAAAAAAACCGGTGCCAATGGCTGGCATATTCATTTTTCGACAGTTAAACAGATAGAATAATTGTCCGGCGGCGAGTGTATTGACAGCGATAGTTCGGGCAGTATCGATGTCATAACCGTTTTGTTTTAGTATATAGTAGATGCCAAGCGTCATTCCACCGATCAAAACGGAAACAAATCCGATTCTCCAGATAAAGTAACCACCCAATATTGGGCTGTCTGGTTTTCTGGGAGGGCGCTGCATTACACCTTGCTCAGTCGGTTCAAAAGACAAAGCCAGTGCAAGAGTGACGGCTGTTACCATGTTCACCCATAATATCTGGACGGGAGTAATAGGCAGGACAATCCCAAGAAGAACAGCAACCATGATAACCAGAGATTCTGCTCCATTGGTGGGAAGGATAAACAGGATCGCTTTTCGCAAGTTGTCATAAATAGTGCGCCCCTGTTCCACTGCCTGCGCGATGGAAGCGAAATTATCATCAGCGAGCACCATTTCAGAAGCGTCTTTGGTAACTTCGGTTCCCTTAATACCCATTGCAATTCCGACATCAGCCCGTTTTAAGGCTGGTGCATCATTCACTCCGTCACCGGTCATGGCACAAATCATACCCTCTTTCTGAAGTGCTGTAACCAGGCGAAGTTTATGTTCGGGGCTGGTTCTGGCAAAGACATCGTATTCCACAGCAGCCTTTTGTAGTTGCTCATCATCCATTGATTCGAGCTCGGAACCACTAATCGCTTTTACTCCATCACCGATGCCCAATTCCCGGCCGATAGCTTTGGCCGTTATCAGGTGATCACCGGTAATCATTTTGACTTTGATTCCGGCAGTTTTGCAGGTTTTTATGGACTCAACAGCTTCCGGGCGGGGCGGATCAATAATTCCGGCCAGGCCGAGAAAGATCATATCTTCCTCCAGGTCTTTGTGATCAATTTGATCCATATCCGGAGCCACCTCAGTATACGCCGCTGCGATCAGGCGCTGCCCTTTTTCAGCCAACTCTTCCATTTTCTCAAGCCAATATTCCTTGTTGATCTTTGTTTCGCCGTTTTCAGTTTTTTGGACGCGACAGAGTTCTAACAGGCGTTCCGGAGCACCCTTCATGAAAATGAATCGTTTTTCATCCGAATCATTGAGAGTGGCCATATATTGATATTCCGATTCAAAAGGAATATGATCAATTCTTTTCAGATTCATGGAACCAAAACCGGCTTTGTGGCCGAGAGTTACCATCGCTCCATCTGTGGGGTCACCTTCCATCGTCCAGGTACCGTTTTCGTTGTAAATATCGGCATCACTGCACGTTCTTACGACTTTAGCCAGGTCAAACAGGATGGAATCTTTTTCCGGATCGGCCTCTTTTCCGTTCTGATTGATTCTACCTTCAGGAGAATAGCCTGCCCCTTCGATATCATAGGTACCCTGGGAAGTGATTACAGCCCGGGCAGTCATCTCGTTTTTGGTCAGAGTCCCGGTTTTATCCGAACAAATAACAGTAACGGATCCGAGAGTTTCCACGGATGGCAGGCGCCGGATGATGGCATTTCGTTTTGCCATTGCCTGTACACCGATTGCGAGTGTAATGGTCATAATTGCCGGTAAACCCTCAGGTATGGCTGCTACAGCCAGGCTGATAACTGCCATGATAATTTCTGCGAGTTCATAACCGCGAAAGAAATAGCCGATGACAAAAAACAACCCGGTAATCAAGAGAATTGCAACCGACAAGGCTTTTCCAAATCCATCGATCTGACGGAGCAGGGGGGTGGTAATTTTTTCCACTTCCGTCATCATTTTTTCGATTTTACCAAGCTCAGTGGAGGAGCCCGTTTCGACAACAATGCCTTTTGCCCTGCCATATACGACGGATGTCCCGGAAAAAGCGATACATTTGCGGTCTCCCGGCACAGCATCTTTGTCAGACGGATCCGTTATTTTTTCGACTGCGACCGATTCACCTGTTAATGCCGACTCTTCAACCCGCAGATTTCGCTGGGTGAACAGTCGCAGGTCAGCCGGTATCTTATCACCTGATTCAAGTAGAACGATATCCCCTGGCACAAGTTGATCAGCTTCGATTTCCTGTCTTTTGCCATTTCGGAGTACAGTGGCGTATAAAGAAAGCATTTTTCTGATGCTATCGAGGGCTTTTTCGGCTTTTCCTTCCTGGACAAAACCGATGACAGCATTAATAAGAACAACACCAAGTATGACCCAGGTATCTAACCAGTGGTCAAAAGAAGCTGTGAGAACAGCAGCAGCCAGAAGTACATAGATCAGCACATTATGGAACTGCAGAAGAAATCGTACAATGGCCGGTTTTGATTTGCTTTCCGGTAATCTGTTGGGGCCGTATTTATTTAAACGTTCAGTGGTTTCCTCATCCGAGAGGCCATTTTCATCGGCCTGTAATTTTTCAAAAACTTCAGTAACTGCTGCTTCATTGTCTAAT
>SLOU01000283.1 GCA_007132385.1 Balneolaceae bacterium | reverse complement strand
GGGAAAAAAAAGCTGAAAAACTGAAGTTGATTCTTGAAGGACTCAAAACAAGTATCGATGAGATTAAAAATGTTGAAGTAGGAATCCAGGTAAATCATAAAGAAGATGAAGGGCTGGATGTAGTTCTTATCTGTGATTTTGAGAACGAACTCGATTTTAAGATGTACACCCGTAACGCAGCTCATAAAAAGGCAGTAAAATTTATCGACGCTGTCACCGAAAAACGAGTTTTTGTTGATTATCATGTAGATATTTAGTGATTTACAATCATCCGGTTATATTTTATTGATGAACAACTGATCCCTAAATGACCATGGCAGATAGAAAAAATCCCGAGAATGTTTTTCATGTGGTTATTGACGGAGAGCTCGACCTGCACACCTTCAACCCGTCAGAGCTAGGAACACTCGTAGATGAATATATCGATGCCTGCCGTGAGAAAGGAATCTACAATATCCGTATTATTCACGGAAAAGGGACAGGTGCACTCAGGCGTTCTGTCCATAAACTGCTTGAAAGAAACCGTTTTGTGATAAATTTTGGTATTGACGGTGGCCGAAGCGGTTGGGGAGTTACAACAGCTACCCTTCAAAAAAATTAGAAATTTCAAAGTCTGATGTACGAAATCAGCCTCTGAGAACAATAAATGAAGATTTCTCAAAGAAGAGAATCACCATTAGAGGAGCCTAATTCCATTTCTCTATATAGCACAGTAAGTTACTATTGGCTGCAACAGCAGTAACTAATAATAATCCTTTAAGAGAAACGCCATGAGCTTGATGAATACCTTTGTAAATGAACCTGAGAATCTTGCAGTGAATATGGACTTGATTCGCGATGCCGATCGTCCGGTAAAGTTTGACAAAGAGTTTTTAATCTCCCTTGGAATAGATGATTCAAATGCTGTTTTATATAAAAATCTTTTTATATCCCTCGGTTTTGTAGACCAGAGCGGGAAACCTAACACCGACTATGGCCATTTTATAGGCACGAGGGAAGAATCCCGTTCCATTTTAGCTGAAAAGATCTGGGACAAATATACCAGCCTCTTTACAGAAGAACGCCATATCCATGAAAAGAACAAATCGGAGATAACCGAAGTTTTTAGAAAGGTCTATGGAAAAGATCATTCCGAATCGTTTATCAATCTGCTGAGTTCAACCTTTAAGGCACTCATAGACTATGCAGACATCAAGTCTGTAAAAAAACAACCCGTTGAAATGGTTTCCGAAACGGTGCATCTCAACGGCAACGGAGTATCCAACGGATTGAATTCCGAATCGGATGAGACGAATGCAGACACCAGGGATCTTTACAAGTTCAATGAAAAGATTACAGATGAATTGAAAGCTGATGAGTCTCAGTCCGATAAAAGTGTTGAATATTTAATGGACCTGATTACAAGAAAACCCAACAAACAAGAGTCAAAAAACATAGAAACTGAAAACGAGGATTCCACCATGAATAATGATATCATCGAAAAGACACCTGACAATAAAACCCTGAATCAAAATGAAACTTCAGGCAACTTCCTTGACAAGGCACTCTTTAAAAGAGCGGAGCTCCTTCAGAAACTGGACCGAAAAGAAGAAGCCATTCAAGCTCTTGACCAGGTTATTCAATATCTTGAAACTCAATATTCCGGTTCTGGCAAACAGGGAAAAATTTCAGACTCACTCATCCAAAAGGCGGAACTGCTCGAAAAGCTTGGAAACGATGAAAAAACCCTGGAAGCCTACGAACAGTATATTAACAGGTTTTATAACCAGAAAAAGTAAGCATCAATTTAACCAATGAATATCCCGATGGTTCGGCCACAAGGGAGTTCATTAAATCCTGAGTTTTTTTATGGTCGATTTTTTGTGATATTTCAGAAGTAAAGTATCCAAAAAATCGGTCTGTATAAAGTGAATAGAAAATGGAGACTTCTGAATTAAAATTAAGAGTACTTATTGTCGAGGATGACGGATTCCAGGCCCTGCTTGTAAAAAAGCTTGTCACAAGACTCGGCCATATCCCGATAGGTACGGCTGCTACGGGTCAGGAAGCGATCAACAAAGCGATTGAACTGCACCCGGATGTTATCCTGATGGATATCACCCTCGACGGGGATATGGATGGGGTTACTGCGGTTGAAAATATAAAGGAGAAAATAGATTTACCAGTAATCTACATTACCGGTAATTCCGACAGCTACAATCTGGATCGTGCTGAACAAACCGAATTTATCGATTATCTCGTCAAACCTATTTCATCCGGAAATTTGAAAGAACCTTTGGAAAGAGTAGCAAAGCTTGTGGCCATCCGCTAGTCGATGCCACCTGTAAGTTTCTGACTTTTAAACCCGCACTTCTCATTCAGTTGTTGACCGGCAATTTTTTCGCCGAAAACAATCCTGAATGGAAGTACAGGTCTTTCCTTCTGAGTTGCACTCAGATACGCATAGTTTGTTCCGATTTTCGCTTATAGGCCTCATGAAGCTTTTGTGTCAGCCTTGATTTTCGGGTGCGAACATTTGCCCCTGTCAACTGAAAGTGATTCGCCGCTTTCTTCGTCGTTGTATCAGGATTCTTGATGAAATAAAGCATAAACTTTCTCGACTCTTCATCGAGTTCATCCAGGCACTCATAAAGGAGCCTCTTTCGGTCTTCGTCAATCAGATTTTCGATCTGTTCGGCCGGCTCAGATACATACCTGAAAGAATCCTCATCATAAATGAACCTGCCTTCTTTCTTTTTGAATTTGATGTACTCATTTCTGCAGGCCGTCATCAGATAACTTAATATATAGTTGCGCTCTCTGATATTTCCCTTTTTGATCTGTTCGTAAACATCCGAAATTGCCTGCTGCACACACTCCTCAGCAATCATCACTTTTGCTCCCATGGTAACTTGCAGATACTCTACAAGTCTGGGGTAAACTTCTTCCAAAAGTTTGTTAGCATTCCGTCTGTCATCTTTCTCAAGTGAATCTACCAGCTCTGCGTAATCTACTCTTTGTTTTGTTGCTGTAGCCATTGTTCTATTTGTTTATTGAATCCCTGTGTTATTTGTCTGTATTGAATGCAAAAAAAACCGGCAATCCCTGCTGCTAAAGACCTCTTGGGTGCCTCGCCGACTATATAATATTAATAATTTCTAATATTAAAAAATTCTAATGTTAGTTTATTATAATATTTCTTTTTCTGTGCAAGGCCTGCTGATACTATTAAAAAAGCGCTTTTATACTGTTTTAGGGCAAAGCTGACTTTCTGGGAGAGAAAAAATTAATGTCTCTATTCAGCTTTTTTTGAGCGTGAAGTCAAATCAGGTGAGAAATGAGGAAGAAATTTGTGTCAAAATCTTTTCCAATTATGAAACACCAACAGGTGGAAGGTGCCTTTAAAATACAAGCCATAGCAACAGCAGTATAGCCATAAGAACAGCCATAATTTTCAGTCTTTTCGGCTGCTCGGGAAATTCATATCCGCAGATCGGACAAATATCATCCGATCTCTCAACTTCTACTGCACATCCGGGACACTCCTTCATGAAAAATAATGAATTGAATTATGGTTTGTACTTTGATTAACTACTTTTTTCCAGATTCCTGGCAAAATTATCGCTTTAAGCAAAATAATTTATTCAATCATTGTAAACTTTGAACCCGGTTGAATATACATGCACTCCTAAGTAACGGATTCAAATGCTAATGAATAGTACAGTGAGGTTCAATAATTCACCTTCTCAAGTACAAGCCCCTTCGAAGGGGCAGCGTGGCCTTTATGCTGCACTTTTTTTCCTGTCAGAAGAGTCTTGAAATCCTCAATTTCAAGTTTCCCCAATGCAACCAGGAACATCGAACCGACTAGCCTTCTGACCATATGCCTCAGAAATCGATTACCCTCAATCGAATAAATCAAACGGTGGCCATCGGTTTGCCAAAAGGATTGATTGATAGTACAAGAGGTAGTCTTATATTGATTTTGTTTTTTCTTCGATTCTTTGGCAAAATTGCGAAAATCGTGCTCTCCGCAAACAATTCTTGCACATTCACGCAAATGATCCATATCCGGATTTTCCAGGCAGACCCAGTTCATATGCCGATATAATGGGGATGGTTTAGCTGAAATATAATACCTGTATATTCTTGATCGGGCGTCAAAACGGGCATGAAAATTATCGTCAACCACATCAGCATCTGTTACCGCCATATCCCCGGGTAAAAGCCCCTTCATGGCAGCTAACAATTGGATTTTATCTATTTCAGCCGGTAAATCGGTGTGAGCAACCTGTCCGGATGCATGCACACCACGATCGGTCCGCCCCTGTCCCGTCACAGTCACCGATTGTCTGACGAACGTTGTGAGAGCTGCTTCAAGTTCTCCCTGGATTGTACGTTCCCTGTTTTGACGCTGCCAGCCATAAAACTCACTTCCATCAAACTGAATTGTCAACTTCCACCTTTCCATTTCAAAATTGGAATCTCACCGTAGTTTTCAAACCCCGAACGGAACCCGCATCTACCGGCTCAAGCCGAACTTCCGGTAATTCATACAGGTTACGTGCATGCAAATAAGAGCTTATTCCGCTGACAACCCTGTTAACGACCATTAGGCTGATTACAGCCGGAATTTGCTGACGAACATTGTCTGAATCAGCCCGAAGCTGTCGATATCTCCTTCGGTCTTCAGAACTTGACCAATCCCATCTGTTGTCAGGAATATCGTCGATCAGGCGATTCCAGTTTCGACTTCTGAGCTGGTGATCATTATACGCCTTCAAATCGTCAAAATCACCAATGATCAATCTGAATGAACGGTCTTTGTTGTCCAGGTCAACTCCGGCCCTCAGGTTAGCAAGTGTTATTGACTGATCCTCGAGACGGTTAGAACGGGTGTTTAAACCGATCCACCCTGCGATCAGTACAACATCCGCAGCGAGATGAAATTGGCCTCTGCGCCAATTGTCACGGTCTGCATAGTGATGGCCCCACCCTGGCACAATCAGTGAGCGCCACAACGCATTACCGGGCTCGGGCTGAGCCATTGCCTTATCTGCACAAACTGTAAGGCACAGTAATGACAAAATCAGGCACATAATGCCATTTATCTGCAGTTTAAGACTGATTTTCATTCTTTTCACGTGACCAATGTCGCAATATTGACACGCTAAATCCAGCCATCAACAAAAATGTTCCAAGCCAGACAACCGAAACAAATGGCTTTTTCTCGGCAACAATAACCACCCAATCTTCTTCATATTCAGCTTTTAATCCACCGAATGTGAGTTCTATACTGTCTTCATCCGGCAGAATTCTGGTGAATTGAACTGAAAGATCAAACCGATCAATCTGCAGTGGCGGAGAATATGTCCAGCTCTGGCCATCTTCGGTATAGACGGCAAACAAAGGTTCAACTTCATATGCACTGCTGGTCGGTGTGTGGTAGATTTCGACCAGCGAACGAACACCAATAAGGGTATTGTCGGGCAAACTTTCTTCTGAAGCAGGTCGAAAATCTACAAATGTAAAACGATAAGGTCCTACCTCCACCGACTGCTCTTTTTGAAATTTAATTGTCTGAGACTCGTTTTCCGGCTCTGATGGCTCTGATTCCATTTGCCCGGTAACAGGCTGCACTCCTCCGGGTCTGCTTCCTCTGGCACGCTCATTTAATTCATCTACATAAGCACTTCCTGCAACATAGAGGTATATGTCATTTAAGAGCCCCGTCCGCACATGTGGTTCCACCGACCATTCGATATTATCGGCAGTTGATGTAGTTTGCATCGGATATACATCCGGATTCATATAAAAAGTTCGGCCTCCGTCGACCGGTTCAAATTTGATCCTGTATTGCTGCTGGCCCGGCCTGGGGCTGTCAGTGATCGAATATCCTTCGTAGGTTACCATATACCGATTCGCGATCAACTTTGGGCTATTTAACTCAAGCATAAACGTTTCTGCTTTTTCACGAACCGGAAAACCCTGCTCATCGTACACTTCTCCAGCTTCAACCATAGCGTTGTAATTTTGCATACGCTGATCTAGCAAAACCTCATTGTAAGCAGATGAAGCCAGTATTCCGAGCAGTAAAGTACCAAAACCAACATGTGAAAGAGCACCGCCAATCAACCTCGGATTTTTCCTGACAAGATGCAGTATCATGGTACCATTGCCAATCACCGTAAACCAGGCAGCAAAGATAAATACCATATAATATAAATTACGCACATCGCCCAGTATGATAGAGAGAATCGAGGCAACCGAAGTTAACAGCAGAGGTGTAATCAGGGCAGATGCCAGAGATTCCCAGTTGTGTTTTTGCCAAAACAGATACTGGCCGACCACCGTCATAAGTGCCATGATAATGGCAATCGGCATACTCCAATCGTTATAGAATTGAATCTCAGGAGGTGTCGGGTGGTCAACAAAAAACCTTCCAATAATCGGCGAACTTGTTCCAAGGATAATCACCATTCCCAATATAAACAGCAGCATCCCTCCGGTAAAAGTCATGAATTCCCGGCTTAAGATTGCAGATTCTGTTTTTGCCGAAGGTATCTCCTTGTACCTGTAGAGGTACATACCGATGCCGATAAGAAGGCACGTCAGCATAAAGGCCAACAACTGGTTGTATAGCCCGAGATCTACAAAACTGTGTACGGATTGTTCTCCGAGTATCCCTGAACGAGTCAGGAAAGTCTGATACACAATACCGATATAGGCAAGGATAGCAAAAAATATAGCTCCTTTGTGAGCGCGTGAGCTTTTCCTCTGTATAATCATCATATGTATACCGGCAGTACCAATCAGCCATGGAACAAGGGAAGCATTCTCAACCGGATCCCATGCCCAATAACCGCCGAACGACAAGGTTTCATAAGCCCAGTAGCCACCAAGAAAAATAGCTGTCAACAGTGACAGGTTCGCGGCAAGTGTCCATGGCAGTGCAGGTTTGACCCAGTCGTGATATTCTTTCTCCCACAGGGAAGCGATAGCAAACGCAAAGGGCACGGTCATCATCGCAAATCCAACAAATATGATCGGCGGATGAATCGCCATCCAGGGACTCTGTAACAGGTCGTTTAAACCCGTACCTTCAGACGGGACGAAATCGGGATTCGCCTGAATAAATGGCGCGTTCGGCATCTCCTGGGCGATCGTTCTGAATGGAGAAGCTCCCAGTTTCAAACCGAATATATCCCATCCTAAAAGCATTGAGATCAAAAAAACCTGAGTAAGTGCCATCACAAACATTACAGGTTTTTTATATGGTTTACGGGTCCAGCGTATCAGTCCGAGCCCCACCAAAAAAGCCATAAAAATCCAAACAAGAAAACTCCCCTCCTGTCCGCCCCAAAGGGCAGAAACCAAGTATAGCGTCTCCAGGTCGGTGCTGGTATAATTCCAGACGTAGAAATACTCAAACCGGTGATTGACGATCAGGTATACAAGAAGTGCAGATACGGCAATGGTACAGGCACCCTTGCATATCCAAAGCCAATCAGCCGTTCGCTCAATAAAACCGGAACTCCCTTTCTGTGTTGCAATACCATAAAGAATCATGGATGCAAGTGCACTGAAAAAAGCAGCGGTAACGAATAAATTACCGATCAAACCTTCCATAAAATTCGATTACATCTCTTCTGCGTTTACAAAATCGGCTTCAGACGGATCATTGTATTTTGAGGGGCATTTCATAAGCATATCATTGGCATAAAACACATTGTTCCTCATTTCTCCTATCACGACAAGTTGTGTTGCCTGCTCGAAATTATTGGGCTTCGGACGTGGATAAACGACCCGCCGCACATTGCCGTCCTCATCTTTCATATGAAAACTGAACTGCATGGTTTCACGCGAAAATCCGTAGTCCTGGCTGCTGTCCCAGACACCAACTACATGTGAACTGGTTCTGTTTTCAGCTTCTTCAAAATTGACATATGTACTGATACTGGTTCCAAAGTTGTACATCAACAATGACGTGAATAGAACAATTGCACCAACACCGAGCATTAATTTTGGTTTCATGTATCTTCTTTTTTATCGATTGAATCCATATTCTTTTCAAGTTTGGCTACCTTCCGGTCGACCCGAATCAGGAAAAACAGCAAGACAAACCAAATAATAAGGCTAACCCCAAGCACAACAAAAATTAAATCATTGGAAGCCATAAGTTGAACAAATGCTGAAGCTTCCTCTATATTTTCCATCGCACCCCACTGGTCTCCGTAACTCTGGGTTAGGGTATCAACGCCCGATGATTGTAGTTCTTGTGTATAATCTGTCATGTTTGCCTGTTTATATCCAGCTGCGTCTGTACTGTTTTATAACGATTCAGTATATCCATTATCCATACTGCCAGTCCAATAAAACCGATCACTGCCGGGTAAAAAATGAGCCTCAGCTCGGGGGCTGTCATATCGCTAAATGCGGGGTTACCTTCTGCACCCGGGTGGAGACTTGGCAGTTGCCGCGGGATGATATACAGCAAAAACGGAATCGTTGTGATCCCGAAAATATTGTAAACAGCCGATATTTTTGCCCGTTTCTCTGTGTCGTTAAACGCAGATCGCAAAATAAAATAGGCAACAAAAATCATCATTGCCAGTGCCGAAAGATTCATTCTCGGCTCAGCAAACGTCCACCATGTACCCCATGTAAAACGTGCCCAGAGGGAACCGGTTAACAGACCACAGATGCCGAACATTAACCCGACCAAAGTAGCCGTTTCAGCTTTTCGGTCCCATTCAATGGCTTCACTATTCAGATAACGAATGCTGAAATAGAATGCCATTGCAAAAGCAATCATCATCGTAAACCACATTGGCACATGAAGAAACAGGTTCCTGGCTGTCTCCTCAAGGATTGGAATATGTGGAATTTGAATCAAAAAACCTGCAGAAATGACAACTGTCATCCAGATCGCGACTATATATTTCCAGGTTTTCAAAGGCTGATAACTCGGTTTTAATGGATTTTAAGCTTGGAAATATACAAATTTTTTTTACGCTTTTTTGACAAAAAACATGATTTCCGAACAGGTTTTTTTATGTTACATCCGGAATGTGAAGAGCCAATGAATTGTTAGAATATCAGTATATGGAAAAAGAAAAATCGATAACGTTTCAACCGGTATGGCAAGGATTTTTTTGGTACTATCTGGTCGGCATCATATTGATTCCATTATTCGGAGCAGGCCTTTTTTTGATCTGGTATGCTTATCGAAGACGTTCGGCCATTAAATATGACATCTTCGATCACAAAATCCGGCAGATCGATGGAAAAGATGAAATGGAGCTGAACCTCAGAGATATCAATGAGGTATCCGTTCATCAGAACCGGATTAATAGATGGTTTGAAACAGGCCGTGTCCTTATTCAGGCAAATGTAAGCTGCTTCGAAATGATCGGAATGGAGAACCCCGAATCACTTGCCAATACTATCCGTGCGGCT
>SLOU01000206.1 GCA_007132385.1 Balneolaceae bacterium | reverse complement strand
CTCGGAAAAGGTAAATGGGCTGGAGTTCATTTCATGACAGTTTCATTCAATCACCTGAAAGCATCTTCAAAATGTTGAATATCCGGGGCCTGTTTTTCACCTCCTGTGATTGTAATGACGTCAAATCGAGCCAGTGCTCCCTCCATTTTACGTTCATACATCCATGCTTCAGCAGCTTTGTATATATTTTTTTCCTTGTTCGGGCCAATGGTATCTTCCGGATATCCGTAATTTGTTGAGGTTTTAGATCTCACTTCAACAAAGACAATACATTCCTGATCGTAAGCAACGATATCTACTTCAGCCCGCTGGAAAAAATAATTTTGATCGAGGATCAACCAGCCTTTTGATTCAAGATAGGCGGCTGCAATTTTTTCGGCTTCAGTTCCTTTTTGCCGGGTTGATTTATTCGTACGATTCATCCTGATTTTTTTTGTTTACGACCGGATCACCGGGTTTTTTCTTCATTGATTGATGTGCTTCAGCCATTTTGACAAGTTGTTTTAGAAACTTGAGGTTTTTTTTGTTGATATAGGGCAGCATGGCATTTGTGAACCGTTCAAACATTTCAAGAAATTCAATAAAATTTCCGATTCTCTCCCTGAATTCCTGAGCCTCTTCTGTTTCCATGGATTCACTTTGAAAGGATTCATACAGGGCTATCAAATTTTCACGGATCGGTGCTATCTCGCGCTGCTGGCGCTCCCGGATAAGTGTAGCTACCATATTCCAGATATCCTTTTCAGCCGAATAGTAATCTTTTCGTTGTCCTTTGAAATGAACTTTATAAACAAGCTGCCACTGAAGCAAATTCCTGAGGTTCATATTTGCGTTCCCGCGGCTGATGCCGAGTTCTCGCATAATCGTATCGGTATCGAGAGGCTTCGATTCGGCATAAAGCAAGGCATGAATTTGTGCCATTGTTTTATTAATACCCCATGCTGAAGCCATCTCACCCCACAAAAGGACAAATTCATCTACTGCCTGGCGATATGGTTCAGGCTTCAGATCGGAAGGCATAAGCCACAATTAATCATCGGATTTTCCGGATCCTGATTCAGCCGATGAAGTTTGATTATTGGTTTCATTATTGGCAACTGAAGAGCCATCGGATTCTCCGTTGGCTGGTTGTTTGTTGTTTTTATAGTCAGTAACGTACCAACCGTCACCTTTGTATACAACACCACCACCCCCCGATATCATTCGTTTGACTTTTTGTCCGGTATCAGGACAGGTTGCAAGTGGCTCGTCATTAATCCCCTGCCTGATTTCAAATATCGTCCCGTCTTCTCTTTTGTATTCGTATGTAGGCATAATAGTAAGTTGCTTGATTAATAAATAGGTTTGAAAATTTCTTATAAATCAAGCTAAAATACGATTTTCGGATAAAAAAAGTTTACTTTTTTAGTTCCTCAATACCGGTTTGAAGTCGTTTGACGGCTTCTTCAAGTTCTTCCATGGAGACCGCATAGCTGATACGAATTCCTGTGGGCTCTCCGAAAGCATCGCCCGGCACGGCTGCGATACCATGATCTTCCAGCAGGTAGAGGCAAAGGTCGGTCGATGTATTAATCTCATCTCCATTCCTGTTTTTTTTACCAAAATGGGCAGAGCAGTCTGGAAAAACATAAAAAGCTCCATCCGGTTTAAAACATTTTATACCTGCAATATTGAGCAATGATTCAACGACAAAATCTCTTCGCTTTTCAAAGGCTTTTCGCATTTCAAGTACATCGTCCATCGGCCCGTTGTATGCAGCTTCGCCGGCTTTTTGAGAGATGGCCGAAGGGGCCGATGTCTCCTGGCTTTGAATTTTGGCAACGGCCGAAGCAATTTCCTTTGGGGCTGCGAGGTAACCGAGCCTCCAGCCGGTCATGGCAAAACCTTTTGAAAATCCGTTAATCAAAACCGTGCGTTCTGCAAGGTCGGGGGCAACTTGCAGGATTCCGGTATGTTCTCCTTCGAATACGATATATTCATAGATCTCGTCCGAGATGATGAGTATATTGGGATATTTTCGCAACAAGCCGGCTATGTCTTCCAGCTCATTTCGGGTATACATTGCGCCTGTCGGATTGGATGGAGAACAGAGTATCAGGGCTTTGGTTTTGGATGTAATCTTCTTTTGCAACTCCTGTGTGGTCAATTTGAAGTTGTTATCGATCGAGGTTATGGCAGTAACAGGAATTCCATCTGCCAGTTTAACCATTTGAGGATAGGAGACCCAATAGGGGGAAGGGATAATCACTTCATCTCCCGGGTTCACAGTTGCAAGAATTGTAAATCCGATCGACTGTTTAGCTCCGTTGGAGACGACAATCTGGCCGGGATCGAATTGCAGGCCGTTATCCCTATTCAATTTTTGAACGATGGCTTCCCGCAACTCCGGCGTCCCGGTATTCATTGTGTAACCGTGGAACCCGTCACGGATCGCCTGAATAGCGGCATCACAGATATGAACCGGGGTTTTAAAATCAGGTTCACCGGCACTTAACGATATGACCGATTTTCCCTGCCTGGCCAGTTCTTTCGCTTTGGCTGAGATTTTCAGCGTTTCGGAGGGGGAAATATTATTCGCCCGTGTTGAGATCATAGGATTTTAAATTGATTTGTCTTTAAATTTGTTTTTTAGTGCAATGGCTACCGGCTTTGGTACGAAAGAATCTAGATCCCCTCCCCAATAGGCAATTTCTTTGACAATCGAAGCCGAAATAAATGTCAGTTGTTCGTCCGGCATCAGGAAAACAGTATCGATATCTGGTGCAAGCCGGCGATTGGTCAAAGCCATCCGAAATTCATATTCAAAGTCGGAGATTTGACGTACACCCCGTATCAATACATTGACATTTTTTTTGCGGGCAAAATCGATCAACAAACCTGTGAATTGTTCAACTTCGATCTGGCCGTTCCAGCTTTTGTTTTTAATGCATTCCTCAATCAACTCTACACGTTCATTCCCTGTAAAAACCGAATCCTTTCGGTTATTTACTGCAACGGTAATGATTACACTATCAAATAGTTTTGCAGCACGTTTTAACAGGTCGAGATGACCATTGGTAATAGGATCGAAAGAACCGGGGAATAAAGCAACTTTACTCATAAGTGAAAGTTAAAGTAGGTATGGGAAAAAATCATTTTTCCGAATCTACCGGTTGATCCTGAAACATGCTAACAATAGTTCTGCCGTAAGGTTTTGTATAAAACAGATTTGGGTGACTTTCGAAATTGTGACGTTTATCGTGTTCCAGGATAAACCATCCATCGGGAATGAGCCATCCTTTTGTAAGTATATTATCGATCATTTCCTGCATATAGGGATAATCGTAAGGAGGGTCACTGAATATAATGTCGAATGGCTGGGGGGAAGTTGCCAAAAACTGTTCAGTAGAGAGAGTTCGTGTTGATATTTGAGTCTCAACGTTAAACAGACGTCCATATTTTTCAATATGTTGAATGTGATCCGGGTTCAGATCGACGAACACTGCATAATCTGCACCTCTTGAAAGAGCTTCAAAACCGAGATTACCGCTCCCCGCAAACAGGTCGAGCACCCGGTAACCCTCAAAATATCGACGGGCAGCAATTACAGCGAATAAACCTTCTTTGGCGCGATCGGAAGTTGGACGTAACTCCCCGGTTTGTGGTATCGGAAGCTGACGCCCTTTCAGTTTGCCGGTGATTATCCTCATAGCTGATGACTTTTATTCATTTGTCCGGACAGATTTAAACTTAAAAGTACAGAAGGAAATGCACTTTCGAGCTTGAAACCGTAGGTTGATTCATTGGCAATAACCTGCATCTGTTCCAGACTGTTCATCGTAATCAACTCACCGGTTTCGTTCAGATTGGAACCCATAGTTTCAATGATTTCCATGGCATTGTTTCCATAAACATAGACCTGTTCGTGTATGCCGTGCAACCAGTGAAGGTGCTGTCCATAGAAGTTCCAGAAATAAATTAGATCACTGACAGTATCAAAACGGATAAAAGTAGCCCCGCGTAGTTTTCCCAGCAAGTAAGAAGAAACGGTGATATGATCGTGGCGGCAGTTGACAGTGAGATAGGACCCCTTGGTACCGGTCAGGCAGCGCCATTCCATGCCGATCTCAAATTCACTTACCAAATCGATTTGATGAAAACCCAGCAACAAGTTCCGGTAATTATCGGTAATGGACCGGTTGCGTACCAACAAAAGTTTATAGTCCGGATTGCTGAGTTCGAACCAGATAGGTTCAGTTTCACTTCGCGGCATTCCGTCCATCAATATGGAAAGATGGTCATCCCGTTCATCCGGTGTTTCATATACAAGTCGTGGAAATATTGTCCAGCACTCATACACAGCCGGAGAGAGCATCCGTACGTTTCTGTTTGAATAGGAATGCTGCAGACGACCAATCGAGCGTTTCAACGCATCATAATTTTGACTTTCCGGATTGATCAATGCCTCAATGACCGGAAAATTAAAGTCGATGCAACCGATATATTTCAGATGATTTCTTCGGGCCGGATCATTGACAGCATAAAAAAGTTGATGATCCGCAAAACATATCCCCAAACAGTCACCCGATACTGACATTATGGTTAATTCCAGTTCGGGGCATTCAAAAGCGTTGTACGCTCAAGGTCGCCAATTGCCATGTCAGAGTCCGGATCTTCGAGCAAATATATTTGAGGCCGTAATGTGTCATTTAATGTATATGAAAACTCATTATGCGGCGGCCTGGGCGAAAACCTCAGGGAGTCCGGGTCATAGCTGGAGGGTGGCCGCTCTTCAAACAGCGATTCTCCTTCAGCTACCATGCGATCATTGGTTTTGAGAAATTGTATTAAGGAATCGAGGCCACCCTCACTCGGTGGAAATTCCCCACGAACATTTCTGTATTCGATAAGTGCATCCCTGACTATCGACATTCGATGCTGTACACGTTCAGTCATTTCCCGTTCTTCCAAAACTTCTTGATACGGGTCTACAATCGATCTGTAGAGATAATATCCGAGAAAAACAATGACAACCCCAAGAACAATGGTGATAATTCTGTTTCGAGTTTCTAAATCCATGAGTTATTTGAAATTAAGATTCACTTAAGTTGAACCCCCCTTCGGAAGCGGAAACTGAAAATAAACGCAGGCATGTAGATATGCAACTTTCACTTAAGAAACCATACCAATTTTTAAAAAAATCTGTTTTTATTTCCTTTTATTTGTCTTTTCAGAGAATCATTGTTGTCCGAAAAGAGTCAAACGGCAAAAAAATTACATCTCCGGGTTTAAAAACTTGGGATTTACCGATAGTTTGCCATGATTCTGTATCAGAAAAAATAATCTTTCATTGAATAAGCGAATTCTCCAACTGGCTGTACCCAACATCATCAGCAATCTCTCGGTACCGTTGTTGGGTGCGGTGGATACTGCGCTTGTCGGGCACCTGGATGATGCATACTACCTCGGAGCGCTTGCGGTAGGAGGGATGATTTTCAATTTTTTGTTTTGGGGTTTTGGCTTTCTTCGAATGGGGACGACCGGTCTTACGGCTCAATCGTACGGTATGAGAGACCGGACTGAAATGTTCATGATCCTGGTAAGAGTCCAACTCGTAGCCATGATACTGGGACTTTTGTTGCTGATGCTTCAGAAACCTATTTCAGTACTCTGTTTCTGGATCATTGAAAGCAGCCGGGAAGTTGAACTCTATTCTCTCGTCTATTTTGATATAAGAATCTATACTGCCCCTGCTGTTCTTGCTCTCTACGGTATAAACGGTTGGTTTTTGGGTATGCAGAATGCCAAATATCCGATGATTGTAACGGTATTCTTAAACCTGCTCAATATTATTCTGAACGTATTTTTTATTTATGTACTTGGCATGCATGTTGACGGGGTTGCCTGGGGTACACTGATTTCTACCTGGCTGGGCCTTGGATTGGCTGTATTTCTTTTTTTAAAACGGTATAAAAGATATATCGGTCATTATGTACAAAAGCGACTGGCAGACCTTGAAGAGATCAAAAAGTTTTTCATTGTAAACCGGGATATCTTCATACGGACGCTATGTCTGATTTTTACGTTTTCATTTTTTACAGCCAAATCCGCGGAGCAGGGCGACCTGGTCCTTGCGGCAAATACTATTTTATTGCAGTTATGGATGATCGTATCTTATGGGATTGACGGTTTTGCCTACGCTGCTGAAAGTCTCGTAGGCCGTTTCAGCGGGGGAAATCAAAAAGAGAAATTACGAAGGGCGGTTTGGTATACAATGGGGTGGGGTTTGGTCATTGGAATCACCGGAAGTTTATTTTATGGGATATTCGATCGGCATATATTGCATCTGTTTACCAACCAGGTAAATGTAATTGCAATTGCCGAAACAGTAATATTCTGGACGGTAATGGCACCGGCTGTTGCCAGTATTTGCTATATATGGGACGGAGTATTTATCGGGGCTACGGCTACCCAGCCGATGCGAAACAGTATGCTACTTTCAACTTTTTTGATCTTTTTACCTGCTTATTATGTAGGTACTTTTTATCTGGATGAACACGGTTTGTGGTTGGCTATGATTCTTTTCATGATAGCCAGGGGTGTAATTTTAAGTTTATATGCGCCCTTTAAAATATTTCATCAGGATGGAATAAACAGATAGAGATTATTACATTACTGCTTACATTTCGGATTGCGATTGTATGTAATTAATTTCAATCCTTATCTAATCAGGATGAATATATTATTGATGCGGCATGCCAAATCTTCATGGGACGATCCAGGCCTTACCGATCATGAACGGCCTTTGGCAGACAGGGGAAAGCGGGATGCCCCCAAAATGGGCAGAATGTTAAAAATTTCAGGCTTTACACCCGGCCACATCATTTCATCTACAGCCCGGAGAGCTGTAGAAACGGCTAAACTGGTTGCCGGGCATTCCAGCTTCGACCCTGAAAAAATTGAGACAGACAGAGGTCTTTATTTTTCATCTTCTGATGATTATGTGAAAGCTATTCAGCGTACGTCTCAGAAGGTTGAAACTGTAATGCTGGTAGGGCACAATCCATTAATGGAGGAAGTGTGTTCACAACTTGTCACTATGATGGATCGTCTGTCGGTTCGATTCCCGACGGCAGCGGTCGCCTGTCTCCGGTTTGACGGGAGAAGCTGGAGCGATTGTGAACCCGGGGTGAATCAGCTTGTATGGTTTGTAAATCCAAAAATGATCTCGGGATTACTTTAAATGCACCCGGGTTAAAGAGCTCTATGTGATGTAAATGGAAATGATTATCTTTGAACGAGATGAAATAAACGGTAATTGAACCCCAGAAATGTCGGATAATGATCTATAAACAAAAATTTTATTTTCTTTGTAAAACTCCTCTTAGTGCGGAAGGACCTGAAGATGTTGAAATTCTGGAAAAAGCTCAGCATAACAAAGACTTTCCTGAACTGTTCAAGAAATATGAAGAGTACAGATCGCATGCTTTTAACGATGATAAATTATACAGTGTGGTGCGGGCTGATGACGTTTACGATTTAATCCGGACAACTACTGAGAAATCGGCCAAAGAGGAAGCATTTGAAAAAGCACAATCGGACATCGTAACCAACTTGCAACACCGGGTTATGCAGAAACAGGACAAAAATGCCAAAGCCATTCTGAAAGAAGTCCACGGTGTTGATTCCTGAGTGTCACCGGAATGATCCCCGGTAAATTTTTGTATTAGTTGATGAAGAATTCGAAAGAATAATAAATTCAAAAAGTTACAAGCTATGAGTACTGTAACACTGACTAATGGAATCAAGACAATGAAAGTAGATATTGGCATTGACGAAAAACACCGAAAGGAAATAGCGGAAGGCCTTTCAAGAGTACTTGCTGACTCTTACATGGTCTATCTAAAGACCCATAATTATCACTGGAATGTAACGGGTCAATTGTTTCACCCGCTACATGAACAGTTCGAAGTGCAATATACGGAGTTGGCTGAAGCAATTGATATTATTGCAGAGCGTATCCGGGCTCTTGGTTTCAGATCTCCAGGCTCATTTAAAGAGTTCTCCAAAATCACTTCAATAGAAGAAGATACCGATCAACCTGACGCGATGGAAATGATAAAACGGCTTGCCCGGGATAATGAAAGAATCTTGCGTACTGCAAGAGAAGCTCTAAAACCTAGCCACAAAGCCGATGATGAGGCAACTATCGATCTTCTGACACAACGCTTATCGGTACATTCGAAAACGGCATGGATGCTGAGAAGCCACCTCGAATAAAAAAATTATGTATAGCTCCATTGTGAAGAAAAAGCCCGTAATTTGCGGGCTTTTTTTATTTACGGAAACGTTAAAAAATAATTTTTTCATTATTTTAGCAGTAAGATTACCAATTCACTAACCTGTTTTAAAATAAAAAAGGAGAATAGAGTATGGATATGGAAGGTTTGGGCGAATATTCAGAGGAACTCATACCGTTGGCGGTTGAACATGGGCTGAGTGTCATAGGGGCAATTACGATTCTCATTATAGGCTGGATATTTGCCAATTGGGCATCCAAAAAGATCAAACATAAAACATCCGAATCCAGGAAATTCGATGATACCCTGGTCCCGATTTTTGGACAGGTAGTACGAATTTTAATTCTTATTATCACGATTCTTGCAGTGCTTGGCCAATTCGGTGTTCAAACAGCCAGTTTAATAGCTGTTCTTGGTGCTGCCGGTCTTGCCGTTGGCCTGGCCTTACAGGGGACACTTTCCAATATTGCAGCGGGGATGATGCTACTGACGCTCCGGCCGTTTAAGGTAGGAGATGCGGTTGATGTTGGTGGTACCGTGGGCATCGTAGATGCGATCGGTTTATTTATAACCGAAATGCACACATTCGATAATATCGGTGTTATCATGCCGAACTCGAAAGTCTGGGGGTCGGAAATCAAAAATATGTCAAAATTCGCACAGCGCCGGGCTGATATGGTGTTTGGAATAGGCTATGGAGATGATATGGACAAGGCGATGCGCCTGATCAAAGAGGTACTGGACGAAGATGAACGCGTGCTTGGAGAACCGGAACCAATGATTGTCATCAGCAACCTGGGTGACAGTTCCGTGGATATTACAGTTCGCGTCTGGACGGATACTCCAAATGTTTGGCCCCTGAGATTTGCGGTTACGAAGAAAGTAAAAGAAAGGTTTGATGCGAATGGTGTGAGTATTCCATTTCCGCAACGGGATGTGCATCTGTTCAAAGAGAATTGATTCTTTTCAGGAATTGGTAATAAAGTGGATTTGTTGAAGTTAATCAGTTAAGGCTTTTGTCTGGTAGCTGTCTTAATTACAACAGTTGCTTAGGTAGTGAATCTTGATTAAACTATCAGTTTGGGAAAGAAGGCTCCGGGCCGTTAATGTGCAACTGAAAATAGGTAGAATTTTGACTGATTCAGATAAAAAGGCAATCCACGATTCCGAACGTATATTAGACAGAGAAAATTATTATGTAACCGAACAGGGTGTACTTTATGCAAAAAAAAATTCACTTTTTGAAGAGCGTAAAGTAGGTGAGCTTAAAACGGAAAATCTTGAGGAAGAACTTGAGGGTTACAGGTCTCGATTTAT
>SLOU01000274.1 GCA_007132385.1 Balneolaceae bacterium | reverse complement strand
TTTGATTGCGTTGTGCAAAATGGGGGGACTCCTGAGCTTTCTCAGAATATTGTTCAAGAGAAATGAGATCATCCTGCATGTAAAAAGGAAGAAGGGATAATTCTTCAGGTGGATCCCATCGAAGTTCCTTTTTGTAATCCAGTCCGTTTAGATCCTGCTGAATTTGATTTTCCCACTCTTCGCGGGTGACAGGAGGGAATTCCTCAAACATGTTGGGAAGTTTGTTATCTTTATTTTTATTAGTCATGAACCCGGTAAAGTAAAATCAAGAAATCAATGTTGGATTTATATTTTTATACTGTATAAATCAATACCCATTTGAATAGTCATGGCAAAAAAATAATAGCGTCTTTCAGATTTTTAATGGTGATCGTTATTTAATTAAAACATACATAAACCATGAATAAAAATTGTTGATTAACGAGATTAACCTGATAAAAGCGCTTCCATTTCCTATATTGATCAAGCCCGCAAATTAATTTTCCAAGAGTAAAAAAAATATGTCAACTGTGGAACCGAAAGTCTTCCCGCTTACACGACTTACTGAAGATGAACAGATGCTAAAAGAAGCCGCGGCTGATTTTGCCGAATCGGTGATCCAGCCGAAAATCCGTGAAATGGATGAAGCTGCCAAACTGGACCCGGATATCATCAGCCAGTTTTTTGAAATGGGTTTGATGGGTATCGAGGTTCCGGAAAAGTACCAGGGCAGTGGGGGCACATTTTTTATGAGTATAGTAGCTATTGAGCAGATTTCCAGGGTAGATGCATCAGCAGGTGTATTCATGGATGTTCAGAATACATTGGTAAATAATGCTTTTTTACGCTGGGCTGACGAAGATCAGAAACAAAAATGGCTTCCGGGACTTTGCACTGATAAGGTTGGCGCCTATTGCTTGTCGGAAGCCGGCGCCGGGAGCGATGCATTTTCACTGAAAACGACTGCAAAAGAGGATGGGGACGATTTTCTGCTGAATGGGGCCAAGATGTGGATTACCAACGCTGATGAAGCTGAAATATATCTTGTATTTGCCAACGTCAAACCGGATGCAGGATATAAAGGAATTACTGCATTTATTGTTGAACGGGAGATGAAGGGGTTTTCTGTGTCAAAAAAAGAGGATAAACTTGGAATACGTGCCAGTTCAACTTGTGAAGTCCTACTCGAAGATGTGCGTGTCCCGTCCGAATATGTACTTGGAAATGTGGGAGAGGGTTATAAAGTAGCTATGGAAACACTAAATGAAGGCAGAATCGGAATCGGCGCCCAGATGGTTGGGATCGCACAGGGAGCTTTTGACGCGGCACTGGCATATACACGGGAACGCAAGCAGTTTGGGAAAGCGATTGCTGATTTTCAGGCTGTCCAGTTTCAACTTGCAAAGATGTCAACGGAGATTGAAGCGGCCAGGCTGATGGTATATAATGCTGCCAGGATGAAATCGGCCGGTCAAAATTTTGTAAAAGAGGCGGCAATGGCCAAGTATTACAGCTCCGAAGTAGCTGAACGTGTCACCTCCCTTGCAGTGGAACTGTACGGTGGATATGGATATGTCAAAGAGTACCCCGTAGAAAAATTTTACAGGGATGCCAAAATCGGGAAAATTTATGAAGGTACGTCCAACATGCAACTGCAGACGATTGCCAAGGCTCTCTTGAAAAGTTGAAACTTTTATCGCAGTAAATACACGTATTGTCTTTATTGCAGGTAGCGGTAACAGCTTATCTGATTGATTCCGGCAGTTTATTCAGAAGCAAATGAATGGAGACTCAGTAATCCTTCTGAAGGAAAATAAATTCCACGCACCTATTCCCTTCTAAGGGCAACTATCGGATCCAGCCTAGAAGCTTTCCAGGCAGGATAAAAACCGAAAAAGAGCCCGACTGCAGCGGATACGGTTACGGCTACTATCATCGCTTCCGTTGAAAAGAGTGCCGGCCAGCCGGCGTAATTTGCAATCACCTCGGTAGCACCGATTCCGAGCAGGATCCCACCAATTCCACCCAGCAGGCAGAGGATGGTAGATTCTATTAAAAATTGCAACAGTACATCTTTCCCCCGGGCACCTACCGACAGCCGAAGGCCAACTTCACGGGTTCTTTCAGTTACACTTACAAGCATGACATTCATAATTCCAATGCCTCCTACAAACAGGGAGATTCCGGCGATTGAAGCCAGTAGCCAGGTCATCACCCGTGAGGTTTCCGTGGCCGCCTGTGCAACTTCTTCCTGGGTTTGAATAGTGAAGTCGTTATCCTGGTATGGAGCCAGCCGATGACGTTCGCGAAGCAGATCTTCAATTTTTTGCCGGGCTACGTTCATAGACTGATCATTATAGACTTGGATATTGATTACCATGGCATGGCTTCTGCCGGAAACTCTCTGGAAAGCTGTCGTATAGGGAACTATTATGATGTCGTCCTGAACCGATCCCATCAATGACATGCCTTTAGGGGAAAGAACCCCTACGATTTCAAGAGGCAATCCCCTTACGCGAACGGTTTCACCGATCGGGTCAGCCCCATCAAACAGTTCATCAACAATTGTACGGCCGACTACCGCCACCAGCGATGCCCGTTCAAGTTCTTCTTCCGTAAACATACGCCCGCTTTCAATCGGCCACTGACGAATCTGGAGATAATCGGCAGATTGCCCGTAAATACGTGTATGCCAATTTTGATTCCCGTGAACCACTACACGTTGAGACCGTACTTCCGGGCTTGCGGCAATCACTTCCGGAATTTCCTCACGAAGAGCGATGGCATCCTCGACCGTAAGTGTATTGGCACTGCCTCCTCCGATACTAACTCCGCCAAGAGACCGTTCACCCGGAAATACAAGAATTACGTTTTGTCCGAGCCGATTGACCTGTTCTTCAACTTCCGCACTGGCTCCCTGTCCAAGCCCGACCATCGTGATGACTGCGGCAACACCGATAATGATACCAAGTGCGGTTAATATTGTTCTCATGGTGTTGCGTCGAAGGGCATTGACGGCAATATAGGGTACGGCGCTCCATTTCATGATAATACTCCTTCAATTTGTTCCAGTTCGTCTTCGTCAACTCTGTTTCTTAAAGCATCGGATGCATTTTTGGCTTCAATGGCACGGTCGCTTTTTACCAAACCATCATGCAAAGTAATAATCCGGTTTGCAAAATGGGCGATATCGTGTTCATGAGTTACCATGATGATGGTTTCGCCTTTTTTGTTCAGCTTTTGAAGCATGTCGATGATTTCAAGGCTGGTTTTGCTGTCAAGGTTACCCGTCGGTTCATCCGCGAGAAGAAGAGCCGGTTCGGTTACCAGGGCACGTGCGATAGCAACGCGCTGTCGTTGTCCGCCGGAGAGTTCATTTGGTGTGTGGTCCAGGCGGTCGGCAAGTCCGACAACTTCAAGTGCTTTTTTTGCCCGGTTGTGAATTTCTTTCCAGGTTAATCCCTCCTCGTGATAAAGCAACGGAAGTTCTACATTTTCAATAGCCGATGTTCTGGGGAGTAAGTGAAAAGACTGAAATACAAAACCAAGGGTTCTGTTTCTCAATTTGGCCAGTTTATCCTTGGAAAAGGCAGAAACATCCTCCCCATTCAGCAAAAAGCGACCGCTTGTCGGCCGGTCGAGGCAACCGAGGATGTTCATCAGGGTTGATTTTCCCGATCCGCTCGGCCCCATGATAGCTACAAATTCTCCCTCTTCGATCTGCAGGGTTATTCCTTTCAGAGCATCGACAGAAATAGATTCTGTGCGATAGATACGTCTGATATCCTTCAGATCGACAATTTTCATGACTTTTCAGGTAAACCCGGTAAAATAAACTGAATAAATTTTAGTATTGTGCCTGATTACCCCTCATCAGGCTTCGATTATTGTTGTCTCCATTTGTTTGCAGCGTTAATCCAACAGCGAGAGTGTCTCCTTCTTCAATGCCCCCCAAAATTTCCGTGTGGACACCATCATTGAGGCCGGTTTGAACTTTAACTGCCCGTAAACGGTCATTTTCCACAAGGTAGGCGATTCCTTCATTTTCACCGATATCTTCGGGTTCCTCAGGCCGCAGATTATCGGGAATACGTGCCCGCAAGGCAGAATTTCTCAACCTGAGAACATTTTGCCGTTCATCTGCGATGATAGAGACTTCGGCAGTCATACCCGGCTTTAATAATTGCTCTTCATTGTCCACAGCGATAATGGTTTCATAATGAACAACATTATCTTCGACGATCGGGGAGTTTCGAACCTGGATGATTTCCCCCTCGAACTCCCTCTCACGGTATGCATCAACTCTGAAAACAGTGTTTTGGCCTTCGAATACCATTCCGATATCTGCTTCCGATACGTTGGCATGAATCAACATTTGAGAAAGGTCGGAAGCAATCTCAAATAATTCCGGGGCACTGAGGCTGGCAGCTACTGTCTGCCCGACATCAACATTCCGGGATACAACCATTCCGTCGGTCGGGGATTTGATTGTGGTTCGATCCAGTTCCCTTTGGGCCCTTTCCAGGGAGTGACGCCGAACCTTTACCTGGGCTTCAGCCTGTCGAAGGTTGGAACGTGCTTCATCTACATCCGAAGGAGATACAAATTGACGCTCACGCAGTTCCTGGACCCGCTGCCACTGGAACTGTGCCAACTCAAGGGCAGCTTCAGCCGATTCAAGCTCAGCTTCAGCCGAGCTGACTTCGGCCCGGAATGTAGTTGGATCAAGTTGTGCAATAACCTGGCCATGTTCGACCATACTGTTAAAGTCCACCAAAATTTCATCGATGATACCAGATACCTGGCTGCCGACAATCACTTTTTGGACCGGCTGCAAGGTTCCATGGGCGAGAACCCGTTGAGATACATCCCCGAAATGGGCTTGTTCGGTATGCAATGAAGGCAACCCGTTATCCGAAGCTCCGTATTGCTGAGTTCCCCACCAGGCAAGCGGGGCAGCGATGATTACAATGATTAGTGTTAGTTTACCTGCTTTCATAATTTGTTTTTCCAGCTAAACATATGTATTGAAATAATTCAATGAAGTACAAAGGGTAATCAGAGTTTTATAACGAAATTCTTTCAGTCAATGATATAAAAAAAGTTAGTTCTGAAGCTTTCTAATAGCAAGTTTTTGAAATCTTTTTAAGTTTTGATTTACAGTTAAGGGAGGATCACTTTTGAGCACTAAATCTCCAAATAAACTTCTGGTATAACATGAGATAGCTGATTATACCAACTGTTCATTCCCTGTTATTATTTCAAACGGCACTTGTAAAAAAAAGTAACTTATCAGGAATCCCTTAAGACCACCGCTGGTTCAAGAGGTTTTAGGACAACCTGATCGTCCGGTTTAAAGAGAATCCGGTTGTCGGTATGTACGATATAATGTTCTCCTCGAAGTAGTACGTGGTAAGTGATATCGTGACCTTTAAACTCTCTGCCAACGATCAGGCCGGTTTTCTCGGAAGCCGTTCCATTGGGTTTTTCAAGTGTAAGATGCTCCGGCCGCATCGAACACACAATCCTGCCGCAAGCCTGACAATCCAGTTTGATAGGGCCGATATTGGTTTGTATTTCATTTACACCGACAGCATCTGCTTCAAAAAGGTTCGTCCGCCCCAGGAATTGTGCGACAAACCTGGTTTTAGGCTTGTAGTAAACTTCTTCCGGGGTACCGATTTGTTCAATTTTGCCATCATTCATAACAGCAATTCTATCGGCAAAGGATAGAGCTTCTTCCTGATCGTGAGTTACAAGGATGGCACTCATTCCCGCTTTTTTAAGGATTCCACGAACTTCTTTTCTTGTAGAATCGCGCAACATGGCATCCAGATTGGAAAACGGTTCATCCAGCATGACGAGCTGAGGTTTCGGTGCAATAGCACGGGCCAGTGCTACCCGCTGTTGCTGCCCTCCGGAAAGTGCAGCCGGGCTTCGGTCTTTGAAGTCGCCCATACCCGTACGGCATAGTACTTCTTCAGCAAAAACTTCCCGTTTATGTTTTGGTAAATGCCCCAGGCCAAATGCCACATTCTCAAGGGCGTTCATATGAGGGAAAAGTGCATAATCCTGGAAAACAAATCCGATCCCTCTTTTCTGGGGTGCTACGTGGTGGCCTGTGCGGGAGAGAATTTTTCCGTTCAGGCTGATTTCTCCTTCCAGTAAATGTTCAAAACCGGCTATCAGCCGAAGGGTAGTTGTTTTTCCACAACCACTTGGACCGAGAAGTGCAAAAATTTCCTCTTCCTTTATGCCGAAAGAAATATTATTGACAACCGGTTTGTCCTTCTCAAACTCCTTGGATAAGTTTTTAACTTCAAGTAACATGATTACGTAGGACTTTTTCTGCCTTAATACTGCTGAAATTAAACATTAAAATGGTTATTTAAATTCAGTCTTAATAAGATAAAACTATTTTAGGGTTGTTGAAACTGAAATTTTCACAGCTATCCAGCGCCTGTCTTCATGTATTATTCTGGATGATACAAATCCTGTTGTGTAACAAGACTTAATAGATTAAGTTGCAGTATGATGTACCTGATGTGCTTTTAAACCAATTCATTTGATATGAAAGATTTTTTCACATTTACACTGACAGCTTTGCTGGCCATTTTTTTGATTCAGGCCTGTGGGCCCAGTGAAGAGGAAGTACAACAACAGGCCGAAGCTCAGCGGCAGGCTGAACAGGATTCACTTGAGCATGTCTGGGAGGCAGAAATGGAACAAATGAGGCAGGACAGTATTGAACAGGCTCGTCAGGACAGTATTGCAAGAGCCGAGGAGGAAGCGGAAGCTTCTGAAAGAGAAAGAGAAGAAACTGCTGTAATTACCTACGATCCTGATGGTTCATTTACCATTCAGGTACGATCCTGGAGAAGTGAAGAGAGAGCTGAAGAGCATGCAAATCAATGGCGGGAAAGAGGTTTTGAGCACGTATATATTGAAGAGTTCGGGGATGAATCAGTAGGAGATGTATGGTTCAGGGTCAGGCTTGGAAATGTATCAACACACGAGATGGCATCAAGACTCCAGGAAAAAGTCAAAAATGAATACGATGCCGATGCCTGGGTTGGAAGTGTGGCAACCGGAAACTGAATTACAAATTTTTTCATTTGATCACTCTTTGTTTTCTGAGAGTTCAAAGACAGTATTAGATTAAATAATGGTTTAATCCTTTTTTTTGAACAAAAATTTGTAGTTATAGTTTTTATTTTACTACTTTTAATAGCGCTCAAGTAGCGTCTCTCTTGATGAATAGTCAGGGCAACACACCTGAAACGTGTGTTGCCTTATTTATTAAACTTTCCTCTCTTCATTACGTATAGTGTGTTGTACCTTCATTTTGAACACCTTATACTCTTACACTTGCCAAATTTTTCCATACCGCAAGAGAATTCTATATTTAAACAAACGGAAGTTGATATAAACCAACGCAGAATGCGATGAAAAACTTTGACATTAACCAACGTGAGATAGAACAGGTGCAGGTACTTGATATAAGTGGTGAGCTTGATGCCCACACAGCTTCGAAGCTCGAGGATTCACTGAAGACTTTGATCGATAAAAAGAAAAATAAAATTATTGTCAATTGCAGAAATCTGGAATATATAGCCAGTGCAGGCTTAGGAGTTTTTATGGCATATATCGAAGATGTTCGGGGTATGGGGGGAGATATTAAACTGACCAATATGAATGACAAGGTGTATAATGTTTTTGACTTGCTAGGGTTTCCGACACTGTATGATATTCTTGATGATGAAGAGGAGGCTATCGAACAGTTTAACAACTCCGCCCAATAGACGAATCAAAACGTGACGAGTAATAATACATATCATATGACCATCAAAGCGGCTACAGGCCAGCTTGCAGCTGTCAGAGAATTCATAGCCAAACGTGCTGAAGAGTTTGGGTTTAATGAAAAACAAATATCAGATATTCGGTTGGCGGTTGATGAAGCCTGTACAAATATTATCAAGCACGCCTATGATTATGATGAGAGTAAAAAAGTGGAAATAAAAACCGGATACAGAAATGACCGGTTGTGGGTGTCCCTTTCAGATACTGGCGAAGCTTTTAAACCGGAGAACTACAGTAAACCTGACTTGCGAAAACAGATGAAAAGCAGAAAAAGAGGAGGGGTCGGAGTATACCTGATTAAAAAGCTCATGGATGAAGTTGAATATAGCCAGGAAGCGGATGTAAATGTGATACGAATGTACAAAAATAGAAGTTAGACTGGTGAAAGAAATAACAAATAAAACAGAAAAACAGGACAGATTTAAATTAAAAACACTGTTTGAGACCAGCAGACTCCTGATCGAATCAAGAGAAACTGATTTTGTACTTAATAACCTATTACTGATTACGATGGGAAAAATGCTGGTTCCCAGAGGTGCGATTCTGATCTATGAACCGGGAAACAAAAAATACCTTGTTTCAAAAATTAAAGGAAAAGCGCAGATAAAAGAGGGAGAACATATCCTGATTCCATGGAGTCCAAATCAATTTGAAGAACTTGTCATTGATCCGTTAGAGAAGGGCATTCAAACACCCGAACTTTTCGAAGGAGCGAACAGGGGGCTCTATTTCAATTTACGTACAAGTGATCATCATCTTGGGTACCTTTATCTTGGCAGAAAAGGAAACGATCGGGTATTCACTGAACAGGAAATGGAGTTCGTTGAAAGCCTGACTATTATTTCATCTGTAGCGATTGCCAACTCAAGAATGTTTACTGAAATGAGGGCAATCAACAGAAAACTTGATCGGCGTATTTATGAATTGAATACATTACTCGATCTTTCGAGGGATTTTAATCTGATGGTTGACAGGGAGAAAATTGCCTCTACCCTGAAGTTCGCTCTTCTCGGCCAGTTAATGATTCGTAAATTTTTTCTGCTTTATGATATTGATGATAATCTGGTGATGATGGCCTCCAATGGGTTGGACCGACAACCTCACGAAAATGAAAAAAAAGACATTTTTTCACTTCCCGAAGACGTGCTTCTCATGGAAGCAGATCACTATAAACATGTACCCTTTCTTAGAGAAAATGAAATATCTGCCCTGGTAGCACTGCAGATGGGAAGTGACAAAACAGCAGTCGTCGGGGTAAGTGACAAGGCTACCAGGGAGAAATTGTCACAATCCGATTTTAACTTTCTTCAGTCTTTGGGCAATCTCGCCGTACTTTCTATTCAGCGTTCGATCTTTCTGGAGGACCGTATTGAAAAAGAACGCCTTGAGGAAGAGGTTAATATCGCAAAAACGATTCAGAAAGGGCTCTTTCCTGATCATATACCATCCATATCGAACCTCGAAGTAGCTGCTAAAAATGTACCTTCAGAAGGAGTAGGAGGTGATTATTATGATATCGTCGAAACTCCTGACTCCAATCATATTTTTGCAATCGGTGATGTAACCGGAAAAGGCATTCCAGCTGCACTTCTCATGGCGAACCTGCAGGCGATGCTGCATGTACTATTACCGGTAGAGATTACACTGTCGGAAGCTACGGATCGAATCAATAATTTGATCTTTGAAAATACTCCAAGCGATAAATTTATTACTTTTTTTTGGGGTAAATATTTCCATTCGGAAAGACGGTTTAAATATATAAATGCGGGACATAACCCACCTCTGCTTTTGCGAAATAATGGAGATGAATTTCAGAATCTGGAAGAAGGCGGACTCATTTTGGGAGCTATGGCTACGATCGCACCCTATGTTGAAACCGAGGTTGAGATCGAAAAAGGAGATGTTGTAGTTTTTTTCACCGATGGTGTTACTGAAACCTTTAACCGCCATGAAGTAGAATACGACGAAAAACGGTTGAAAGCCGTGATTGCTGAACAGAAACACCAGAATGCGGATAAAATTCTCAATGCGATCCTGAACGATGTCAATGCATTTTCAGACGGGAAGCTTTCTGACGATCTGACCCTGATTGTTGTTAAGGGAGTATAAGAATCGTAGTATTTCTGAAACAGATGACTGTCAATGCAACATGAGCATGGAAGCTTCTATAGTTCCGGGCATTCGGGTACCCCCGCGGGTTTCGGCAACTGACATGATTCTCTGATACATACGGTGGCGATTAATTATTTCTTCTACGTATTGTACCGTTTCAATACCTCGTGCATACCCAAACCTTGCATTTTGATAATATCTTCGTTGCATCAATTTTAAAAGGGCATCAGAAACGTTTTCCCATTCATTAGGATCTTTATTTTGATCGATGACCAACCTTCGGGCATCAGCCATATGCCCCTGACCTACATTATAAGTTGCAAGTGCAAAAGCCCACTGATTCAAACTGTCCAGATATGCATAATGATTCAGATGTTCCCGTATTATTCGGGCCCCTTCCCAAAGATTCGTCTCGGGCTCATAAAGTGAGTCATAATCGATTTGCGAGAACCTGGGTAAAATCTGCATCAGGCCAACAGCCCCCATCCAGCTTTTTGCACCAGGATTGAATTTCGACTCTTGTGAAATCATGGATGTTATCATCAGCCAGTCAAGATCCATGGAATCGGCAACTTCACGTATCATGTGATCATAAGGTGAAATTAATCCGGTTGTTTGATAGTGCCAGTCCGGATTGAAATATTCAGCGATTTGTGGACCTGTTTCAAAGTAACGCTGTCGCAGTACATTTAAAAATTCCGAACGCCTCGGCTGTTCCCTGTCGGCCGTAAAACGGAAATGTTTCTGTAAAAACCTGTTCATGGCCGATTCAAGATCCGGGGTGTTTTGGCGGATAGCCCAGGCAATTTCATCACTTTCAGCAATTATAGGCCCTTTGATTAAACTTGTCAGATACTGACTGGTTGCATTAAACATATTGTCGTCAGAGACGGTAGCTTCTATCGCTCCGTTGGCAACCTGCATGAGTAGTGTTTCTGTATCCAGATCTTCGGAAACAGCCCGGATATTAAGATCATATCCTTTCTGTTTAATTTGATGGAGCCTGAAGTAATAAGAGCTGTTTCTCCCTACCGTAATTGGCAGCTCTGATTCAACCAGTTCCTCAAGTGAAGTGGGCTTGTTTTCAAGGTCATCGGAAAAAACAATGACCTGATTGACAAGGTTATACGGACGGGTAAATGAGACAATATTCTCACGTTCCGGTGTAATTGTATAATTTGCTGCGATGACATCCCCTTCTCCGGCGTTAAGTAAATCGTAGGGATTTTCATCGCGGCCGAGAATATTCACCTCGAGCGCAAGGTCATTTTCACGGGCAAATGCTTTGAGTAATTCATATTCGAATCCTACTTCAATACCCTGGTGTAAAAAATAGGTATTGGAACTGTAATGGGTAAGCATTCTTAATACACCGGAACGGCGAATTTCGGCAAGATCCCGTGTAACCGGATCCATTACCGATACACTTAATTCCGGGGATCCTTCAAGATAACTCAGGCTGACCTGTTCTTCTTCCTGTTGGCAGCTGACAGCAAATGTCAGCAAGAAAAAAGTAAGAATAATACAGGTTTTCGTTTTATATTTGTTCAGATCTGTTAGTCTCATATCTTTATTCAATTCATTCATACAGAATTGACAACACGATTCTCAAAAACTTGATTATATTATTGTGCAGTGGAAAATTTGGTGTAGGAGCTTTTTAATTCAATCGTACGTAGTTCCTGCTACGGATTGACATGATTTGAAATGTAGTATTCAGTTTGCACATCGAATTGTTTAGTTTCATAAACTAAGGCTTTCCCAGTTTATATTGCAATCTTTTAGAAGATTCTAATGTAAGCGTTTTCAGACTTGATTCGCCTGTATGTTCAATGATCATTATTTGTCCGGTTTCATAGCTTTCCTATTGTTTTGTCTTTTCAGCCAACTCATGGCAACACCCGACATAATAATGACCATTGCGGATATGGATAGTGCAGAAGGCATTTCGTCAAAAAGAAAATAGGCAGCAATTGCCGCAATGACAGCTTCTGACAATATAAGTGTAGATAGAATCGTAGGGGAGATATATTTAACGGCATAATTCATTGAGCCGTGTCCGATGATCGTAGGTCCGGCGGCCAATGCTATTCCAACCATCACGGCAGACAATGAAAGTGTAGGCCATCCACCGGCCCAGATTAACGTCAAAATACCACATGTAATAGCAGCATGAAGGTACACATGGAAAACGTAATCGATCCATTCCGCTTTTTGGCGAATCTTGCGTCCCAGCATAAAATAGAAGACAAATATTATAGCTGCTGTAAACGCCAGTGCATTTCCAAGAACCGGATTTTCAAAATCTCCACCGTCTGCCTGATCAGCAAAACCGAGAACAACGGATCCAATACAAGCTAAAAAGACACCAATCCAGACCAAACCCCTGAATCTGCGTTTGAAAATGAGACTTTCAGCGACAATTAACATCACAGGATGAATGGTTACCAGAACGGAAGCGGATGCAACGCTCGTATAGTGCAGTGATGCAATCCAGAATGTAAAATGCAGTCCAAGACAGAATCCGGCCAGCAACATCATCCGGGCACTCACTCCGGCAGTTTTCAATTCGCTCAGGCTCTTTCGTTTTGGCAGCCAAAACGGGATCAGGATGATAACAGCAAATATCGTTCGTAGTGCAGCTAATGCCATCGGCTGAACGTCCGTGGCATACTTTACCAGAATAGGAGCAGCTCCAAATGTAATGAGCCCGATTGTAAGCAGTGTAATAACTTTAACTTTTGGATAACCGGGCGTTATATGTACAGTTGTCAAAATAAAGAGAGTTATCCACTAACGGATTCTGTCCATGGAGTCAACCAGTTCCTGATCTTTTTTTATAAATCGGTATGCCTGCCAGAGTGATATGATAGCAAGAAAAATGAGTAGTACGCTTAAAGCTTCTTTCATCAGGAATGAGCCAATTCCCCCAAGGGTAAAAAGTATGCCTGCGGAGGCACCCAATGCAGCCAGTTCTACATAAACTGTATAGCGAACCCAACGCAACTGTTTCAGGCGATTTTTATAAAGAAAAATCGAATAAAAACTTAATGCCATTGCCGTTGACAAAAATATTGCGAATAGAATGCCGATCCAGTCAGCCGGATCGTGAACGGCCCTTGAATAAATCGGAGTAAAAAAGACGAAAAGATTGATAATCCCGGCCAGAAAAAGAAAAACAGATTGTAATCGTTGAATCACTGCTCAGATTATTTAGGTTCATTTTAAGGCGTGAAAATAGGAAATTGCAAGATAGAAGTCATGGTAAGCTTATTGACCTTTAATTAAAATTCCAAGCCGCTGCGAAAAAGAATCAAAAGCAGAATAGAGAACAGGTACAACAACCAGGGTCAGAAATGTTGCAAAAGTCAGACCACTGATTATAGCGATACCCATTGGCCCCCAGAAGGCCGTGTTATCGGAACCGAATTGAAAGTCAGGGTCAAAGTTGACGAAGAAGTTTACAAAATCGACGTTGATTCCGAATGTCAATGGTACGAGTCCGAGGATCGTGGTCATAGCCGTAAGCAGAACCGGCCTGAATCGAATGGCTCCAGCTTCGATAATGGCATCTTTTTTATTCTTTCCTTTTTCGAGAAGCTGTTTAACATAGTCGAGCAGAACGATATTATTTATACAGACAATTCCAGCCAGTGAGATGATACCAATGAAGGTCATCAGCCCGAAATTGGTTCGGGTCAATATCAGGCCAAGAAGTACCCCAATCAGGCTTAAACCGACCGCAATCATGATGATGAACGGGGAGACGATATTGTTAAACTTTGCAAGCATGACCAGGAAGATCAATGCAAAACCAACCATTAGTGCGGTGGTTAAAAATCCAAAAGCTTCTTCCTGTTCCTCATTTTCTCCGGTGTATTCCAGGCTGTAGCCAGGGGGTAAATTTTGCCTGTAATCATCAAGCATTTCCTGCACTTCTGCGAGGATTTCAGGCCCGCTGAACCCGGGTGCTGCCTGACCTTCAATCGTTGCTGTGCGACGCAGGTTCAGGCGTGTTATACTTCCCAGTCCAGTGCCTTCTTCAAAATCGGCAATGGCCGTCAGTGGAATAAAATTTTCAGCAGATCCGATATTCAGATCCCGAAGGCTTTCAAGATCCCTCCGGTCTTCTTCGCGCAATCTGACCATAATATCGTATTCATCTTCTCCGTCGCGCCATTTACTGGCCTCAAACCCGGTATTGGCAATTCGAATGGTTTGGGCGATATCCGACATCGATAAACCGAAACGGCTGGCACGTTCATAATCGACCCTGATCTGATATTCGGGGAATCCTCCCGTTACATTATTCCGGATATCCACCAGTCCGGGAATAGCCTGGGTAACAGAAGCGTCCATTAGCAATTCAGTTACTTCACGAGAAATCCGTACGATTTCATCAAAATCTTCACCGGATACTTCAATATTGACAGGTGCGCCGGTCGGTGGGCCAACATCTTCACCGTCTATGTTGATAATGAAATCGGGGATATCACTGACAACTTCCCTGATCTTGTTCATGGTAATGCTGGATGACTCAACCCGGTCTCCATAATCAACAAGGTTTATTCGAACCCGGGATCGTTCCGGACTTTGTGCACCACCACCAAAAAAGGGATCACCGGAAACCCCAACATTGGTTTGAATATTTTCAATGTTGCTTCTAACATTCGGATCGTTGGCGATCAATTCATAAATCCGGCTCTGAACACCTTCGGCAATGGCATTACTGGAAAATATATTCATGCCTATCGGGCCTTCCAGTTCTATTACGATATTATTGGGGTCAGTTTCGGGAAAAAATTCAACTCCCGTCGGGGCAACGGCAAAAAGGCCGAAAATACTGATGAGCACACCCATTACCGAACTAAGTAAAAGCGAACGGTTGTCGGTAACAATGAGAGGTTTTTCCGATTTCCGGAATGAGCCTATAAACCCTACAAGTATCAAGAAACCGGGTAAGGTAAGCAGGTAAACCCAGACCATAAATTCCACAGGGTCGCCAAGTGAAACCAGTCCCAGAATCCCCGCAATCATGATTCCCAGAATGCTGCCAAAGATCATTGAAATGAATCCTCCACGGTAGATCGCTTCAATCAGGTGGATTAATACAGTAACGATCCCGATGACGGCAAATACGGCAGCCAGTGTCAGCAGAATCGAGGCCGCCGGGGAAATCAATCCGATAAGTGCACCAAGGATGCCCAGGACCACTGCCATTGTCAGGCTTCCCAATCCAAGTGTATTGCGGATCATGGCATGTTTTGCAGAGTAATCCCTGATCAGCATCCACTCAAGAAAGCTTCTGTATTTCTCAACAATCCCTGGCAGTGTCTGTGAGGTAAACCTGTCAGATAAAGGTTTAATGATATACCTGAAGGTAGTTACGAAGAACACAATCGTCAGAATCGTTACCATCAGTGTGGTAATGTTGGCCATACCGATTGCAACAGCAAGGAAAAGTACAACAGCAATGGCTACACCTATAACAAACCTGGAGGCAGGCTTCCTTTCATCGGTATCCAATTTTACAAAATAAGCGGTTAACACGGGGTAAAGTACAAGGGCGACAAAAAGGGAGCAAAGCAATACAATAATCAGGGTCAGCGGCAGATAACTCATAAACTGGCCGATAATACCTGGCCAGAAAAGCATCGGAATAAAGGCAGCAAGAAGAGTGGAGGTAGCTGCAATTAACGCATAACCAACTTCATCGGTTGCCAACTTGGCTGCCTCGAAGCGTTCATATCCCATTTCACGATAGCGGTATATATTTTCCACGACCACAACGGCATTGTCCACCAATAAACCGAGTGCAATAATCAAGCTGAATAAAATGATAAAATTAGCTGAGTGGCCGAAACCGTATAAAACAATAAAACCTACCAATATTGAGAGGGGTACGGCTGTTCCCACAAGTAATGCATTTCGGATACCGAGAAAGAAAACCAGTACCAATACGACAAAGAGCATACCGCTGATGATACTGTTTTCAAGATCGGTGATCAGAATTTCTATGTTTTCGCTTTGATCTCCGGTGATTACAACGGTGGTTCCTGCAGGCATTGGAAATTCTTCAAGAAGCTCCATGGTTTCTGCAACCGTTTCGAGGATGTTTGCACCGGGACGTTTTTTGATATCGAGACTAATCACCTCGTTATCCTGAATATCCCCTTCATCCAGATCCACCATCCGGCCGTTTTCTTCCACTTTATAAGCTCTGAGACGCGCAAAACTCTCTCTGTCTTTAAATCCGAATAACACTTCAGCAATATCCCGCATGTAAACAAGACCCGGACCGTGAGGGCCCTCGCCCATCGGACGGGCAACAACGATATCTTCAATTTCTTCCGGATTTGAAAATTCTCCGCTGACCCGTACCAGGTAACTGAACCGGTCAACGTCGACCGTACCTCCGGGTATAGTCAGATTTTGGTTCTGGATTGCACTTACCAACTGGCCAAAAGCAAGGTTATAACCGTTCAGAGCAGCCAGATCCACATTAACTTGTACTTCACGTTCAATGTCACCGACCACTTCCACATCCCGGACACCGGACAGAGTTTCGATCTGATCTTCAAGCCGTTCGGCAATTTGAGTAAGCCGTGATACTGGATAGTCGGCAGAAAGGTTTATCGTCATAATGGGGATGTCATCAACATCGATCTCAATAATAAACGGTTCTTCGGCATCCGGCGGCAGTTCAGCCCGAGCGAGGTCTACCCGTTCTCGCACACGCTGGCTCGCCTCAACCATAGGTACATCCAGTTCAAATTCAACTACCACACTGCTGAAACTTTCTGTTGTGGTTGACCGGATATCCCTGACGCCATTAATGCCCTGTAACTCCCGTTCAATCGGTTGTGTAACCAGCGATTCCATGTCGGACGGACTGATTCCGGGATAAACCGTATTGATAATAAAAATGGGAATTTCGACAGACGGATTCGATTCCTTTGGAATGGAGCTGTAGCTGAACATGCCGGCAATAACAAGTATTGCAGTCAGAACAATAATGACTGTTCGATTGCTAAGTGTAAGTTCCGTCAGTTTCATAGATTTCAATCAATAAGAAGGTTCTCTGTTTTTGAGTCGGTCTTCGGCAGGTTAGTAGGAAACGACAGGACGGTCTCTGCGCTGCAGCTCTTCTGCCTTGTCATTGCTCGGGGTAGTAGTCAAAATATTCAGGCGGTCTCCGGAACTGAGAGTACTCATGCCTGCGATGACGATCTCATCTCCTTCCTGGAGTCCTTCCATGATCTGTACGATTGCCCCGGAGGCTGGACCTGTTCGTACGGGTACGAGTTCGGCAACTTTATTACCGTTTTGTTCTGATGCAATAAATACATTGGTTCCCTCTTCATCACGAATGATAGCCGTCCTGGGGATGATAATTGCATTTTCAATCGTTCTTCTCTGTACAAACAGGTCGACAACCATATCGGGTTTAAAGTTGCCATCCGGATTTTCCAGGGTAATTTCGACCGTATAGGTGCGGGTGTCCGGGTCAATAACACTGCTGGCGTAACTGATCGAACTTTCATAATTGGATCCACCGTAATTACGGAGATTAATTCTCACCGGTGAGCCTTCCTGTACGTCCTGGGAATACCGTTCAGGAATACCAGCTACAACTTTCACAGCTTGATTGTTCACCAGCCGAACAACCGGCATGCCGGGACTCAATGCTTCCCCGGTTCTGGTAAAGCGTTCCTCTACCCGGCCATCGAACGGGGCATCAATACGGGTATCACCCAGTTGTTTTTCAGCTTGTTCCATTTGTGATTGGGCCTGATCCCGTTGTGCTCTGGCGCTTCTGTAATCCTGAGTGCTGATGATTTCGTCTTCATACAACATTTGAAGTCTTTGATAGGTATCATCAGCGAGTTCGAATGAAGTCCTCGCGGCTTCATACTGCGATCTGCTCATACGGTCGTCAAGAGTTGCAATAGGGTCTCCCCGGTGTACATATTGCCCCCGTTCAACCAGGGACAGAGTCCTCCCTGAGATTTCGGATGATACAACAACATCCTCGTCAGCTTCCACAACTCCGGTGATCCGGAAAAAATCGTTGAATCTATCAGGGACAATAGAGATGGTTTCAGCCGCAACCAGTCGTGTTCGATCTTCATTTCCATCCTGGTTCTCCTGGCTTTCTTCACAGCCGGCCAGTGTAACCGCCAGGCTCAAGGCTAAAAATGTGACTATTATTTTCTTCGATACCATAATTCAGAGGTAAACTTGCTTGAGTTATTATTAATTTAGTAGGATTCCAGTACCGGTTGTCCAGTTATTCTCTCGTACCGGCTTACGGATGTCAGATAATCATAGACTGCTGACAGATAATTTAATCTGCTCTGGTCGAGCAGATTCGAAGCCTGACGTTCTTCAAGCGGGGTTCCTATTCCTTCTTGTAAACGTCTTAGTGCGTTGTCATAGTTGACCTGGGCCTGTTCCAGGTTTCTTTCCTGGCTCATGATCCGTTTGTAGGATGTTTCAAGGTCTTTGATCACTTGCTCTACTTCCAGGTAAATGCTGTTTTTCAGCATCTCCTGGTCTATTTCAGTCTGCCTGATCTCAATAAGGTTTTGTTGTTCCTGCGCGCGAGTTTGAAATCCGCTAAAGAGGTTCCATTGCAACTGAATTCCAACAGCGAAAGAGGGTTCCCAATAAGCATTGCTGAAAAAGCTTCTCTGGCGGGATGTAAACTGAAACGACTCCCCGGGTACCTGGGATACGACTTGTCGATTGTCGGGTACCTGGCCGATGTAAGCAGCGTCCGCAAATGCGTTTACTCTGGGAAGATAACCGGATCGGGTTATCCTTCTGTTAATATCGAGGAGTTCCAGGAACTGCTCCGACTGGCTGATATCCGGACGGCGTTCAATTGCGATCTGATAGGCGTCTTCAGCACTTAACATTTCCGGTGTAAGCTGGCCATCGAACTCAAGAGAGCCCTCCAGGGTTAATTTGGTTTGAACCGGGATACCCAATTGTAAACTCAGATTTTTAACAGCCAGTTCGGCACTGTTTTCAGCTTCTAACAGGTTGGTCTCAATGTTGACCAGTTCAACCTCTGCACTTAACTGATCATAATTGGAGAGTACACCGGCTTCAACCGATTTGCGTGTCTCTTCCACGGTTCTTTCCAGTCGTTGCACACTGGTTTCTAAAACTGATTTCTGTTCCTGTGCCAACAAGGCTGAATAAAAAGAATTTTTGATTTGATCGACGACGACCTGCTTTTCGCGATCGATCATATCCTGATTCAACTGTCTGGCCTGTCTGGCCCCCCGGATTGCAGCAAAGGCAGCTCCGTTGTAAAGCGTTTGCGAGATACTTACTCCGAACTGAAACTGATTATCAACAGCAAACGGATTTTCATCCATCTCCATGCTTATGCCTGCATCCTGCATACCTTCTTCCTGCCGTTCCAGGAATTCATCGAAAGAGATAGGTTCTGTCGTGTCATCACTATCAGTACGAGCACCTTCATTAAATGTAAGCCACTCAAGAGCACCGAACAGTTCGAATAACCCACCAGCCTCTGATCCGGCAAAAGGATTGGGCGAAATAACATTCCTGGTATATGATCCGGAAGCATTGACTTGCGGGTAGACCGAACTCCAGGCCTCTCTGATCTGCTCTTCCGACATCTCTATATCCAGCCATCCTTTCCGCAACATATAATTGTTTACAAGGGCAAGCTGGATCGCTTCATCGATGGTGATGGTAATTTCTTCAGGAAGTTCATCTGCATTGAGCGTTTGTGCCAGCAATTCAGGCAGAGAAACCAGGGTGCAGATTAATACAAAAAGAAAGGTCACTTTTAATCTGATCATTATTTTGGCAATTGCCATTTTCTTTCTGTTTAATGTTTGGTGCTCGTGTTCCTTACGAAAATGATTGATTACAGGTTTCATTAAAATTGACTTTAGGTCATTTTTTTGCCATCCCATTGCCCAGAAAATGGATAAAAGAAGCAAACATGGTATCGATATTCATTTCTGTGTTATCCAGTATCTTGAATTCATGGCCCATCTGTTTAAGATGGGCAACCTGTACGATTCCACGAGTACTGGCCCATATCATGATTGCCAGTTCTTTTGGGTCGTACGAATCATCAATCGTTCCATCCTGCATACCGATCTGAAGGGTTCGGGTAATAATCGACATGGTTTGACGTACATTTTCCCGGCATTTGATGGCCATCTTGTTATTTGTGAGAAAATCTGAATCACTGATGCTCTCATAGTGTATAAAGGCATTGAAATAGATCGGATTTTCTCTGACAAATTTCAGGTAATTTTCTCCAATGGCACGAGTCAGCTCTATTCCGGTTCTATCAGACATTAAAATCTTTGAAAAGATACCATTAAGCATTCTTGATCCCCTTTCGTATATGGCAAGATAGAGCGCAGTTTTATTTTTGAAATAAAGATAAAGGGTTCCTTTACTCAATTCGGCCTGTTCCGCTATTTCATCCATTGTTGCCTCTTCAAACCCTCTTTTGAGAATGATAACTTCGGCAGCGTCAACAATCGCTTCTCTGCGCTGTTCCTTTTCTCTTTTTTTTCTTTCTGCAGTTCCCAATAGTTTCAATAAGTACTATTAAATGACTCATAGTCATTTTATGAATTTAAGTCAATAATGTACACAAAACTTTAGATTATTCCAGGGCTTATTTTAAACCCTGGTGCCGCCACTCAAGAGGTAGAGTACGGCCATTCGGACGGCAACTCCGTTGGTCACCTGGTTTAATATAACAGCACGTTCACTGTCTGCGACATCGCTTTCCAGTTCCACGCCACGGTTGATGGGGCCCGGGTGCATCACTGTGAAATCAGGGTATTTCTCCAGATGTTCCATCCTGATACCAAACTTTTGATGATATTCACGGATACTGGGAAAAAGCTCGGTGGAATCTCCCTGGCGTTCAAGCTGAATTCGAAGTGCCATAGCTATATCGCACCAGGAGAGGGTTTCCTCCAGGTTCCATGAAATATTTGCACCGAGTGTTTCAGAGAAAGCAGGAATCATGGTTTTTGGGCCACATATGGTTACTTTTGCCCCTATTTTAAGCAAGCCGATGATGTTTGAACGAACGACCCGGCTGTGAGAAATATCCCCGATAATGGCTATTTTTTTCCCGGTCAGGTCCGGGTAAATTTGTTGCATGGTGAACATATCGAGGAGAGCTTGCGTCGGGTGTTCATGAGCACCATCTCCGGCGTTGATAATAGCTGCATCCACCAGGCGTGTAAGAAAATGGGGTACACCCGGACTCTCGTGACGCGCAACTACCATATCAATTTTCATCGAACTGATATTGCGAATAGTGTCTTTGAGTGATTCACCCTTCTGAGTGCTTGAAGTTTTTGCCGAAAAGTTAATTACATCTGCTCCCATTCGTTTTTGTGCCAGTTCAAACGAGAGGCGGGTACGGGTGCTGTTTTCATAAAAAAGGTTGACAATTGTTTTATCCCGCAGGGTAGGAACTTTAGGAACCGGGCGATCCAATATTTCCCTGAAATAGCGTGCTTGTTCCAGTACAAACAGAATATCATCTTTGGAATAGTCTGTCAGCCCGAGCAGATGTTTCTGCCCGAAAGGATAATCACGTACAACCTCACCATGTTCAGCCATTCGTCTCGGTTTCTTCAATATTTATCAGGTAGACGGCATCTTCACCGTCCAGTTCTTTCACTTTAACCCTAACCTCTTCTTTGTGATGTGTCGGCACGGTCATGCCGATATAATCAGCCGCTATGGGAAGTTCCCGGTGTCCCCGGTCAATCATGCAACAAAACCGTATGCTTCTCGGGCGTCCATACGCCATCAATGCATCCATAGCTGATCTGACCGTTCTTCCTGTATAGAGTACATCGTCAATCAATATCACGTCTCTGTCATACAGATCGAAAGGTATTTCAGTCACCTTAACTTGCGGCATTTTCAGTTTTGAGCGAAAATCATCTCGATAAAAGGTAACATCCAGAACCCCGAAATCAGGAACATCAGTGTGTTCTTTTTTAATATTTTTGAGAATACGCCTGCCCATATATACACCGCGGGTCTGCATGCCGATTACAGCAGGAAAAGCAGGATTATCGTATGGTTCCAGGATCTGGTGGGCAAACCTCAGGTAGGTGCGTTCCAGATCTTCGGCCGACATGATAAGTGATTTCTCCAACAGGTTTACCTCGGTCTTAAAATTTGGTGTCAAAATTAGGCAAAGACCGGATGGAATACAATGACACAACGAATCAATCCATACTATACCCGGGTAATATTCTGAAAAACTCTGCGGAGGTTTTAATACCCCGGTGAAAGTCTTTTAAGGAAAAGCTTTCGTTGGGCGAGTGAAGTGCGTCTTTTGTTAAACCGAAACCCATCAGAATTGAATCTGCTCCAAGAACTTTTTTAAAGTCGGCAACAATCGGAATTGAACCGCCTTCCCTGGAAAAAAGAGTTTCTTTTTGATACACGGTTTCAAACGCCCTGGCTGCAGCCTTTATTCCATAAAAATCGAGATCCACGATAACCGAGTACCCACCGTGGTGCTCTGTAACCTCCACATCCACAGTATCCGGGGATATTTTTTGTATATGTTCAGTGAACAACCGGGCAATTTTTTTCGGATCCTGATCTGGCACAAGTCGCATGCTGATCTTCGCGCCGGCTGTTGCCGGCAGCACTGTTTTTGCTCCTTCCCCCTGGTAGCCGCTCCACAGACCGTTTACATCAAGTGTAGGCCTGCCCGAAGCTCTTTCAGGAGTGGAGTATCCTTTTTCTCCATGCAGCTGTTTAACACCTATATCTTTCTTATAGAGCTCTTCATCGAAAGGCAGTTTTTTGTATGCTTTTCTCTCTGAATCGGTCAGAGGCTTAACATCATCATAAAATCCTTCTATCTGAATCCGCCCGTTTTTATCTACAAGCTGTGTGATGATACCGGCCAAAGCATTAGCCGGATTTTCAACTGTTCCACCGAAAACTCCGGAATGCAGGTCGCGGTTGGGGCCGTTCACCTCGATTTCCATATAGGTTAACCCGCGAAGTCCATACGTTATGGAAGGCTGATCTTCCCCATACATGGCGGTATCGGAGATCAGGACCATATCACAAGAAAGCATCTGTTGATGATCTTTAATGAAGGGAACCAGATTCGGTGAGCCGATCTCCTCTTCACCTTCAAGTAAAAATTTGACATCAACAGGCAGTTCATGGCCGGTTTGCAGGTATGATTCGACTGATTTGATATGGATAAATGACTGTCCCTTGTCGTCACTTGCACCTCTTGCATACACTCTGCCGTCCCGGACAACCGGTTCAAATGGCGGACTATTCCATTTGTGGAGCGGATCAGGCGGCTGGACATCGTAGTGCCCGTAAATAAGTACAGTGGGACGGTCATCGTGAAGACATTTTTCAGCATAAACGATCGGATGGCCGCTTGTTTCAAATATCTGAACGGCATCCATTCCGATCTCACGGAATTGATCGGCCAGATATTCGGCTGCTTTCAGGATGTCCGGTGTCTTTGAGGTGTCAGTGCTGATACTTTGAATGCGTAACAGATCAAAAAGTTCATTTTGGAACTTGCCAATAGATGTGTCGATATAATTTTGTGGATCGGACATAAAATTCACATATACAGAATAAATCGAAATTGATAGGTATTGAATTTACAAAAATAGAGAACTTTTAATCCTAATTACAATGACAGGTATCAGGAGAAGCAGTTTCAAAAATACCGGATATAGCCGTCTTCAATCCATCCGTACATACCGTTTTCAAGACGTACATAATACCAGCCGTCCTGTTCACTGCTTCGATGTCTGTCGACCGACATCGTGTAACCCTCATATACATTGCTGATTAATGCTGAGCCGCTTCGCGGGTGTTCATAAACCACTGTTTGATTTTCGATCATCACCCCGGTTGCATAACGGTTATCGAGATAGTTGAGGTAGAAAGTGCAGAATATCAAAATTAAAGAAAAAACAGTCATTGTATAACCGGTCCATTTCAGGTATACGGATCCCTGAGCGATAAACCATGATCCTATGATTGCACCTACGCCGAGGTTCAAAATAACAAGCCCGAAGAATGACAATAAACCTTGACCGGCAAATTTCTCCAGCCAGTCAAAAAAGAGAACCCAGGGCAATTTTGGCAAAACGGCAGAACGCCGGTCGAACTGCTCATTTACAAACTGCAGGGTTTGTTGTGCATCGGTTTTCGTTCCATCAAATTTTTCAGCTTGTAATAAGTAAAATTTGGACAATCCAAGAGAATCCTGATAGAAAGCTGCCAGGGCCATGTTAAAGTAAAGTTCACCTGACTGATATCCATCTGATTCAATGGATCGGTATATGTCGAAAGCTTCCTCAATCAGGTAATCTTGCATCAGTTCATTTGCCTGGTCGAACTGAGACTGTTGAGCATTGACGGGAGCAGGAATGAATAAGAATACCAGTAAGAGAATGCCTAAAATGAATGTAGGAAAGGAACTGTTCATAACCTGGCTCTGAGCTCTTTCAGCAACTCTCTTGTCTTCTCGATATCGAACTCGATGTCTTCACGGTTTTCAATGGGAGCATAGCTGATATTAGAACATTTATCGAGCATTTTTTTAACTCTGCCGGAGAGATCCCGGTTATTGGTTCGTTCTACGAGCTCATCATAAATACGGTTATCTGACAAACCTGCGCCCGGAAGTCCGGTACGGTCTGTGATATATCCAGTCAGGGCTTTGTGAATCAGATGATATATCTCCTTATATCCGGATTCATTACGGGCAAGATCATCGGCTTTGATCAGCAATTCCTCTACTTTGTCCCAGGCATGATGAGATCTTGCAAAATCGCCATCGGTCTGCAAGCGCTTTATAAATTTGCGTTGCCGCATAGCAAAAGCCAGGGCAATCAGGGGAATAAGAAATCCAAGTAAAAGCCAGTAACCACCGGGGATTCGATGACGGTTGTTATTGTTCCATGAAACCAGTCCGGTCATAATTTGCAGGTTGACTTCCTGATTTGCATCGGCTACTGTGGAAGCCGGATCCCTGATGATTTCATATTCAATGGCCGGAAGAGTTTGAGACTGGAAATTTTTTGTTTGAGGATTATACCAGACTATTTCTTCTGCGGGTAGTGTGAATGTGCCGGCTGTTCTGGGAACAAAACGGTCATTAAATGTTCTGGTACCGCTAATGGTTGTTCCACGACGATTCAGATCGGTTTCTTCCTGAGGTGAATAAACTTCAAAATTCTCAGGAAATGTGTACCGGGGTCGATTGATCAAAGGAATATTTCCGTCACCTTTAATCGTTGTTCTTAATTCAATTGCCTCTCCTACATAAGCCTGGGTAACTGAGGATTCGCGTTGAATTTCAAACTGGCCAACAGCTCCAATCGACATTCCTGTTTCGGGCAACTCTACCCGCCGAACAGGAAGAGTAACTTCTTCAGTTTTCAGGGTAACACGGCGCTGATTGGTTCCGAGCCCTCCAAAGACACTGCCAAAAGGATCATTTCGCTGTGGTTGGGTTCGGATTCCAAGATTAAGTTCAAAAGGTGTCAGTGTCAGTTCACCTGATCGTGAGGGAAAAAGCGCGTAGCGCAAAAGGGTTGCTTTTCGATAGCGAACATCACCAAGTATAACCGATTCGGCACGTGGTTGTTCAATGTTTTCGAGCTGTTCTTTCCAAAAACCGTCGGTTCTCCAACCGGGTGAAGGCTGATAGGAAGTAACTTCCACACCCTCTCTGAAGTAAATGACAAGACTTGCAACCAGTTGTTGACCAACGATTGGTTCTTCGTCATCAATTTCTAATTCAGCAAAAATATCGGGCCGGCGTTGGCTTGGATCGCTTAGAGAACGTTTTTCAATCACTTCTACTCTCAACGAATTCGTCGTATGTTCTTCACCGTTGATCAGTACCGTGATTGGTGGTATTCGATAGGTCCCTTCGTCACGGGCTATCAGGGTGTATGTATAGGAAGTTACCGTTGTCGTTCTTCCATTCACGATCGAAACACTTTGCCCGCGGGAAGGATTTGAGCTTAGTATACGGATACCTCTCAGGTCCGGAAGACGCGGCAATTCCATATTTTGCAGGGAACTGCCTGTCACTTCAATTTTTAATGAGAACTGCTCGCCAATGAAAACCTGGTTTTCAGATAGCGAAGCCTCCAGGGAAAAATCCTGTGCATGGATTTGAGCAGAGGAGGATAATATGCTGCCTGTCATAGTGAAAAGCAGAAACAACGCGCAAATACTACCAATCTTTTTCATCGTCCCTTGTATCTTCTGTAGACTCTTTTTCACGGTCTCTTAAAAGTTCACGTTCACGCTGTTCCAATGCATCGAGAATACTTTCCGCTTCTTCAAGGCTTATTTCCGATTCACGTTCCTGTTGATCTTCCGGTGAATCACCTTCGTCCGGCCGTTGATCTTGATTCTGCTCCTGGTCCTGATCCGGTTGAGGTTGTTGTTGGTCCTGCTCCTGGTCCTCATCCTGATCCTGGTCCTGATCGTTTTGTTGATCCTGATCTTGCTGCTGTTGCTGCTGGCGCAAAGCCAGTTCGTAGTTATACCGTGCATCTTCGTCATCCGGATTATTCCGCAATGCATTTCTGTAAAATTCAGCTGCATCCTGGAGTTGTTCGGCTTCGGCCAGCAAATTACCAACATTATAATCGGCCAGAGCCTGTTCACGCGGGTCATCGGTTAAGGATCTGAAATGCTGGTATGCATCCAGTGCTTCCTGCGCCCGACCCATTTGAGCCAGCGAATTACCAAGGTTAAAGTGCAATTTTGGATTGTCAGGGTCCGATTCCAAAGCCTGACGATACAGTTGTGCAGCACGTTCATAATCCCCCTGTTCGTAAGCCTCATTGGCTTTACGTGCATCACTGGGAGCAAATGCCAAAATGAAAACCAGTAAAAAACTTAAAAATAGTCGCATGGAAATAACCCGGGTTTAACAACTTCTATAAACGCTTATTTTACCGGAACATTATATATGTTGAAGCGATTTAGATTGTTTCAGCAATTGCCAGGATCTCATCGTCCATCTGCATATTGGTGTAAACATTTGAAACATCGTCATTTTCATCAAACATTTCCATCATTTTAAAATTGGTTTTGGCCGTATCGGGATCGACCTTAACCTCGGTCATCGGAATACGTTCCAATTCTGCAGACTCAATCTGAACGCCGGCTTGTTCCAACATATTCCGCACTTCAAACAAATTCTCCCTGGCTGTCGTGACCAAGAAAAAATCTTCCTCCTTTACAATATCTTCTGCCCCGGAATCAATTGCAGTTAACATCAGTTCTTCTTCATCATACCCATCCGTCTTAATACGAATCATGCCTTTTTGTTCAAATAAATAACCGACCGACCCGTCGGTACCCAGGTTCCCGCCGAATTTAGTAAAGATATGACGAACATCACCCACGGTTCGGTTCTGGTTGTTGGTAGTCACTTCGATAAAGTAAGCAATTCCGCCGGGGCCGTAACCTTCATACGTTGCATCTTCATATTGTCCGGAGCCGTCATCCAGCTCACCGGTTCCTTTTTTGATAGCCCGTTCAATGTTGTCTTTTGGCAAATTGACTGCTTTGGCATTGTCAATGGCAAGGGACAGGCGTGGATTATGTTCCGGATCACCACCTCCTTCCCGGGCGGCTACGGTAATTTCTCGTATATGTTTGGTAAATACCTTGGCACGCTTCGCATCTTCTTTTGCTTTTTTGTGGCGAATATTCGCCCATTTGGAATGTCCGGCCATAGTTCAAAAGATCGGGATTGTAGTTTTCAACTTCATCTTTGCAATATAACGGAATTCAAAAATTTCCCCTAATGCTCTCCCTGCACAAGTTTATTATACACAGTTTTACTGTTAACAGTTGAAAAATTCATTTAGTTTACAGAAGACGAAGATTAAATATGGTATTTTAAAGCGGAGTTGAATCTGAAAAAACATACAGGTTGAAATACCGAGAACACCTAATTCCTAAACAAAATAAATGAATATTGGTATTGTTTGTTATCCGACGTTTGGCGGTAGTGGTGTAATTGCAACGGAACTTGCCAAAGGACTTGCACAACGTGAACATCAGGTACATATGCTGAGTTATGCGCGTCCGGCAAGGCTTGATACATTTCAGACCAATATTACCTATCATGAGGTGGATTTAAGTACTTATCCGCTTTTTGAGTTTCCACCGTACGACCTGGCTCTTGCCAATGTTATGGTAAACCTCATTCAATATGAAAAACTGAATGTACTTCATGTTCACTATGCCATTCCGCATGCAACGAGTGCTTACCTGGCGAAACAGATATTGGGTGAGAAAGCTGCTCATGTGCCGATTATCACCACGTTGCACGGCACTGATATAACTTTGGTGGGAAGTGACCCGAGTTATAAACAGGTCGTTGATTTTTCCATTAACCAGAGCGATGGTGTGACGGCTGTATCAGAGTTTCTGAGGAAAGAAACTTACGAAAGGTTTGATATTAAAAAAGATATCAAAGTAATTCAAACAGCAAAAGACACAGAGGATAGATTAACAGAAAAAAAATCTTTAGAATTCACAACAGATTTTGATCATAACTTAGCAGAGGTTGAAATCAATCAAAAAG
>SLOU01000242.1 GCA_007132385.1 Balneolaceae bacterium | reverse complement strand
TTCGTTGAAATATCTGGAAAATTTTTTCAAGTACCTGCACCCATTGGGTTACATGTACCTTGAGATCATTCCGGCACTCATGAAACAGAGTTTTCTCCACTCTTCCAAGTTTTGATATCAACGTATTTTCAATGGCTTCAAGCAGTTCAATAAGATGAATGGAAGCATTTTGTATACGATTGATCTCCCCGAGGGAGTTCGGTTGAATCTCGGAACTGTATTTGCGAAGGGACAATATCATGTCGGCAATAGAACGGCCGGTTTGATTGCTCGCAAACTTCTCATTTCCGGGATCGGAATCGATACCGGAATTTTGAACCATTCGGTATAATCTTCCTGACCCTGCCTGAGATTCTATCAAACCCGGATCAAGCAAGTCTGCATAATATTGAAGGCTTTCGAACAGATCATCCATCCGGTGCAAATGAACCAGGTCATTACGCAGGTTGGTCAGCTCCTGACAGAAGGAGTCGTTGGAAAATTCATTGGATTCCCAGCTATTCCGGCCAACAATTTCCCGGCTGGTCAGCCTGGATTCATTCCCGAATATTTTCAGTATCTCATAAACCGCTATGGATTCTCCACCGGTTGCCGAGTAATTCCGGTTTTTGGTAATGACCGATAGAATATCAAAAAGTAGAGGACTCGGACCGTACAAAGTAATTTTATAAAAATACCCAAATGGAGAAAAAGCGGGATTACGTAAAAGCTGAAGTCGCAAATGATGCTCAAAAGCATCTGCAAGTACAGCCAGAAAATCGGTTTGTCTCAGGCGGGGCAGAAAAGTATATAGTAAAGATGGTTCGGGAATCTGGTGGATCAGGTTCGAATCGATGGGAAGCACCTGGCCGGGCGATTCAAGGTTGTAGATGACCAATAGAAGACGAAGTACATCCGGGTAATCGTTTTTATCTTTGACAGGAAGCTGATTGACACTTTCAAGCTCGGACAGTAACCTCTTAACCGGTTTTATATCCTCCAGTTCATGGGTCATCAAATCGAGCATATAAAAGGAGGCGATTAGTTTATCGGTTTCAGAAGCACTAAGCCAGTCGATCCTGTGACGAAGAATCCGGGAAAGATCCGAAAAAAATCGAAAATGGTATTCATTCTGCGAGCCGGGGCTATCGAATTCGTTCTGCACATGAAGGTGGTAATTGCCAACAAGATTCAGAATTTTGCTTTGATTACCTGTTAATATTTTAAACGATTTTATCTGGTTCTTTTTTTGATCATATTCAGTCCTCTTTTTCCAGGCTGCGATTCTAAATAGTGCGAAAGTGGTAAATTCACTATCAGGATCTATCCCGGGCAAACGGAACAAAACGTCTGCTTGTGAAGGAGAATTTTTTATAATACTTCCGAAAAGTTCATCTGTCTGATTCAGAACCTGAAGTGCTCCGCTGAAATCAGTTTGTTTTAACTGTCGGAATTGATTTTGAAGGTTTTTCAGGAGTTGAATGTATGTATCTTGAAGCCAATCGGTTTCAGGTTGATCGATTCTGGCAATACTAATCCCCCAATTTCTGACAAGTGTGCGATCAGTGATTGCAAAACCGGTTTTTGCTATCTGAGTGAGAACTCTTTTCGCAAACGATGTAAGAGAATTCTGCCAGTGTTTATTTTCCATGAGGGTATGCAGCGTAATCAGGAAAACATTCAGGTCAGAATCGGTATAGTTCAAAACCCGGTCAACTTGGCCGGGATCGATCGGAAATGAAAATTCTGTGCTCTGTTCAGGATCAGACTTTACTGAGTAACAGGCCGCAATTGAAAGAATTACCCTACGTCTGCTACGTTCGCCATTCAGAATCAGAGCGGAATCAGCAGGAATCCCGCGTTCCTTCATATAGGTTTTCAAATAGCGGTTGAGTGCAGGAGTTTTTTCAATATGCCTGCCAAGTGTAATCGCAGCAGTTTGATACATTACAGGATCGGATGCCCGAAAATAAAAGGTAATAAAATCGTGAAGGGATTCCGGGGCAGAGTTAAAAGAGCGAATCATTTCCAGGCGGAGGCGAAGTTCCTCACGGTCGTCAATTGTCGTCCAGTTCCCCCAAAGATGATGAATTTCAGGACGGTCACAGATAATGGCAACTGCCGATTTTACATCTGGCCGGGGATATCCCCGGGTAACCGCTTCTTTGATGAGCTTTCTTACAGAAAATGATATCGTCTGTTTTTCGAGAAGTTCTTTCAATAGGGATTCAAGAAGGGATTTCAGGTCCCCGGATCGATCTGAATCGGACATAAATCAATAGCATTAATCTGAAAAAATACCGGTATTAACTAAACCACTGCCCGGTTATAGCACAATGAGTATCAAATGGGCTTAAATATAAGAGAGCTTCCGGTAAATCAAACAGAATTTATCCCCTGGCGGTAAGTGTGCCTTTCATTCTCTCGGCTTCAGTATATTGGGCACTGTCGGGATAGTCCTGCAGGATCGTTTCCAGAATTGAGAGAGCTCGATCGTTGTCGCCCATCGATTCGTACATGATGGCAGCTTCCATCAGGTTATAGGGTGTCGTAGACTGGTTTTCATCCCATTCAGCGGCTTCGATAAATTTGGCAGCCGCCGCCTCGTAGTCTCCTGTTTCAGAAAGAATAACAGCATGCAGTGAAATCGGCCCAACCCCCATAATTCCGTCAGGCGGATTGAAACGTTCAATGTAATTGAGGGCGTCTTCATATTGTTCGAGTTCGTAATAGACTACAGCCGAATAATAGTTAGCGAGGTTACCGGAGCGGGTACGTCCGTAATTATCGGCAATTTGAACAAACCCAAGGGTGAAATCTTCATCATCGCCATAAAGTGCTCTCTGAAGTTCTCCATCCATGTAATATTGTTCAGCCGTCCCCAACAATGTCTCAGCTTCTGCTTGCTGTTGATTTATATATATAACATAACCTATAGTCAATGCAATAAGGGCGATTAGACCAAAGCCCAAACCCCAAACAGCCGCTTTGTTATTTCGATAAAAATGCAGGAATCTTGAGGAATACTCAATCAGCAGATCCTGCTCCATTTCTTCATGCTTCAGCTTGCTCATAAATAGATAGAAATCCGGTTTTTTTTAAGCCCGAAAGTTATGATTGTTTTTAGTATTAACCAAGTTCAATGCGTTTTCTCATACAGATGAAGACTTCCCTGTCTGAGCTCATAGATTGTATCACACCTGGCAGCGATATTCTTTTCATGTGTGATCAATACCATGGCAACCTGCTCGGTTTCGCGCAATTCAACCAACTGATCGAGAATGATATCCGTATTTCTTTCATCCAGATTCCCGGTCGGTTCATCAGCCAGTATAATAGATGGATTATTCATAAGAGCTCTGGCAATAGACACCCGTTGTTGTTCCCCCCCTGATAGTTGAGAGGGCCGGTGGTTTGAACGATCGGCAATTCCCAGTCTGTCGAGCAGACCCATGGCACGGGTTTCAGCTTCACCCATGGAATATCCTCCGATGAGGCCGGGTATGAACACATTTTCCAGGGCGTTGAACTCCGGTAATAAGTGGTGAAATTGAAAAACAAAACCGACCTGTCGGTTTCTTTCTTCTGCAAGTTTGTCCGGCTTCCAGGAATAGATCGAGGTATTTTCCCAGAATACATCGCCGGAGTCGGGGTGGTCGAGCCCACCGAGAATGTGCAGGAGGGTACTTTTACCACTTCCGCTGGACCCTATAATAGCGGTAATTTCTGAACGGTTTACTTTAAGGTTAACATGTTCCAGAATTTGTAACAAACCCCTGCCAGATTTTGATGGAAAAGATTTACTGATTTCCGAAGCTTCAAGTACCGTATTGACTGATTGCATATTTATTTAACACTATTATTAAAGGCAGGATATAAAACGGATTCAATATGGATACATTTTCCGGAATCTGTATCTATTTCTGCATAAATCCCGCACATTCGGTTATCACCATCACCCAGTTTGTAACGTTGCGGAATACCGCGTGTAAATCGAAGTACGGATGTTCTTTTATCCATGCCGATGACGGAATCGAACGGGCCGGTCATACCAGCATCAGTGACATATCCGGTCCCGCCGGGCATAATTCTGGCATCATTGGTAGGTATGTGGGTGTGAGTGCCGATCAGCAGTGAAACTTTGCTGTCGAGCTCCCAGGCAAGAGCCATTTTTTCGGCAGTAGCTTCGGCGTGGAAATCGACCAGAATAATGTCGGTTTCTTCCTTGATTTTTTCAATAGCCCAGACGGCGGTGGAAAACGGATCATCGATTGCTTTCATGAATGTACGCCCCTGAAGATTGAGTACACCAACCTTGAGATCGGTTCCGGGTACTTCACGTATACAAAATCCAAATCCCGGATTTCCTTTTGGATAATTAAGTGGACGAAGAAGATTCGGATCGTCTTTCATATAGGAAAATATTTTCCATTTATCGAAAGAATGATTTCCACCGGTAATAACATGAATACCGATTTCGTAAAGAGATTGTACAATTTTTCTATTTAAACCTCTTCCTTCGTGCGAATTTTCGCCATTGGCAATTACAAGAGAAGCGTCATATTTATCAATGATACCAGGCAGTATCGTTTCTAGAAGTGTTAAACCAGCCTCACCAACGATATCGGCTACAAATAAAACTTTCAGTGGTTTTGTCATAAATCTGCCAGGTTACTTCTTATCCTTCTGAAAGTTGTATGCAAAAGTGCCAATCCAGGCGGAAAATGCTCCAACGCCTGCAGCAATCAATAATTCAATACCGATAAGGGAATGCCGGGCCGAGCCGAAAAACATATCAGCCATGTAGCGGATAATGACTGCAATTAAAAAACCTATGGTAATTGCCCCGATCAGATCTTTTGTTTCCATTTTAGTTAACAAAATGGCAAGAATGGTAACAAATACACCTATAGCGATCCAAATACCAAGAAATGAGGGTTCTGTCATGCTCAAATCCCTGGAAGAGACAGTCCATATTGGAATACCGGCAGCAATAGCGGCCACTACAGTTGCTGCAAATTTGGAAGATTGTTGGTTCATATTTGGTTACTGAATTTCTTCAAGAAGTTTTTCAAGGCTGAAATTGACACTTTCCATGAGCCTTTCCCCATCTTCCTGGCTCTGGTTGAGCTTTCGGCGCAGTTCGAATAACTCTTCCGCTACGCTGAGTGCGGCAAGCACCATTATTGTGGTTTCCGGCTGATTGCTCAATTCACGACGGTATAACCGGAATTTTTCATCAACAAAGTGCGCAATCTGCTGCATGTTTTCAACTTCATCCTGTGGGACTTTCAAAGGGTACTGCTTTCCGAGGATAGTGACCTTGATTGACTCCATACATTAATCCTCCAGGTGTTGATCTATTTTGGCGATAAGTCCGTCTACCTGCTGACGAAGTGCAATCCTGTCAGAATCATCTATGACAGAAAACACATCAGCAGATTTTTTTCTGTTTTTTTCAAGTTCGCTTTTCAACTCTTCATTTTCTTCAATGAGCGATTGATTCTTCTTTTTTAATTGCTCTACCTCCAGTTTGATCTGGGTCAAGAGTTGATTGAATCTCTCATAATTCAGGTTAGTAGCATTCACAATTCCTTTTTTTAAGATCTTAATATTGCACCAACCATTTGTTCAAGAGCTTTAGTAACCTTCTGAACAATAGGTTCTACATCGTTGATTGTCAGTGTTTTATTAGGATCTAAAAAAGTAAGCCTAAATGCAATACTTTTTTTGTTTTTTCCGAGATTTTCCCCCTCAAACACATCAAAAACCTCCAGGTTGTGCAAGATTTCACCTGCCGTTTGATGGATGATTTCTGACAATCTTCCTGCAGTAACCTTTTCATCAACAATATAGGCTGCGTCATACTCGAATGTTGGGAAACGGGGAACCTCTTTATAGGTCTTCTCAATTTTTCCGAATCCTGCCTTATTCAACAAGGTTAAATCGATTTCGGCTGCAAAGGCCGGCAGTTTAATGTCAAATACTTCATTTAAATGATCAGGAATTTTAATAAGCCGGGCAAGAACCTGATCGTTTTGAATATATCTCAGTTCCTCCCGGGAATGAAATTCGATTTCAAGCTGATCAAGTATACTGGTCTGATCAAGCAAGGATTCCAGGTCTGATTTCAGATCAAACACCGTAAAATACTGGGCTTTGTCGAGCCAGTTTTCAGTTGAGCGAAATCCGCATATTCCCAGAAGCAATTTGGTGTGTTCTTCAATTCCGTCGATCCATGTACCCTTATCCGATTTTCTATAAACGTTGCCAATTTCGAAGAATCTTAGCTGTTTAGCATTTCTGTTAAGGTTAAACTGAAGAATCTTCAAAAAGCCGCCCAACAGGCTGGTCCGCAGTGTTGTTGCTTCCTGTGAAACGGGATTGAGCGTCCTGATTTGTTCGTCTTCACTGCTAAAGTACCCTTCTTCTCTTTCTGAAAGAAGTGAATTGGAGCTGATTTCCTTGTATTTGAGCCGGGAAGCGATCGAACGAATACGGTTTTTTAATATTTCCCAGTCGCTTATCGGGGCAGGAGAGTAAAATGGGGTAGATTCAGGACTGGGGATATTGTTATAGTCATAAATTCTGCCTATTTCTTCAATAAGGTCAACTTCGCGGGTAAGGTCGGGCCGAAAGGTGGGAATCGTACATTGCAGTTCATCGGTTCCGGATGCACGGGTTTCAATCTCCAACCGATCCAAAATTTTACGGGCTTGATCGATTTTGATTTTCGTTCCGAGTAGGTTATTTAATTTTTTCAGCCGGAAGCCCACTTTCTGAGGTAATGATTTCACCGGGTGATTATCCGTACATCCATTCAAAACCTCTCCGCCGGCAATTTCCACAATCAGTTCAGCAGCTCGTTCAGCAGCTCTTCTGGCAAGATTTGGATCAATCCCCCTTTCAAACCGGTATGAAGAGTCGGTTTGCAGACCTAAATGTTTGGATGTTTTGCGAATAGAGGAGGGATCAAAATATGCACTTTCAATTAACACATGCTGAGTGGCTCGTGTGACTTCACTATTCAGCCCTCCCATGACCCCGGCAATGGCGATCGGTTCTTTGCCATCACAGATAAACAGGGTACCGGCAGGAACATTTCGTTCAATGTCATCAAGTGTGGTAAAGCTTCTCGTTTCTTTATACGACTGTACGACGATTTTCTCATCGTTCAATTTTTCATAATCGAAAGCATGGAGTGGCTGACCTATTTCATGCAATACATAATTGGTTACGTCAACTACGTTGTTAATAGGCCTGAGCCCGATAGAACGTAACTGGTTTTTAAGCCAGGGTGGTGATTCTTCAACGGTTACATTTTTAACAATTTTTGCCACATATCTGTGACACTGTTTTGGATCCCGGATCTCAATATCAATCCATTCATCGAGAGGTTCTGTTTCCCCGGGAGTATTCTTGTAGGGATTATTTAAATCAGTCTGCAGAACTGCAGCAAGATCCCGTGCAACACCGATATGACATGAAGCGTCGGGGCGATTCGGCGTCAAACCGATATCAAAAATAGTATCTTTGACCAGCTTGAGGGCTTCAGAAAGATCCGTACCGGCCTGCAACTCAGGATCCAGAACCATGATACCTGAGTGATCCTGACCTATTTCAAGTTCCATTTCTGAACAGATCATCCCTTCAGAGTCTTCGCCTCTCAGTTTTATTTTTTTGACGACGAGACTGGAACCGTCATCCATCGGTTTTGGAATGGTGGATCCGACAGTAGCAACCGGTACCTTTTGTCCTCTTGCTACATTATCGGCTCCACAAACGATTTGCAATTCCTTTTCACCGGTTGATACTTTGCATAAGTGAAGCTTGTCTGCAAACGGGTGTTCGATGACGTTTAAAACTTCACCGACGATAAAACCTTCCAAATCGGCACCGAATGATTCGGTTTGTTCAACTTCAAGTCCGAGCAGAGTTAACTTATTGGCAATTTCCCGGGAATCAAGGTTGATATCGACATAATTTTTCAGCCAGTTAAAAGATATTTTCATTGATTTTTATTTATTCTGATATAATCCAGGTACAGTTATTGAAAAGAGATCCGGTAATTCTAAATAATCAGCCTGTGAACTGATCCAGAAACCGGATATCATTTTCGTATAAAATCCGAATATCATTGATGCCATAACGCAGCATAGCGATTCGGTCGACTCCCATGCCGAATGCATATCCGGTATAGGTTTCCGGGTCAAGCCCGCAAGCTTCAAATACATTTGGATCAACCATCCCCGCTCCGAGTATTTCCAGCCACTGACCATCCGAGTCTGATTCCCACCATACATCCATTTCAATACTTGGTTCGGTGAATGGAAAAAAGGAGGGACGTACTCTGTATTTAACGTCAGAACCATACATCAGTCTTGCAAACATAACCAGGGTTTCTATCAGTTCGCCCATCGTTACCTTATGGTCGACATACAGGCCTTCCATCTGATTGAACTGGAAGTAAGACTTTGCCGTTACAGCTTCGTTGCGGTAAACCCTTCCGGGGATGACTGATCGAATAGGAGGGGGCTGATCTTTCATCAATCGTATTTGCACAGGGGATGTATGAGTTCTCATGACCAGATCCTGTACCTCTTTCTTGTCGCTCTTTCTGATAAAAAATGTATCCTGCATATCCCGTGCCGGATGATCGGGCGGGAAGTTGAGTGATGTAAAGTTATGAAAGTCGTCTTCAATTTCGGGGCCATCGGCCACATCAAATCCGAGCCTGAGAAAGATATTCTTCATTTCATTCTCGGTTTGCGTAAGCGGGTGCAGGGATCCGGCATATTCAGGACTAACCGGCAGGGTAAGGTCATCCGTTGCCTTAAACCTAGTTTTTTTCTTATTCTGAAGGGCTTTTTTCTGTGTATTGAATTTGGTTTCTGCAAGCTCTTTAACTTCATTCATCGCTTTACCAACGCGGCTTCTGTCTTTCTTGGGTACGTTTTGCATATTACCAAACATCGACTGTAACTTGCCCTTTCGGGATAAAAAACGCAGTCTGAAGGCTTCCAGAGATTCCTTATCGGTAATCACAGTTTTTTTTATCTCATCTTTGAGATTTTCAATATCTGAAATCATGAGTCAATAACTAATTGGCCTTTTGGTTGAGAATACACAGATGTTGTTCATTTAGAAAGCAAAAAAAAACCGGCAAACCCTGATTTCAGATCTGCCGGTTTGAAAAAAGATAGGAATTAATTTACAGCTTCATTAACAATGGCTGTAAACGCCTCCGGGTCGTGCACTGCAATATCTGCAAGCATTTTCCGGTTAATTTCAATATTGTTTTTTTTCAGGCCGTGTATTAACCGTGCGTAGGTAGTCCCGTTTTGTCTGGCGGCAGCGTTAATACGAATAATCCAAAGCCTGCGAAAGTTGCGTTTGCGGGTCTTCCTGTCGCGGTATTGGTATAAAAGACCTTTCTCAACCGCGTTTTTTGCAATGGTATAGACGTTTTTACGTTTGCCCCAGTAGCCTTTCGCCTGCTTTATAATTTTCCGGCGACGGCGACGGGAAGCCACCAAATTTCTTGAACGTGGCATTTTTGTAACGTTTTAAAGTTAAAATTTATCGGAGAAGTTTAGCTGTAGGGCAGAAGTTTATCTATAGACTTCTGATCATTCTCGTGAACG
>SLOU01000230.1 GCA_007132385.1 Balneolaceae bacterium | reverse complement strand
TGGGTGACATACGTTCCGCACACGCTGTTATTTACAGCACGGAATATACTTCTTAGTTTGATAAGCTTCAGCAAAGATGAAGCCGCTAAATCGATTAGCCACGGAATTGAACTATAGCTTAGAAGAGGAAAAATTTTGCCGGAAATGACGTATTGTTAAGATTTCGATTCTATCAGGGTTAATCTCATAAATGACTCCATAATTTTTATGAACAACGATCTCCCTAATTTTATCATTTTTTGTTTCTGGTAAAACTCTGCCTGATTCTGAGTTTTGTCTTAATTTTTCGACCTCTGTTTCGAACTGTTCAATAAGAGTTAAAGCAGCGTCTGGATTTTCTTCAGAAATGTAATCGAGAATTTCAATGGTTTTGGATTTGGCAGTTGGTGACCAAATAATTTTCATGATGAATATTTGGCTCTCAATTCACGAAAAAATTTTTCCTGGCTAACACCTTTACCATTATCCAATTCCTTTCGGGAAGTGGCTAATTCTTCCAATAACTGAATCTTATTGAGCAGTTTTTGATAATCTTCTACATCAATTAATACTGCAGAGCTTTTACCATGTTGGGTAAGGACAAGTGGTCGACGTTTTGATTTAACACGCTCTATATAAGAGGCTGCATTAGCTCGAAATTCTGAGAGTGATCGAATATCTTGGTCAAGTTGAATTTTCAACATGAATTGGGAGGGTTAATTTACGTTCTATTAAATGTACAGAATTTAGAACAAAAATTGTATATGATTTCTCTACAGGATTAGGTGGCTAACAAACGTTATAGTTGGCACAACCAGAATCTTTCCCTGTTCCATGAGTATAAATTACCTCCTTACCTGTGAAGTGAACCCAAAATCTCGGACACCTGAAATAACCAAAATGGTATCTCATGTCATGTTCCGGCTTCAGCAGTGAAAAGCCAGGCTATAAAGGGTTCACAAACTATTTAATTAAAGTCATCTGCCTTACCTGCAGCATATTATCCCCGGCAATCCGGTAAAAATAGACACCGCTGGCCAGGTTGCGGCCATCAAACTGCACCACATGCCAGCCCGGCTGCTGTACGCTGTCAACCAGTATGCTCACCCGGCGGCCAATCACATCATACACTTCCAGCCGCACATGTTGCTGCTGAGGAATGGAATAACGGATATTGGTAACGGGATTAAATGGATTCGGGTAGTTGGGTTCCATTGAGATCTCCATGGGCAACATATTCTGCTGCTTCTCCTGCAGGTAGTACTCATCGCCAACGTAAACCTCATAGGTTGCGTGCGGCTCTGTTAACACTGCCTCAGCGTGATCGCCATCTTCAAGAATCCAGGATTTTTGCGTGACCGGATTTACTATCAGCACGCTCGCATGGCTGTCCAACCCATCCAGATCGGTTGTCCAGGTGAAGGTTGAACCCACCTTGCCTTTCAGCTCCAGGTAATAGCTGGACCCATCTTCCCTATACACACTCTCACCCCGCAACAACCCGCCGCGGCCGATCGACTCATCGGTCAGCACCATTCCGTAGCGGCTCATCTCCAGCGACGGGTGGTACCGCAAATACGTGCCCTGCTTCTCAGCCGCAACGCCATACACCAGCTCCACATCAAAGTCGTGGCCATTTTCAAACTCCGCGCTAATGACTGCCCTGGAAGAACCTGCCGTTACATGTGCCGCAAGCTGGAAATTCGGTTCACTCTTCTTTCGCCGCTGGTCCATCCCGGTATAAGGGATCTCCAGGCTCTGAGCCGGGCTATCGATGTCGTTATAGTAGTAATACCCTTGTAAGGCATGCAGGCTGTCCACACTGACAAACCGCTCGTTATAGCCGAACAGGTCCCCGTTTATCTCATTCAGCTCCAGAACATCCTGCCAGCTTACCGCGTGCTGATGGGGGTTGGAGATAATATTCCAGCCCGGGTTCAGCTCTATGCTATATGCATCACCTTCATGGACGCTCACACCCTGGATGGACGTATTCACCTCCAGCACGTGTTTACTGAGCACCCAGAAACCCTGGCCGGGCGTAAAAACGAACCGCTCGTCATCCGGGTCAAACTCCTGGAAATAATCCACCTCAGCGCCCGTATCCAGGAAAGCCTTCCATTCAGTGCCATAGTCGCCTTCCAGGAAATCATCGATCCGGAACCGGTCCTCGCCGGGCAGCCCCATCAGCCGGTAGTCGAGCTCCGCGATTTGCCGCTGTCCGGATGAGGTGCCGCCAAACTCAACGATACCTTGTACGTGCTGCTCATGCTGGCTGGCGGCCGGCGCCCCGCGTGTCCGGAACCGCTGCTCGCCTGCCCACGCACTGGTGGTATTCTCACTTTCCAGCCGGACCCGCCAGTAGTAGTCCTGACCGTCGTCCAGACCTTGCAGCACTGCCGCCGGCCCGCTTACAAGCGAATCGGAAAGCAGCTCGGTAAAATTGGCCCCAGCCGAAAGCTGAACGCGATAGGGGCTGCCGGCATGGGGGGTCGACCACTCCAGAACCGGCGCTGTACTGACCTCCACTTGCTGATGAGCCGGAAACAGGAGGTCCGGCGTGCGGGCCAGGGTGACAAACGACCCCGTGTCCGACCATTCGGAGTCCCCGCTGCTGTTGGAGGCCTGAACGCGCCAGTAATAAGTCCCGTAATAGTCCAGGGCTTCGGCTGCTTCGTAGGAGGTCGCTTCAAGCTGATCTGCATCCACCAGCAGGTTGTCGAACCCGTCGGTATCACTGATTTGAACCCGGTATGTTGCAGCCCCATCAGAGCTCTGCCATGTTAACTCCGGCGTGCGGCCGATGGACCCTTCGCCCTCATTCGGAGCGGACAATGTAACCGGGTCCGGTGCCGGAAGACTCGTTGTGAATGACCAGGCATGCGATTCATTTTCAACCTCATCGGAGTTGACAAGCGAGCCGGGCGGGATTGTTACGGTATAGGTTGTAAGATGCTGCAGCCCGTCGTGGTGGATTTTCAAGGTGTTGTCCTCCACCGTGGCTGTTACCGAAAGAGGGTTCTGAGCGGCGTCCGTGACCGCCACAAGATCCAGGTCGCCGGCGAAAACCGGTTGGTCAAAACCGGCATATATCTCTGAGCTTGTTGGCAGGTCTGTTTGTCCATCAGACTGGGAAGTCTCTACGACAACCGGGGGCGTCATAATGATGGTAAATACGTCACTCACAAAATCGATCGAGTAGTTCGGTCCCGCATCAACAGAGCCGGGCAACAAAGCGTACTCACCCGTATTTTCACCGCTCTGTCGGTCAAGTCCACCGGAAATAAGCGATTCATCATCTTTAAACATAAAGCCTTCAACGGTAAAGGTGAACACAGGATCGTCAGCACCAATGAATTTATGTTGACCCGGATCGGCCTTTACTGTTAACATTTTTGGTGTGATGGAGAATTCGTCCCCGATAAATTTAATGGTATAATTGTCCCCGGCGGACAAATCACCCAGGGTGATCGCATACTGACCGGCATCCTCGCCGGATTTACGCCCAAGCACTCCGGACAGCAACGACTCATTATCTTTCCAGCCAAAGTTGGCTGCATCAAAGGTTAATTCCGGATCGATTTCCCCGAAGTTTTTCGATTGGCCTGCATCTGCCATAATCGTCAACTCGCGCGGGGTGATTTCGAAATCGGCGGGCTGATAGGTTATATCATAATTTGAACCGGCACTCAGATCACCCTGCTGGATCGCATACTTTCCAACATCTAATCCCGGATCTCGCTCCAATTCTCCTGAAACCTTATCACCGGTAACAAAATCACCGGACGTAATCTCGTACGTCATAAACGGATCATCCACCCCATACACAACTTGCTGTGGGTCAACAGTAATGGTAATCTTGCGTGGGGTGATGACTGCTACGGATTGCGGTGCGCCGGTCAGCGAGATTGTATATCTGCCCGCATCATCCCCGGAAAGTGACACTGATTGAACTGACACCTGCTTATCAGTGCCGGCATCCGCATCTTCAAACTCAATCACTACATCGCCCACCTCAACATTGTGGCCGCTGTACACCCCGCCAAGACTCAAACTATTTTGATCAATAACTGCTGCGGTTTCTCCGTCATATACTTTTTCAAGCACCGTAAACGATCCGGTCAGCAGAAGCTCTCCCGTTCCTGTTTCGAAGGAGACAAGGTCGCCGTAAACCGTTCCAATCATGTTTGTTGCAAATGAACGAACATACAGAGCCGTAGCCGGAGGCAGATCGCTGATCGTCTCCGTAAATGTAACCTCACCCGAGCCCAACAATACAAGTGTGGTATCGCCCGGAGCGGCGTCTGTTGCCCAGACGAAGCCCCTTTGGGTAATTTCCAGGTTGCCATCATCGGTTACTTCTCCGGTTACATCCACCGAATTTGATGTGAGATTTACCAGATTTTCGTTTGTGACAACCGTCGGCATGCTCACTTCCAGGTATCCCGGAGCGGGATCTTGTATATTGTTTTGGAGATAAGGGTAGGAGATGCTGCCGTTTTGAAGCTCATCGATCTGCCAGACGTTATCAAAATCCCAGCCGGCATCGGTAAAGGTGGATTGAGATTTCATTTCAGAAGTTGTGAGACCAATCCCTGCATCAGAACTTGTCTGTCCTGATGCTTCTATATCCCAGTAACTCTCCAGAACTGTTGCCTGATTTCTTCCGACCAATCCACCATTGGTAAAACCACTTATCGCTGAAAAAGAGTAGGATTGTTTAATATGAGCGTCAAAACGATTGCTCCCAACCAATCCACCAACATCTGAGATGAACATCTCTTCTCCAACAGCATTTACTGATCCGCTTGAATATGCGTTTTCAATAATAGCACCATTGTCTCTGTTGTTCCCCACAAGGCCACCAACACCTGAATTTCCTTTAACTGATCCGGTTGCGTATGAATAACGAATAGTAGATCCACGGTTACTCCCAACCAACCCACCAATGGACATAGGTTCGTCCAAAATGCCAATAACATTTCCGGTGGCATGAGAATGCTCAATCAGTGCACCACCAAAGCCGTTTATGCCCACTAAACCACCTATACTTCCTATGCCTGAAACGTCAACAGAAGAACCTGAAAACCGAATTACTCCACCATTTAAACCCACAAGTCCGCCAGATGTATGATCGGAAACCAATATTCCGGTTGAATTGGAGTTTTCGATAATACCGTTTTCATCATTCCTGCCTGTCAAAGCACCTGCGAAACTTTCCCCTTTAATATCCGCATCATATAATTTAATATTTATCATTTTGCCTGCATTGGCCCTAAACAATCCAACCGATGATAAATCAGGGTGATCTATACTAAGATTTAATATCATGTTTCCATTGCCATCAAACGAACCCGTAAAAGCGCCAGCACCGGTGCCGCCAATCGGCTCCCAGCCGCTGTCTTCATTGTAGGGACTAACGCCCAAATCGATATCTGCCGTTTGAATAAAATGTTTATCAAGAAAATCACGAACGCTGTTTAGTTGCTCTGCAGTAGCTACCTGGTATGGATCAATTTCCGTCCCGGAGCCGCCGGCAAAAACATCTCCTGTGGTAAATTGCCAGGTACCGGATGCCAAATCAAAACCGGCAAACTGGTTGCCATGAGCATCTTCCACAAAACCTTCGCTCAGGGTTACGGTTATTTCAGTACCTGGGTGAAATGACGTACCATAATTAAAGGTAAGTGTCCGTTCATCTTCTGAAATGTCAAATCTGTTCTTATCGGCCGTAACAGAAAGGTCAAATGATGCAAATGGAGTATCATCCGTACCGGCATGCAAATGCAATACACCCGTTTCGCCAAATGTTATTTCTTCATCAAAGGTGATACTGAGCTCAGTATCGTGATCCACATCGGTTTCATTATGTGGCGGAGTAAAAGATTCCGCTACCGGTGGAACATTGTCAGTTACCTCAATGGTAAACTCCTGATCAATATACCCCTCTGTATTGGTAGCCCGCAGTATGACATCATGCGTACCTACATCTTCTTTGGATGGCGTACCGGAGAGTGTGGCGCCAAGCGTAAGCCAGTCGGGCAGATAAACTGCGGAAATGGTGATATCAAGATCGCCGTCACTGTCGGCCGTTGCTTCATAGGTATAAGCCTGATCATATTCCACTTCGGTTACCGGCGTGCTTGTAAAAACCGGCGGACCAGCTTCTATTTCAACAGGTGTTGTAATCTGAATGTTATTGATACTGTGGTTTGTGGTACCATCTCCATTCCATCCGGCACCGCTGATATAGAGCCTTACATCATCTACATTAGAAAATGACTCGCCTAAAGTAACTGTTTGGGGATTCCAGTCCGGATCAAAACCGTCGAAGGTCATCGAAGCAACCTCGGTGCCGTCCCGGTATCCTTTTATGGTATTGGTAAAAGAGCTGCTTTCTCCCCAGTTGTAATAGGTAAACTGAATGAGACGAAATTCACTGCCGTCTGCAGATTTTATAGACATCCCTTTATTGCCTTCGTTATTATTATCGTAGGTAAGACCTGAATAATTCGAGTCGCCACTCCCAAGAAAATCGTGGCCTTTCCAGTCAAGAGAATTCAGAAATGTTCCGTCCTCATCAGAGATATTGAAAACCTGAATTTCAATATCAGAAATGGCTTGAGAGCCACCCTCACCATCTGATGCAATATTATCTCCCGTAATATCGGCTGAGTTTTCCGTAAATGTTAAGGTGGGGCTTTCGCTTAAAGGTACAGATGTTTCAGGAGGTTCCGGCGCCTCGGTACTGGCATTCTTAATGGTAAATTCCACCAAATTGAACACATCGGGCGGGGTTTGGCTGTTTGTTGTGAATGTGACCCGAAAGCGATCAATCTGAAATCCCTCAAATACGGAATAGTCGATGGGGTATCTGGTTTCTTCGTTATCTGACTGACTTGTAAACGGAATGGTCTCAGCAACCATCGTCTCACCCTGAAATCCCTGTACGATTACGTTCTGAAAACGGGCAACACTTACTCCATAGTCATACTCACCAATAAAAATATCCTCAACTTCAAATCCTCCCAGATCAGAAGCCGGGTTTGGCGTAATCTCAAACCAATCGGTTTTCTCAATTCCCTCAGCTTGCGCATCACTAAGAAAAGCACCCCATTGATCGGCATTTATTCTGGAAGGTCGTGAGGCATTCAGAATAAAAAAATTATCCGGGCTACCCCAGCGATCGGTTCCGTCATCCAAATTACTATAGCCGGTAAAATCCTGGGTTGCATCGGGCAAAACCTGTGCATGCAGCTCTGTTGAACTAAATCCGGCAAACAGAAAAAGGAAGAACAGGTAGATCCACTTCGTTTTTATTCGAAAAAGGTAAAGCCCGAATCTGTAGAACTTGCAGATTCGTAGTAATTCTGATAGACGATAAGCGATTATTGCCCTGTTTCGAAATACCTCTCCCGTTTGAAGGCTAGATTCCTTAAAAGCCATTTTTATCTGTTTATATGTAGATGATGTTATTTATTTACGGATGATCTGTTTTTTTATCACCCGAAGGCTTTTGCCCCAGCCTTCCAACTTATATCAAGTTTGAAGAAATCGTTGCAAAGCATTCTCGCAGAGCAACAATTGATTTCTGTCTGTATTCAACCGTTTATCCCGGCAAACTCCAACTGGCCCCTCTGCCGGGAACCACTAAACATTAAATAATCCTGCAATAATTGAATTTTATGTTTTTATACGTATAAAAATGATTTGGTAATGATGAACTTGTTACAAAAAAAAACATGCTGAACTGGCACGATCAGCCTATCGAAGATTTGGTAAATGGAGACATTCCGCCGGATTACATTATGGCGATTGCTTCTCATATGCACTGGTATCGTCGCTTCATGAACCGCTTTTTTATACAGGTGAAGATTTCAGCAAAACGGACCTCCCGGAATTTGAGGATTGAACCCGAACGATATAGCCGTTATCACTCGAACACTCAATTCTCGAAATACCAGTCAAATAACAATGGTACAACAATCATGTTGAGTGCCGTTGCCGAGACGAGTCCACCAAGAATGACGGCTGCCATCGGCCCCTGAATTTCATTCCCGGGCTGATTGGCCGCCCATATCAAAGGCAGCAGTGCCAATGCGGTTGTCATTACAGTCATTAATATCGGCTGTAAACGATTCATCGATCCCTCAACCACCGCCTTGCGTGCACTCATCGCTTTTTCGCGAATCAGTTTATTGTATTGTGAAATCAAAATGATACCATTCCGGACAGTGATCCCAAACAGGGTGATAAAACCGATCAGACCGGCAATACTTAACGTTCCACCGCTAAACCAAACAACCAGAATTCCTCCGATAAGAGCGAGCGGAAGGTTGATCAGAATCAGTGAAGTCTGTTTTACTGAACGGAATTCCAGGAACAGTGCCAGGAAGATAAACACCACTGAAAAAAACTAACGAACAGTATGGTGCTGCTGGCCTGTTCTTCCTGATCAAACTGCCCCTCAAAATTAATGACGTAACCGTCGGAAAGGTCTATATTTCCATTTACATTTTCCCGGAGATTGTTCACGGTTCCCCTTGGGTCACCCCCGGCTATGTTGGCTTGTGTGACTATCATCCGGCTGGCATTTTCACGAGATATATTTGCAGGAGAATAGCTTACACGTACATCAGCCAGGGTGCCAAGCCTCATCCGCTCTCCGCCGGGAAGTTCTATCGGTGTCCGTGATATGGCTTCCGGGTCATCGAGGTTTTCGGGATAATTTTCCAGCTTATCGCGGTAAAAGAGGATGGATCGGAAAAGTTGTTTAGCTTCGGTTACCTGATTTTCTTCCTCATTCGACAGGCTCAATTCGCGATAGCGGATTTCCGAACGTGACTGTTCGATGGCTTTCCGGTTTCGGTTCAGCAGGGGCAGTGGAATCGAGAACCCTACGATAAATCCGTGAAAGTCCGGATGAAACACATTGTACCCTGCACGTAGTTCAAACGACGGAATCCTGCGGCTCTGCTCAAGATCCAGCCCGATCGACGAGCGCTCCAGTGCTAACTGCCCGGCAAGGCGGGATGGCGACGATTCCAGTTCCTTCAAAAGTTCCTCAAGATTTGGCAGAAAAAAATCGGCCCTCAAAAAATCCCCTGTAAAAACCACCTCGTTCTGTTCTACCAGCCCCATTCTGGTCAGCCACCTGCTTTTCTCATTTTCCAGGATCAGACGCTGTTGCTGTATCTGGCTGCTGATATTATGGCGGCCCATCCGCAGGAGCTGTATGTCAATTCCCGATACTTCTCCTTCATCCGACCGCTGTTCAAGGTCACGGATGATGCGCTGAGTCAGATCCTGAACTTTTTCCAGAATATCCAGTTCATTTTTGATCAGTACGATCATTACGAAATTTGCACGAATTTCAGCGAGCCATTCCGCCTGGCCGGTTTTTATCTCCTGCCGGGCTTCACGGATGGCAGTATCACGCCGGTTCTTAAGATTGCTGAAATGGCCCGGTGTACGGAACTCCTTTGCCAGAAAGGCAAAGTGCTCATATTCGGAAATCACCCCGTCGTCCAGAAATTCAAGATCGTAGTTCAGTGTTGGATTTATCCGTGTGACTTCGGCTTCTTCACCCCGGATTCTGAAATCCATCAGATATTGATAAGCTTGCCATTCAGGACTGTACTCTTCGGCAAGCTCTTCAACATTGTCGAGCCTCAGGTGCAACTCCTGGCCTGAGGCGGAAGTGACTGAGAATAAAATTAAAAATAT
>SLOU01000094.1 GCA_007132385.1 Balneolaceae bacterium | reverse complement strand
ATGAATCGTTCAAGTTTCAAAAGTACCTCGGAAGGCTGAAGCCGAAAAAATAACCCGGTGAATTCAGTCGTACAGCCATATCGAGGCGTAAAATTCCAAAAACCGAATTCAGGCTGACCCCTGCCTCCGAATGAAGCCCGCGGGTTGTCAATCCTGTGATCATAGTAATTTTCCGGAAAGTGGCCTGTCTTGTTAAAACGGCTCTTGGCGATGCCGCCGAACAGAATGATTCCCCACCCTCTATCTGTTAATGATTGAATGCCGATAAGTTCAAATGGGATTGTGCGGAAGTTGTGTTCACCGTAAACTTGCCAGTATTCGGAGCCTTCATATGGCAGATTTCGTCTGGTTTTCATTACACCAAAAAGGGTAAATGCTGTCATGGTTCCGTCGATAGTAAAATTGCGTTGAACTGGCAGCTCCCCGCTGGCTGTTCCAGCCCTGAATTGCAGGTCCAGGGTATTTGGGAAAAGCCGCCTCTGAAAGAAGGTTTGAACTTTCCAGTTTAAAAGAAATTCATAACGGTAAAATCAAAATCGCTACCCATTCGGGTTGTACTGTGTTCTGCGAGAAAACGGGCTGAACGGTTACCGGTAATGCCGAATGTATCACTTCGACGGTTGATACCGAGATCTACAGATATAGATTTCAAAGTACCTTCCTGAACAGCAGGATTTCATCTTCGATCTTTATGCCAGCCAAATAAACTGTAATCAAACACATCACCAGTAATGGAAGAGTGTTCTTCATTGTGAAATGTAAACTTACTATCCAACCGGAATCGATTTATTCCAAAGCGTATTCCGGTTGACGTTCTTTTATTTCGGAAATAATCAAAATAGTCGTCAAACCCCGACAATGAATACAGGCTATTGAGCCAGTGGGGGTATTTGGATAGATAACGATCATCATTTGTTACAAAATGACTGCCAAACAGGGTTGAATTTACATTTGTATGGTCGAGCCACCGATATTTGATAGTTCCCCCATGGTTCCAGTTTTTGGCGTGAGTATTGTAACCTGCCTGCACCTGGAAGATTGCTCTGCCAAGCCGGTGGGTATAATCAATACCAAGATGGAAGTCTTCCACCCGGTTAAACGATATTTGTGGACTGAGTCCATCCGGAATTACGCGGTTCACTGAATTGCCAATTGAACCTTCTCCCGCTTGATTATCATCGTTTAGCATGGCACGTGCAAGGAACCCTGTTGGCCGGAAAGCTTCTTCCAGAGTAGCTGTACTATCAATAGTTTTATAGGCATTATCTTCTTCCAGGGTTAGTGGCACTCTTACGAGGTTTTCTTCAACAAGCATGGTATTGTCGATAGTTGTTGTATCAACAGAATACTGACGATCTTCCCGATATAATATATCCGGTAATTCTGTGTTTACCACATAGTCGGTAATTCTGGAGATCTGGCTGAATCCGATGGGTGAAATTGACTTCATCGCCGAGGTTTGAAGTACGTTTTTGGGATTTGAGTATTTCATGGTGTCCTTTTTCAATATCCCAGAAAGCTTCAGAAATCGATACAATCGATGTATCCCTTTTCAGGGTGGTTCGGGTATAAGCTTCGGATCTGTAATTTTCCAGCTGTTCGCGCCAGATCTGTTTACGAGCAATAACTCGTTCCATTATAGACTGGGCAGGATCGCGATCGGTTACCACAACTTCTTCCATTTCCAGAGAGGCAGGTTCAAGAGCGAAATGCTGATCTTTACGGCTCAATTCTTCAATCGTTCGGGTCTGGGAATGATAACCTATATATCTAACAGTGATCGTTGCGGGTAATTTCTTGAGCTTGAGTATATAATATCCCTCGCTGTTACTGATTGTGCCACTATAACTACCTTCAATTAAAATATTGGCAGCCGGTAACGGATCTCCCGATTCAGCATCAGTAATAACGCCTGAATAGTATATTCCTCTCCACTATCTTCTGAAGCATCATCTTTATAATCATTGATAGAAAATGCACAGAGAAACAGTGAGACAGCTATTGTGAATAGTTTGGTCATGTTATCAGTTTCTAAGCGAGTATATCACCTTTTACTGATTAACGAGCCATATGTTACATAGCGTGTGCCCCGAAGATGTCAGCATTCACATTCAAATGGTTGTGCGAATAAAATGATCATTCAGAAATTGTCGTTAATTTCAATCCAGTATCCGTCCGGATCGGTAATGTATATTTGATGAATGCCGTCGGGACGTATATTTATCTCACCTGGATTTCCTGACGCATCATAAAATTGCACACCGTGTGATGTAATTCGACCTATAAACTGATCCATGTCATTCACACTCAAGCACAGATGGTTACTAAGATTTCGTTTTCTGCGTTCATCAGCTGCTCTGATTACATGAAGCTCCACCTGACCCAAATCAAACCAGGCATGCCTTCCAACTCCAAATGGTTCTTCAATTTGTTTCAAGCCGACAACATCACGATAAAAAGCTTCACTTTCTTCCAGGTCAGTTACGGCGATTGCAAGGTGATCGATTGAAAACTGAATATCTGGGTCGTTGTTTTGCGCATGTGCTGTCATAGTAGTAAATAAGGAAGTCAGTATTACTAAAAATATAGTTCTCAGGGTGATTGAAACATGATTTGGGAAAAAAATCAAAAAATGGAATAAGTAACTTTAGTAGCAATTTTTTAATTACATCAAAACGATCCAATATCTGATCTTTAATAATGAATATTGCTAATGATGATTTGAAAAAAATGGAACGATACCCGATTGTTGAAATGTTCAGATTCTGAACCGAAATGTAAGTTAAACTGCTCGTATGGATGGAAGCATATTACATATTCTGAAAGAGTGTAGCAAAGATCAACACTCTCTGCAAAAGCTAAAAAAACTTTTTGAAGAGTTTCAGGAGGAGATTGACAGGGTGAAACACTCACTAACATTGCTTGAAAGAGCAATTCGCAGTGATTATGATTCTATTCTGATCACAGATCTCGAGCTTGAGATGCCAGGGCCTCGAATTGTTTATGTCAATGATGGTTTTATTCGGATGACTGGTTATAGCCGTGAAGAGGTGATAGGAAAAACACCGAGAATACTACAGGGAGAAAAAACAGATCCAAAAGTATTGGAGAAACTAAAAAACAGGTTGAAAGCCGGTCAGCCATTTTTTGGTCATACCGTCAACTACAGAAAAGATGGATCAGAATTTGTAAATCAGTGGGATATACACCCTTTGACAGATGAGAATGGAAATATTACTCACTGGGTTTCTTATCAGCATGATATTACGGAACGGAAAAGATCAGAAAAGAAAATTCTGGATACCCGGGTCGAGTTCGACGATTTGCATGAAGAGGCAAAAAGCACCTTGCTTGATGTTGATGAGCAGGGGAATATTATATCAGCGAATAAAATGTTCCGTGAACTTGTAAAATATGATACTGAGGAGTTGAAACAGTTAAAATTCTGGGAGATGCTGTCGGAGCGCCAGTTGGAAAGTTTCCGGCAGAGATTTGACTCATTTAAACCCAGTGATTTTGATGATCGTAAATTCGATTTGATACTTAAAAATCAGAATGGGGAATCAATAGAAGTTAAAGCGGAAACCCGCTTGCTTACGAATAACGGTCAACAGATTATAAGGATTAAGATCAGCAATTTGTCTATGCAGAGGCGAATTATCCAGATGCTGAAAAAGAGGAATACCGGACATGATCGAATTTTCGGTAAAAAGACCGAATACACATACAAGCTGAAGGAATCTGGTAAAGGTAATTATGTATTTTCATTTCTAAGTGAGAACTTCAGAATAATTACAGGTAAAAAGCAGGATGAGCTCAAAGATAAATCCTACCAAAAAATAATTGCAGAAGATGATTGGCCGTCTGTCGAAGAGCATTTTCGAAAAGTTTTTTCGGGTAATTCGAGTACCCTTGTATATCGCATTCGTTCACTTACAGGAAAGTTGATACCTGTCATCGATTCAGCAAAACCCATAAAAGACGATAAAGGGGATATCCAGGGAATAAAAGGGAATGTATCCATTGAAATTTCCTCGGAAAAAGCGATGTGATTAAGCGTGGCCAAAATACCTGTATATCAAGTCGTTAATTGCTTATATTACAGGATTATGAGTATTCAGGAAAAACAAAATCGAATTATACGTGAATTCAGTGTTTTGGAAGACTGGCAGGAGAGATATAAGTATATTATTAAACTTGGCCAGAAGCTGCCCCCCCTTGAGGATGAACATAAAGTAGATGACAATCTGGTTCGAGGGTGTCAATCGCAAGTCTGGCTTATTGCCGAATTGAAGGATCATCAGGTTATTTATCGAGCCGATAGTGATGCTGCAATTACCAAAGGATTGGTCGCGTTAATGGTAAGGTATTATAGCGGAGAGGAACCGGACGAAATTATTTCTACTAACCCGGAATTTATAAAAAAAATTGGAATGCAGGAGCATCTGTCTCCAACCAGATCAAATGGGCTTGCCTCTATGGTGAAACAGATGAAGATCTATGCAATGGCATATAAATCCAAATTGCAGCAACAGGCTTGATATAAAACAAGAAGTATCCTGAAAATTTACCGCTGCCGGATGGAATGAAGTTGAAGTGGCTGCGTTATATATGGGAATTCGCATATTATGGCTGCAGAAAATGTTAAACGCTTTTATGGTAAAAATTCATAATTTTCGGTCTTGAAGCTACCTAAATCAAATGAACTATGTTTTTGGGTAAATCCAGGCAATACCGGTCTTTAGTTTCCAGCTTCCTTGTCTTTACCCTGTTGATGCTTGGCTATGCTATGCCGGTTATAGGTCAGCAGCAGGGATTTACTACCGAGACATCGATGTCGAGCGCTGACAAGGCCAATATTGAAGTACTTCACTCCCAAAATGTTATTCCGGCCGGTACCACAACGAGGATTGCGGTACTTCTGAATCTGGAGGATGGATGGCATGTGAATTCCGATCAGCCATCACAGGATTTTTTAATTGGCACAGAGTTGTTGTTAGATGAAGTGGATGGAATTCAAGTAACCGGTATTCAATACCCTCCATCGAAAGAATATAATTTTGATTTTGCAGAACAACCGGTTGATGTTTTTGAAGGAGAGGCTCCGATCTTTGTGACACTTTCCGTGTCTGAAGATATTGAGACAGGTCAGTATAATCTGACAGGCTCATTGAGATTACAGGCGTGTGATAATGAAGTTTGCCTGGCTCCTACTACCGTTGACCTGGAGATACCTGTAGAAGTTTCTGCAGCCGGAACCGGTTATCAACCGTTAAATCAGCAGCTTTTTGAAGGGGTTGAAGAGCAACGTGGTTCCATAACAGATGCATTAAGTGCACGTGGTGGTGGTGAAATCGCAGCTTTATTCGATTCTCTTGGTCTATTTTGGGCACTGACCGGCATTTTTCTGATTGGATTGGCATTGAACCTTACCCCATGTATTTACCCGATGCTTTCGGTGACTGTTGGCTTGTTTGGAAGCAAAAAAGGTGAGGAGAGCAAACTCGGATATTCCTTTACTATGGCATCAATATATGTATTGGGAATTGTGATGATGTACAGTGTACTGGGTGTTGCAGCTGCCTACACCGGTGCTATTTTTGGAAGCTGGCTGCAAAGTCCGATGGTTTTGGCTGGAATCGGTGTGTTGATCTTTGCTCTGGCACTCAGCATGTTTGGCCTATATGAATTGCAACCACCTTCTTCCTGGATGCAATCACTAAGTGGAACTCAAAGAAAAACAACCGGCGTCTTTGGCCATTTTTTTTCCGGCTTGGTGGTCGGTGTTTTTGCAGCACCCTGTATCGGACCCCCGATCATAGCCTTGTTGGCATTTGTCGGCTCACAGGGAGATCCGCTGTTTGGTTTCGCTATCTTTTTTGTGATGGCACTTGGACTTGGTTTTCCCTATCTGATTCTGGGAACCTTTAGCGGTTTATTGTCCAAATTACCACAATCTGGTACGTGGATGGTATGGGTGAAAAAGGTATTTGGAGTCGTTTTGGTCGGAGTTGCAGCTTTTTATCTTGCTCTTGCATTTGCACCAGGTTATTCCATGCACGTAATAATTGCAACTCTTTTGGCGGGCGGAGTTTATCTTGGTTTTCTTGAACAGACCGGAAGAAAAAAGAAAATATTTACTCGAATCAAATGGGGTGTGGGTATTGCGACCATATTATTGGGTGTTTTGTTTATACAAAACCTCCAAAAAGAAGGGATTGTATGGGAAGCCTATTCGGATGAAAAGTTTGAAGAAGCGATTCAAAGCGGTACTCCAGTTATGATGGATTTCTATGCGGATTGGTGCATTCCTTGCCTTGAACTTGAACGCACGACATTCACAGACATTGATGTCATTGATGCTACAATGGAGTTTCGCCGTTTTAAGGTGGATATGACACAATATGAGTCGGAGCGATCCGAAAGGCTGCGCGAAGAATTTAATATTGCAGGTGTGCCAACCATTTTGTTTTTCAACAGCGAGGGGGTAGAAGTCGAAGATGCTCGGGTCGTTGGTTTTTTGAGGGCTGATCGCTTTTTGGAACGTGTAGAAATGGCTAAAGAGAAGGAAGAAGAGGTCGCCGCTACGGAGTAGGTTGACATTTTTTATCGATTTATTTTTATCTCTGCCCATTTTGTATCATTTAAATAATGGAATGCCCTGACAAACGTTAATTATGGGCTTTATGATCTTTTATATGGATATTGAATAGTAGTAAATAGTGTTGTTGTCATTTCTTTAAGATCAATTGAATGGATCTCATCTTTTAAAGTAATTATAACCGATGATTACATTATATAGAGCCGAAAAAGACCAAGAGGCAGATAAAATCGAGGAAAAACTGGAATCGCTAGTTGTCTCTTTTCAATCTGAAATTGTTACAGATAATGACAAGGCAGATTCGGTGCTTCCATATATAGTTGAAGGTAATAAGAGAATTTCCGGAGATTCAAAGCTGGATAAATACATCACAGAACTTGAGCGGGAATTACACATTCAGCGGTCTGTTACGGGAGATGCATGTTATATTGATCCGGATACCGGAGAGATATGCTGATCTTTGCGTTCTTTTTAGCTCGTTTCAATGTAAAAGTTTTTAAATGGGCTTAATATATTCCATTTGATCCATTTTTTCTGGTAACATTTAAACTACTTTCTCGTACAGGGCTACTAATTTGGAATTTTTACCTGGAAAAACGGATCGTTTTTTATGATGTAAGTAAATGTTATATATGTAGTTACGGTTTTTATGAGAAATTCGAAAAAATATAACAAGCCAAAGGAATTTTTGAGTAAGATAATTTTTAATTAAAAAAGAGATTAGTTTGATAATAAGAGGAATACAAATTCAACTGTTTGTACTAATGGCCTTAGTCGTTGCCTCTTGTGGCGGTGGTTCATCTGGAAATGGGGGCGGACCAGGACAGTGGCAGGGAGGCGGTGGTGAACAAGCTACAAGTGTTGAAGTAACTACGGTAACGACCTCATCCATTTCCGATCAGGTTCGCTCATTTGGATCCATTCGTGCACAAGATGTGGTAAATGTCAATCCACAGGTAAGTAACCGAATTACAGAAATCCATGTCGATCTTGGCGATACCGTACAACAGGGGCAACTGATGGCGAAAGTGTATGATGTTCCATACAGAGATAATCTGGAACAGGCACAAGCCCAGATGAGACAAGCAAGATCTGCATTCGAACGGGATAGCACCCAATATGAGAGGCAGCGTTTTCTTTTTGATACCAATGCAATAAGCTCCAGTGAATTTGATGATGCAAGAGCTGCATTTGAGAGTAGCCGGGCTCAGTATGAATCTGCCCGTGCAGCGCTGACTCAAAGCCGTGAAGATCTTGTCAATACTGAAATTCGGTCACCGGTGTATGGTGTTGTGCTCAACCGCATGATTGCTGAAGGAGATGTAGCCAATACCGGAGTGACTGCATTTGAAGTTGCAAATTTGATCGGGTATGAAACCCGGCTTTTCCTGCCAATGGACGACTGGGAAAATATTCAGATAGGTTTGCCAGTGGAGATGAGACTTTCCAACCGGGAGGGTAGGGCTGCTTCCGGTAATGTAACCCGTATCAGTCCCCAGCTGAATTCCAGTACCGGGTTAGGAGAAGTAGTGATCAGCCTCACCGAGATGAACCCTTCCATCCGTCAGGGAGTATTGGTGGATGCGAGAATCACGCTTGTTACGCATGAGAATACGATCGTTATACCGAGGTCGGCTATGATCGAGCAGGTAGAAACATACATTGAGCCGGAAACCAACACGGTTGAACTGCGGCGAAATTACTCCGCTTTTGTTGCACAGGGCGACTCTGCAGTTCAGCGTGAACTTACTTTAGGACTGGAACAGGGTGAACGGATTGAAGTTCTGGAAGGACTGGATGAAGGTGATCAACTGATTATTACCGGACACCGTTCGCTCAATGACGGATCAAGGATTCGAATAGCCGGGCAGCAAACACGTGATCAGGAAGAAGAATCCATTGGCAGTGGAACGTCACAAACTTCAGGTGATGGTGACAGTGGCCGGAACAATCAAGGCGGTAATCAATAGGCAAAATCAATGAAAAACCTATCCAAATTGGCAGTCGCCCGCCCGGTTACCTTTTTAATGGTAAGCTTGATATTGATCGGATTTGGAATATTTGGCCTTACGAATCTAAGGCTAAACCTATACCCTGACATCTCATTTCCTACGGTCACAGTATATACAACCTACGATGGCGTAGCCCCCGAGGATATAGAAACGTTGATTACACGTCCGATTGAAGAATCGGTTGGCAGTGTTTCGGGTATACAACGTGTTCGTTCACTTTCCAGCCAGGGAGCATCGGTGGTACGTTTAAATTTTGACTGGGGTACTGACCTCTTTTTTGCGGAAACAGAAGTAAGAAAACGGCTGGATATGATCCGCCGAAGCTTGCCTCAGGATGCCGAACAACCGATTGTATTTTCATATGACCCGAACGACGAACCGGTTGTGGTCCTGACCCTGACTTCCGATACAAGGAGCCCGAGAGAACTGCGTACAATTGCCACACAACTACTTGAACAACGACTGGAGCGAATTAACGGTGTTGCATCTGCTGCTACAGCGGGCGGATTCGACAGGCAGATCAATATTCAGATTAGTAATGCCCAGATGCGTACTTATAATCTGGACATTGGAGAAGTAGCTAATCGGTTGCGCCAGGAAAATGTACAGGTGCCTGCCGGTGAGCTGGATGAGGGAGAAACTACATATTCACTCAGGACCGTCGGGGATTACCAGAATATCGATCAAATCCGGAATACCATTGTGGGGTCTACCGACGGAAACCCGGTCTACCTGAAAGATGTGGCCAACGTGGAGGATGGCATTGCACAGCCGATCGGTAATGTACGTGTACAGGGAAGAGATGGTGTAATCATCAATATTTACCGGCAAAGCGACAGTAATGTTGTAATGGCTGCAGGTGGCGTGATGGGTGCTATGGATGATCTGCAGGAAATTTTACCTTCCGGAGTGAGTTTAAACGTACTTAGCAATCAGGCCGATTTTATTGAAATGTCGATTCGAAACCTGGTCTATACCGGTTTTCAGGCGATCATTCTAGTAATGATTATGCTTCTGCTTTTCCTTAGAAGCGGCCGGTCTTCTCTGATTGTTGCTGTCTCTATTCCAATTTCGATAATTACGACGTTCAGTATCATGCATTGGGCAGATGTGAGTCTTAATATAATCTCTTTGTCGGGCCT
>SLOU01000189.1 GCA_007132385.1 Balneolaceae bacterium | reverse complement strand
TTTGTTTTCTTCCTGTTGCTGATCCTTTATACACCTGTTGTTTTTCTTCTTTTATTCATTTCATTTGGAAGCCTGACAAATTTCATTATGGAGAAGCTTGTCCCCCCTTTGGGCACGATTCCACTTCGGATAGCTGGTATTCGATTTTCTATTAAAAAGCACGTTAAGAAGGTTCCCGTACCTGCCATTTTTATCTTCAATCACAGTTCTACTCTCGATGTGTTTACCATTTTGGCCTGTGGCTTTCCCAGAATCCGGTTCGTTGCCAAATGGGAATTTCAGTACAATCCGGTTTTTCTGATATTGGGCCGGATCACAGGGCAGGTATTCATTAAGCGGCAACACTCCGAACATGCCATAGAAACCCTGAAAAAATCCCAAAATCGAATAAAAAAACACCAGTTGTCCCTGCTCATGGCACCAGAGGGCTCCAGAAAACACCAAGGGATCGTAGGAGCTTTTAAAAAAGGTCCTTTTCGAATGGCTATGGATCTTGGATATCCGATTGTTCCTGTTTTTTTCGAAGGCAATCGAAAGCTGAGTGAAGGAGGGTTGCTGGTTACTCATAAGGGATCATGTACGGCTCATATCCATCCACCCATAGATGTATCCGGCTGGACACTTGAAAACCTTGAACATCATATCGAAGATGTCAGACGCATGTACCTGAATTGGACCGGTACATCAAATCATTCAAATTAAACGAAAATTCGCGCCCTGAACGGTCACTTTCCGGTGTAATGGCTACCCCTACAACCGATTCATATTCATCCCTATAGAACCATCGCGGAAAAATGATTATTAATAGGGTAGATAATAAAAAACCAGAAATGAATTACCCGCGATATGAAAGCTTTAATTAAAGAACCCAAAAAAAATAAAAACACTGGAATTTCTGAGGGATTCAGTGCGGAAGACCTGACATATTTTAAAAACCTGATTCTCGACAAACGGTTACATGCATTGAATGAACTTGAGATGATGCAAACAAATCTGAAGGAGATGATGCGGGCCGACGATGATGATGCTTCAACCACCATGCATCACATGGCAGATACCGCATCCGATCAACAGGATATAGTTATGACTTATCGGCTTATCGAGCGTACCCGTTCATTTATTGAAAAGCTCGATCTTGCACTGCACCGTATAGAAAATGGAAATTATGGATATTGCCGTGCTACCGGAAAACCGATAGAAAAAGGCAGACTGGAATTTGCCCCCCATACGCGATACAGTATGGAAGCCAAACAAAAAGGACTTGACAAAAAAGGAGCAGGCTATGCATAACGACAGGGATCACGATCGTGAAACCGTATTTCACGAACGAATCAACAAGCTGAAAAAAGAAGGGTACCGGGGTTTTACCATTGCTTCCGAGGCCGGAAGTGAATGGGAAATTAAAATCACGGCAACCGACCCTGCAGGCAAGGTACTCACCAGCGGTGGGGAGACCAAGGAAGAAGCTTTCAATAAAATGATCGATTTAATCGACAACGTACTTGATGGTTAATGGTTAAAACCAGGTAACGGGATGCATTTATTACCAAAATGCAAACCAGAAGGGCAAAGACGGCCTGCCACTCCGGCAAGCCGTTCTGGTTTTTAAAAAACAGCTATTATATTGCCTATCTCTTATTTGATTTATAAATAAGTGCAAATCCACTACGAATCACTGGATCCGCATACTTAAGTCTATTTTTCGTATTTTAACGAAGTCAGTTTTGACTGGGATTGATATATCCCGTCAATTTGTTTTAGTTAAAAGTAAAAACCAAGAATTCAAATAAGAATATATTCTATATGAAAATTGTTGACCCTTCAGGAAAAGAAGTAACCAGTAAGGAAAATAAAAAAGCGGGCAAACTCGAGAAGCAAATGTCGGAAAAAGCCCAAAAATTACTTGAACCGACAATGAACAAAATAAAACTTTCAGGGGCCCAGATTCCTCAAGAGCAGTTAATTCAGCTTTCATCAATGGCCCACCAAATGCTGTTTTACAGGTTGGTTTATAACCTGGCTGTTCAAGCCGGGATTGAAGATCTGAGTGACCTCATTACAGAAGAAGACGTGGAAGAGCTTCAGACATCACTCAAAAACCAGCTTCAATTTGTGGATAGTGCACAAATGAACCAACAGCAGCAAGAGAATAATAACGACTCCTGATGTGAAAATCACCAGTCTCAAACTTCGAAATATGCCGCATGAAACCAGATGAATGGATTGGTAAATCTTTTAATACCGAACTTACACTCGATTACAAGATTGCAAGGGATTTTGAAGTAAAAATGGGGCGTGACAGTTTTGCTATCGAAGCAGGCGATAAGCTGGCTGCATGCGGCCACTGGTTGTTCCCGGCCAGCACTGATGTTGAAAATTCGTTAAATATCCCCGATAAATACCAATTATTCTGGAAAGAAGGCCAGATAGTTATTAAAAATCGCCCCAAACTTGGGGATTCCTGCCTGGTAAAAACGACAATTCGTGATGTATCTCAGATTGAAGCGACGGATGGAACGGCCGGATATCGCATCGACCTTGCCCAGTTGATTCAGTCTGAGCGGAAAATTGCGATTGATGAACAGATCAGCCTGCTTCTTGCTGAAGATATCGCTCCGTTCGAACAGATCAGAAGAGTACCTTTTGAACCTGAATGGACTCAGGAAGCAACCAAGGAACAACTCGACAAACTGCAGCTTTTTGCCGGTTCTATTTTTGGTCACGAAGTAGTTGACATTCTGACACGAACCGAACACCGGGAGAAAAAAGTAATGAGAATCCAGGGGCCACCCGCGGCTACCCTGTTGATCGAATCGTTTAGCTATCATTTCGGCAGCCGTAGTATCGACCGTATCAGTTACAAAGCGCATGGGTTTACAACGAATGGCAAGGTTATCGTAGCCGGGCGCGATTCGGATGCATTTGTCACTTCCATGGTACTGATGAATGAGAACCGTCAGGTACTTTTTAGTGCAGATATCCGATGGAGTTACAATTGGTAAACTCCACTAAAGAAGACAACAAAATGCCTGATAAGTATGCAAGGTCCGAAATATCAGGCAATGATGCTATTTAACCAGCATCATTTTTCTGGAATGCACCTCCCCGCCAGCCTGTACACGGTAAAAATAGACACCGCTGGAAAGGGAAGACCCATCAAATTCGATACGGTGAATACCCGCCTGCCTGGTCTCATTCAGAAGTGTTTGTACACGCCTGCCAAGCAAATCGTATATGTCGAGCCGCACATCCCTTTGATCTGGAATGGAAAACTGAATCTGAGTGACCGGATTAAAAGGATTTGGGAAATTTTGTTCAACTTCAAATTGTCCGGGCATATGACGGGCCTGCCCCTCTTGGGCAGAGCCGGTATCTGCCTGACGATTTTCTCCGCTGAAATTTGTATAGATGAGTTGCAGTCCATTATCGGATACAGCCGGGTTTGAAAAACCGGTAAAAACTCCAACGATCGTCTCTCCACCACTCTCGCTCAGGTCCAGTTGAAAAGATCGGAGCAAATCAGGACCACTGACAGCATCCACTTCAAAATTACCTTTGGAAACCGTTTTCCCTGACGACACGAAACCAAAGGGTATATCCTCTGCAATGACAACAGGAGGCCTTTGATCCGGATAGAACCCTACAGCACCTGCATAGTCCACATCAGCAATCGCATTAAAAAAATGTATCCTAACTTTATTTTCGTCCACATCCTCTTCGTTTATTTCACCGACATAAAGCCTGAAATCCGGACTTGCTGCCATCGGCGATATACCCGCACCGGTATCGCTCACCCCGGCTGCAATAACAAAAACCGGCTGATCCTCCGAAAAATGAATATTTTGGGATAATACCGGGGCTTCAACAGAGTTCGAATCTTCCGAGTATATCTCGACATCCAGGTTTATACCCGCCGGAACCGTAATCTTTTCAGTAGCCTCATTAAACTGCAGATCGTGCTTTAGAAGCTGTCCATTTACAAACAGATCCAACCTCTGAAGCCTCGGATCGACCGAAGCATTGTAGAATTGGGCTTCCGAAACTCGTCCCTCTACCTGCAATTCTACGGGAATTCGGTTGATCGTTTCGATATCATTATCAAGCAGGAAAAGTTCAGTATAATAATTCCCGGCCGGCAATCCGGATGCATTGATTTTAAATGGAACCGTTTCGGTATTCCCCGGTTCAATAACGGTATTAAAATCATTCACTTCAAACCAGTCAGGCTGTCCCGGAATAAATGTTATCGCAAGTTCATTTTCCAGTTTACCATCATTAAAGGAGTATTGAACACCATTTCTGCCGGACGAATCATTTAAGCCTGCCGTTATGTTGACAATGGACCTGTTTAGGTTTTTATACTGCATGGTCATTGCACCGCCTTTGTACAGAATCAGTTGAAACCGGAGTTCAAGGTCTCCATAGATCAAAGCAGGATTGCGGGTCATACGATTCCATTCCAGAATAAAACGGTCATGTTCATCATCGTGATAGGCTGTAATTTCACTGTTGGACGTCATAGCCAGGTTCGACCAGTATACGGCAATCATATCATTCGGAGCATGAATACCTGGCAAAGGCCGGTTCCGATTAGTCGCATCCATATTTTCGACCTTATCAAATGTTACAAAACCGTTGACCGACAGATAGAGTGAATCTTTCAATATCCCATAATAGGGAAATGAAAATGGGAGTTCTACAGCCTGGATCCCCGAAGTAGTGTTATCAAAAGCAATAACCTGACGATTATCCTCATTTTCCACCCAGTTGAATCCGGGTGCCAATTCGGTAACGTTCGTATTATAAAAATATGGAAATTGTCTTGTTTCTGAATCGAAGAGTGTTATCGGCCTGAAACGTCCGGCGGCCTCCAGTTGAAGAGGACCTTCTCCGTTGTTGGAAATTTGAATGGATCCCTCAAGGGAATCACCGGAGTTCAGACCGGTGTTTATATTCTGTTGATGCAAGACGGCATGCGGCGCAGCTTGAAGTGTAGATTCAACCGAATTGGAAATTGCCGACCGGTTACCGAAAAAATCTTCGGATTTCACAGCCAGATAGTATGTCGTTTGAGGTTCCAGTCCGTCTAATCGAATCAATTGCTTCTCCCCTGCGTGAACCGGAATGATTTCATCACCAACAGGTTGTGCCTGATCAAAATTATTTTCATCAATGGGCATATTTGAAATTCTGAGGTCATATTGTTTCACATTGCCTTCACCACCGTTTTTTCCAACAGCCGTCCATTCTGCAATCAAAAATCTTTGTCCGGACCTGCTGATACTCAAATCTGAAACTGCTATTGGCGGCATCCCATCGTCCTCAATCAACGAATGGAGTGCGTTCAACCTCCTTCCATCGATAATTTGATACTGAAGGTTATCCAATCGATCGGCATGAAAAAGTATACGTTCCCGAATTTCCTGGTAGTTTGCCCCGGGATACATCGATTTGATCAGACCTGCTACACCCGTTACAAAAGGAGCTGCCATGGATGTTCCTGATAAAAAGCTGTAACCATTGTCAGAGTATGTGCTCAATATTCTGTTTCCCGGTGCAGCAATGTGTACCGAATTCTTACCGAAATTTGAAAAAACGGTCAGCTCATCATTCGAATCGGTAGCAGCCACCGAAATGATATTGTCCAGGGTATAGCTGGCCGGAAACATTTTGGGAAAATCATCATTATTCAAATTCTGATTTCCGGCTGCCGTAATAACCAAATGACCATTTTCAGCTGCACTTTCAAAAACCCTGCGTTGATCCAGATCAATATTTTCAGCATTTGTTACTACACTGCCGTAACTGTGGTTAGAAATTGAAGCTCCGTTCGCTATAGCGTATTCAAATCCCTGCTGAATAGAGTGGGTACTGGTAACATTGTCATCATTAAAAACACGAACGGCCATCAGGCTGACGTTCCAGTTTACACCGCTTACTCCCGTCAGATTATTACCCATCGCCCCGATAATACCGGCGACGTGAGAACCGTGGCCGTCTTTATCCATTGGATCATCTGGGGTTAACGAACCCGGGCTGGTATCGATCCCATGGCGTGCCTCCGAATCGATATATAGATTCCCGGCCAGATCCGGATGATTATAATCGATACCTGTGTCGAAAACAGCGATAATCACATTCTCGGAACCTGTCGTCAGACTCCAGGCATTCGTTGCACTTATATCCGCACCAGCAGTTCCACTGAACAGGTTTCCGTTCTCTCTGGCATAGGTTTGTCCTTCATTATTCAATCCCCATTGACTCGCAAATAGTGAATCGTTCGGGATCAAACCTTCTGTGCTCTGCTGGTTTATTCTCTCTACGGGTTCAATTAGCCGATAGACAAAATTAGGTTGTATATACTCTACGTCTGGATGATCTCCAAAAAACCGGATCAATTCTTCTACCGAATATTCCGATTCAATGAACTGCATGGCCAGAAACTCATATTCATGATCCCGGCGAATCGACATTTCCCGTTTTACTCTCTCGATTTCTGCTCTGGGCGATTGATCCCTGAAACGTACAATCACTTCGCCTTCAAAGTACTCGACTTCTCCAAATCCCGGCAGCTCTTTTTTTACAATTCCGGACTGTGCAAATCCATCCCAGACGGTGACCGTCAGAAATAAAGTAACCCCGAACAGGGTGAGTATCCAACGTCTGAAATTCATTCAAATCAGATTTACACCAGTAAACTGGCGAGGAATATAGTACTAAGACCGAGATATATACTCACCCCGGTTATATCGGTGATCGTTGTCAGAACCGGGCCCGTCATCATGGCCGGATCATATCCCAGCTTTTTAATCAGAAACGGTAGTGTACCACCAACAATTCCGGCAACAAACACATTTACACCCAGGGCAAAGCCTGCAACCAAACCCAGGACCGGTTCCCCGCGCAACAAAACAGCAAGAGCGGTAAACAACGCTCCAAGAGCTATTCCATTGATAAGTCCTACCAAAATTTCTTTTTTTGTTGCACGCCAGTATTCGGTTAACCGAACCTCACCCAGCGCAATACTTCGAATTGACACCGAAAGCGCCTGTATACCCACATTACCCCCCATGTCGGTAATCATAGGCAGAAAAACCGCTAAGGCTGCCACTGCTTCGATGGTTCCTTCGAATGCAGAAATCACCGCAACAGCACCCAGATTCAGAAAGATATTCGCAGCCATCCAGGGCAATCTCTTTTTTACCGAACCTATAGGTGGAGTATAAAAAGATTCATCTTGCGAAGCTGCCCCGATATTCACAAACTGTTCTACAATTTTTTCCGACAATAACCGGATGGCATCATCCAGAAGAAATACCCCGGTAATTTCCTTATTTTCATTCAAAACCGGAAGCATCTGTAGCCTGCGGTTTCTCATCAGTTGTGCCGATTCGAGGGCTGAATCGACAGTACTCACAGCAACCACATCTGGATCCATCATTTTGTCAATCGGATCGGCCGGGTTTGTTCGAATCAGATCCTTGATCGATACAACCCCTTTCAGTTGCCGGTCATCATTGACAACATAAACATAGGAACGGTTCTCAACTTGTGCCGGAGCATCATGTATTGCATTCAGGGTATCTTCAACCGTAGTCCCTGTTTTCACACCTACAAAGAGCGTATTCATATAGGCACCAACAGAATCCGGTTCAAATTTCCGAAGTTCCTCGATGGATGATTTCAGGTCGCCACCGAGTTTTTTCAGGACTTTGTTTGCGAAGGAATCGGAAAGCTTGTTAACGATATCCACAGCATTGTCGATCGGAACATCGTCAAGAAAGTCTGCTGCCTTTTCGGGCCCGTAGGCCTCAAGGATTTCAGCGGCCATTTCTACCGGCAGATGAGAGATAATCACCCCGGCTTTGGTATTATTAATCAAATCGAGAAATGGAAGGATTAAGTTTGTTTCACTATCCTTCAGTATCTGGGCAATTCTACCTTCCGAAATCATATAGGACAAATCCCGGGCGGATTCAAAATTTTCTTCCTCGATTGCCAATTCCAACTCTTCTCTATACTTCTTCAGTGTTGCAGGTTCAAGAATCATAGCAGGTTATCGTAAAGTTACAAGAGCGGCTTTATCTCATATCCAGACCCATTTCTTGATTTCAAAACCGGAATTATAAAACCGTCCATAGAATCCATTTTCACCCCATAAAATACCTAAATATCTTCTGATTGCAAGCGTCTGCCAGACGATACGCACAAAGTATTGTAACACGGATTATAGCCTAAAAGGGCGGACGATGAATTATCCCGGGATAGCAACCGGTTTTGCCTGTCGTTTATCTTTGGAGTTCCTGATATCTTTTTTATCCTCGGGCAGGCTGGTTTCTTTGTGAACAGGTAACGAAAAAATGAATGTCGTGCCCTTGTTATGTTCACTTTGAAACCAAATTTCACCTTCATGTTTTTCCACGAATTCCTTGCATAGAGCCAATCCAAGTCCGCTACCCTGCTCATTTTTTGTCCCGGCATTCGAAAAATGATCATCTCCGAAGATTTTTTCCTGATCGTTATGTTTAATACCTATACCGGTATCTTCCACAGAAATCGTGGTTTTTTCACTGTCCGAAGTGGCGCGTATTGTAATTTTATCATCCTCATCCGTAAACTTGACTGCATTTGACACCAGGTTCCGAAGAACCAGTTTCATCATATCGTAATCGGCATATACCTTTAACTCAGAATCCACATCGATCTGTATATTTACTTTTTTCTGTTCAGCCTGAAATTTGACCTGTGAATAAACAGCCTCGACAGCGGCAATCAGTTTAAAGATTCGGTAATTAACCACAATACCGTTCATCTGGGATTTGGCCCATGCAAGCAGATTTTCCATGGTCGTAGCATTATCGTGCAGACTTCGTTCGAGACTGTTCGTGATCTCATCCAGATCTTCCTTTGATAAATCGTGCTCACGTAGCAAATAGAGCAGGCTTTGCAAGGAACTCAATGGGCCTCTCAAATCATGTGCAACGACAGCAAACATTTTGTTTTTAATATTGTTGAGGTGATCCAATTCCTTGTTTTTTGATGATATCTCCAAATTGCGTTCTCTTAAAAATGTATTCAGTCTTCCTCTGAATCTCACATTACGATAAAGAAAAATTGTAATTCCCAATACGAAGGACAGTAAAACAAGTACTCCTATCCCCATTGCCTTTTGAAGCTGTAAACGGGCCTCTTGTTCCGATTGTCTTGCGATCAGTATACGATTTTCCTGCTCCTGTCGCCTGGATTCCAGTCGGGCTTCATATTCAGCCCTGGCCTGCTCCCGTTCTATCGACCGGATATTTTCGGTATGAGCACGAAGCACTTCAAGTGCTTCCAGGGCATCTAAATGCCGGCCGGCATCCCGGTTAACGAGGTATAATTTTTCCAATGCCTGCCCGGTAAAATGATCGGCATTCATATTAAACGATTCCTCAAGAGCTTCATGGTACCAGGCAACAGCTTCATCGTAACGGCGCTGATGCTTGTAAAGGTCTCCCATGCCTATTGAATTATGAAAAATACCTTCTCCAAACTCATGTTCTCGGCTCTGTTCCAATGTCGTTTCAAAGAAAATTTGTGCTTCTGTCAAATTTCCTTTTTTCAGATTAACCAACCCCAAATTATACCCAATCAGAACCTTTTGAATTTCGTTACCTGATTTTGAGGCTCTTTCTCTGGCTTCGGTAAGATAATCTTCAGCTGAGTTTACATTTTCAAGGGCCAGATGAGAGATCCCCAGGTTGGTCAACACAGAAATAAGGTTGTTATCCAGACTGTATT
>SLOU01000285.1 GCA_007132385.1 Balneolaceae bacterium | reverse complement strand
TTCGGATTATCCAGTTCAAACCAGTGATACCAAGCTCCCGTTTCGGGATGAACAGCAATCTCAAAGAGCTGATCGTACAACTGTTGCGCCTGTTCTTTATATATATCATCTCCGGTAAGCAGGTGCAGTCGCAACAGCAGCCAGACCATCTCAACATTATGACCAATATTGACCCGGTTGCTTGCTTCACGATTCAGCTGCCAATTCCGGTCGTAACTGCCGAGCAACCACCCGGTTTCCGGATCAATCATTAGCCTCGTAACCACATCAAGTCCTCTTTGCTTCATTTGCAGGAATGAAGAATCTCTTAAGATTGGATACAGATATGCCAAATAACCGGAAACAGGTGCCACTTGGGGAGTCGTCCGTTTGTTGTCGTCGTCGATAGACAAATTGCGTTTAAGCGAATTGATATAGCCTTCATACTCGTGGTCCCAGGCATACTCTTCAAGAAGATCAATGGAATTTTGAATGTAATTGAATACATTCTCATCTCTGGTCACAGCATAATACATGGAAAGCCCTGTCACTGCATATAATTGCATAAACATACCTTTATCCATGTCCACGGGATTTCCCACGTTATCCAACTCATTGTACCATAGTCCGTATTCATCATCCCATCCATGATCAAGCAAGTGGCCGGTTAGCTCGGAAGCAATGTCCAGGTATTGCTGTTCACCTGATATAAGATATGCGGCACTGTAGCTAAAGATGTGCCGTGAATACATACCTGGATAAATATGGTCTGAGCCGACAGAAGTCCAATCACGATCCATATAAGCCGGAATCCAATTCTTTTCTCTATCCAATGCCCGGTCGGTCCAGGGCTCTACTATATCATAGATCGTCTGATTTTTCCAATAGTCTGCGGTCATCCCTGAATATGGCTCAGAGGGCTCGGGGGCGCAGCCCTGAACAATCATTGAAAGTATTGAAATCAGATAAACATATAAATTTTTCATTTTATACACTATGACACCCTAAAAAAATAGGTAAGTCAAAAATGAACTTACCTATTAAAAAAATTAATAAAAATACAACTTTGGTTGTCTAAGGCCTGTTAGGACTGTTATACGAATCTCTTTCTATTTCCTCCCTAACCAACCACATTCGGGTACCATACTCATCCGGACCCTGTCGTTGAATTACAGCATTGTAATTGGAAGAGTTCAGGCCTTGTTCATCCCTGTGGTAGATAGCTCTTACCGGAATAGTATTGTTGTTGGCCGGTGCATTTCCTGGATGTAAAACCGGGTAACCTGTTCTTCTCCAATCCAGGTAGGCTTGCATTCCATCCTCAATAAAGTACAACCATTTTTGTGTCATGATCTGTTCTAACATTTCTTCATCAGAACCTGAAAGTTGACCTTCTTCCAGGATATATGCATCAATAGTTGCTTCATCAAACTCAAATGGATACATGCTCAATGCAGCCCGAATACCATTTTGATAAAAGTTTTCGGCTTCAGATGGATCAGCTCCCCAACCTTCCAGGGCAGCTTCAGCCTGCAAATAGGCTACTTCCGGATACTGTAGAACTGCAACTGGTCGTGCTACATCTTCACTAACAAAACCGGTCGTACTGGGGAATGAATAATCGTTAAGATTATTTTGTACATCATCCGCTTCTTGGGCAGTCATACCATGGGGAGCTCCCCGCCATTCTAAAGGAGGATTATCCTGAGAATTGACTGTTGGGTCGGCAATGATAGGTAGTCTTGGATCATCTTTATCCACCAAGGTACTGATATATGTTTCACCCATAATTGCTTTCCCTGCCGGACTTCGATAAATATTCAATAATGGATGTACCTGCGCTGCTGGAGCACCTCCTGCGGTTGTTCCTATTTCGGCTGATTCATCATTTCCTGATATAAGCTGAGAATTCATTGCCTGAGTTACCGCCTCTTGTGCAAGCTGTGGTGCTGCATATTTGAGACGCATGCCTATGCGCAATTTCAGGGAATTTGCAAATTTTCTCCACATCTCCAAATCTCCATTATAGAAAAAATCCTGTTGGCCAAAAGTAAAATCACCATCTGTTATTCTGTCCAAATTATTATTCAGAATAGTAAGTAGTTCCGGGTAAATATCTTCCTGACGATCGTATGAAGGAGTTGTATTCAAATCGATTCCCTGTACCGCTTCCGAAAAAGGAACGTCACCAAAGAGTCCTGTCAATCTTTCCCAGATATACACCTGGTAAATATTGGTAATCGCTAATCTGGAACGTATTTCCGGATCATTCTCTGCGTCATCACCCTCAACACTATCCAGTAGTAATAATTTTACCTGTTCAAGGTTCTTTAAATTTTGGTAGTGCCAACTCCACCAATCTGTATCATGAAAATCGAACATGGGAACATAATAAGGAGTGGAGTGAAGCCGGTCGCTAACGGCCCATTGTTGGGCCCAAGCCCCATAAACCATTGTATGGGTTTTCCAGTAGTCGTTACTTGACTGAATCACCGATCCCCTGACGGCATGGCTAAAAACCTGACCCGGTTGTGGATCTGTTACTGAAGTCGGTGGTGTATTCAAAGTTTCAAAATGGTCTGTACAGCTTACCATATAGAACACAGCGAAGAATGCCATGATAATTGAATTTTTGATTAGATAATTCATGCTGATATTTTTTTTAGTTTGAAATACTTTCGTTGAATAACTCAATTATAAACCTAGGTTTAAGTTAAATCCTATTGTTCGGGTCATAGGGAATGCAGCAGATTCAAGACCTAATGAACTATTCCCGGCGTTATATGCTGAAGCTTCCGGAGCGAAACCGTCTGTATGACGTACAAAGTAGAAGAGGTTACGCCCTGAGATTGACAATCTAAGACTGTTAACCGGTAATCTCGTAACAAGTGTCGGGAAGGAGTAGCCAATACTCATTTCCCGCATTGCAATGAAACTCCCATCGTTTAAAAACTCCTCAGCAATCGAGTTTTCTGAGGAAGAAGCAGCATTTTGCCAATAATCCTGTGCATTTATCTGCATTGTATTTGTTGTTCCAGTGGATGTCCATCCACCTGATCCATCAGGAGCAGCAACCACACCTTCTGCAACATATGTACCATCTCTCCCTTCTAGTGTTCGCCTTGAAGTACCGTGCATCGCTTCATATACATTCGACATGGATGCAATTTGTCCTCCTTGTCTAATATCAATGAGGGCACTGAAACTGAATCCACGATAATTCAGTGTATTCATTATACCTCCAGTCCAGTCAGGATTAATGTTACCGATAGCAAACTGGCCTTGCTCAATCAGTGGTAATCCGGTATTCGGATTGATCAAACGGTTTCCATCATCATCCCTGAGCCATCTGCCAAATGCAGAATAGATTTCACCGTACGGTCTTCCAGGATCAGCAAATATGAGAGCAATCCTGTCGATTCCCAACTGGAATCTGTCGACACCTTCCGTCAGTGAGATCACTTTATTTCTATTCATTGCAAAATTAAATGATATATCCCACATCAGACCTCCGGGATCAGCAACGGGTGTCCCAGATAACATCAATTCGATACCCTGGTTATTTATCTCACCGGCATTGATCTGGCGGCCGGTGAACCCGGAAGAAGGAGCTGTTGTAATATTCAAAATCTGGTTTTCTGTGGTTGCATGATAATAAGTTGCATCAAGCCGAATTCGATCACCAAAAAATCTCAAGTCAGTACCAAATTCGTAAGATGTAGTCAACTCATTTTTCAGATCCTGGAAAGGCACTGAATTTTGAAAACTCAGCATGGACCTTCCATCCTGAGGCAGAGCAGATGGTGAATATGTACCTACCAATTGATAGGGAGAACCAGACGAACCAGCTAGCGCCCACGATGCGCGGAATGATCCAAACGATAAGACGTCAGTAGTGAGATCAAAAGCATCTGACCATACAAAATTACTGCTAACAGACGGGTAGAAAAAAGAGTTATTTTCAGGAGGCAGCGTGGAAGCCCAATCGTTTCGGGCAGTCCAATCGATATACCAATAATCCCGAAAATTAATCTGCCCAAAAGCAAATAAGGAATGGATTTCAGTTTCTTGTAAAGAGAAACTAGTACCACGGTTCTGTGTAAAGCCTATGGAAAAAATATTAGGTACTGTAAATTGACTTCCACTATGGCCAACATTTCTAAAAAAGTCCTTGAAATAGTTACCACCGACATTGGCAGATAGAGTAATGTCTTCTGACACTGATCTTTCCATTGAAAGGATCGCTTCAATATTATTTTCCTGGAACCGATGAACCTGTTCACTCATCGATCCATCCTGATTTACCCTGGTTCCAATCGCATCTGCATTAAAACGCTGATCAGTATAACGGTCGGTTCCAATTTTTGCTGAAATCGATGCCCATTCATTAATTTCGTAACTAAGTGAAACATTACCCAATATTCGTTCTCGGGAATCTTCGTTTACAACATTGTTAATTACCCAATAAGGTTGCTCGGTAAATGTTGCATTGCTCCAGTGTCGAGTATAACCTTCCACTCTCTGACCTGACGAATAACCATGAAGAGCATACGGATTGTTGATGTCTTCTTGAGTAATCTCATAAGCCCGAAGACTTTCATGCTGAGTATTTCTCGGCATGTACCTGAAGGAATACGCTACATTTCGCTGCTGATCTGAAAGTCCTGGTCGATTTTTTGCTTGCTGAGAAATATAGTTTAGGCTGATCTCTGCCCTGAATCTGTCAGACAATTGAGAAGAACCACGAAAAGTTACATTTTTTCGGTCTAATTCATGTGTAGGTAGAATTCCCTGATTGCTCATATTAGAAAGAGACAATCTGAATCGACTGGTTTCATCACCGCCGCTGAGACTTACAGAGTTATCAATTGTGGTTTCTGTTTGAAAGAAATCTCGCATGTTGTTTGGCTGAGGGGTGAAGTTAACGAGTTGACCATCCCAGGAATAGACCTCTTGGCCATCCATCCTCGGGCCATAACTAATTGGCGATTCAACACCATCATTAATTGTAGTTATCTGCGGAACCCAGCTATCGGGTTGTCCGGCATTGTTCCAATCTGCAAAAGGTCGTGCGACTCCATCTGTATCGCGAAAAAATCGGTGTCTGCCATTATTACCCAAACCATATTCATTCTGAAAATCCGGCCAAACCGCAGGACTGCCAATAATGGTATTACTATTGATTTCCACACCTATTCCCTGTCTATTTTCCCCCGTTTTTGTAGTGATCAATATCACACCATTGGCTCCACGTTGCCCATATAGCGCTGTAGCATTTGCTCCTTTCAATACCGAAATTTCTTCAATATCATTTGGGTTGATATTCTGTATTCCATCACCACGATCGTATCCACCCCATCGCCCGGCAGACCCACGATTGGAATTGTCTATGGGTACTCCATCAATCACATATAGCGGCTGATTCTCACCCGCCAGTGAACTATTACCACGAATGACAATTCTTGTAGAGCCACCGGGACCACTGGAAGTTGTTCCCACTTGAACACCGGCAACTCTTCCGGAAAGAACATTTGCAACGTTCACGTCTCTGGCACGGGATATGTCATCACCACTAACTTGACCTACGGATACACCAAGGGAGCGTTGATCCCTTCTTAAACCGAAAGCAGTAACAATAGCCTCATCAAGCGCTACAACTGATGAAATCAATTGGACATTAATAGTGTTTCTCGATTCAATTGGGATTTCTTGCGACTCAAATCCGACGAATGAAAAAACAAGTGTACCGGTTGCAGGAACTGAAATTGAATAGTAACCATCTGCATCAGTAGTTGTCCCCGTAGTAGTACCTTGAAGTACGACAGTTGCACCCGGAATAGGTTGTCCGTCAGTGTTATCGGTCACTCTACCCTCAACAGTTTCTTGATAAGGATCATTATTAAGCTCTTCCTTTTCTCTGATCACGATCACATCCCTGGAAGGCGGAAGAACAGGTTCAAGATTTGTCCCTTTCAACAATTCATAAAGAATAATATGAACCGGAACATCTTTCATGTTTAGATCCACTTTTTTATCCCGCAGGATGGTCGGATTATACGAGAACCCGACTTCTGCCTTATCTGCCAGTATCTCTAATGCCATGGAAAGCGGAAGGTCTGAAATCTCCATGGATACGAGATTATCCTCAGCAGGCACCTCGTTTGACAAAAATTGAACTACAATCGCATCACTACTGTCAGAATCCTGACTTACAGCGACTTCCTGCATTGCAATTGTCAACATTAACAGGCCCACCATTAGTACGACTCCTGTTCTACATATCTGCATCGATAAGTGCCTGGTCATTTTTTTGTAAGACATAATACTTGCGGTTTGTATGATTATTAATTTTCTCATTTCGTATAAATTCTAATATCCTGGTTACTTTCTTTTTGGTCACCTGATTGAATTTTACCGGTCCAATGCACCCGATTATCTTCTCTCTCAAAGTCTACTTTCAGTGTAAGTGAAATCACTGAAAGTGTCCGATCCACAGAATTACTTGAAAAATTTGCTGTTAATCGTAAGTCTTTAAATGATTCTTTATCATAACTACACTGTACATCGTAAAGCCGGTCTAATTGGGTACAAACCTGAACAAGTGTAAGATTCTCAAATACAAGCCGGCCATTCTTCCACGCAAGGTAATTCTCGACAGCAAAGTCGTCCACAGTAATTAGTCGCTTGTCCACATCCATATAACCGTACTGCCCTTCTTTTAACACCACCGAATGTTCCTCAAGATCGCTTGCAGTACTGGAAAAAGAAACGATACCTTCGACCACAGCCACCTGGACATCATTCCGGTTTGATTTGGATTTCACATTAAAGGCTGTTCCCAAAACCTCTATTTTCGACTGATTTGAATGAATGATGAAAGGTTTTTCAGGATTGTGATTAACGTCGAAGTAAGCTTCACCTGAAAGTGTTACTTCCCTGGTTTCATGCATGAAATCACCGGGAATCAGGATTTCGGAATTGCTGTTCAAACGAATCTCGGACCCATCTCCGAGAGTTATCTCACTTTGCTGATCCTCTGAAGTTTGGAATAGAATGGGTTCACTCTCTGCAATCGGGTCCGGATAAGGATCGTAGGTTAAATCGAAAAACAGATACGCGGTAAATACCACAAGAATGGCCGCTGCGACCTTCAACACCGGCCCTAATAGATCCGTTCTGCTTTTAGTATCTATTTGTCTTTTCCTGATTCTGTCCTGAATGGATTCGTACATCCTGTCTGAGTCAAGTCCGGAAATCATAGACTGGATGTTTTCATCGTCCATCAGATCAAAATCATTATCCAGCTTCTCTTCCAGGTAATTTCGTCCTTCCAGTGTATCAAACCACTCCAGCACCCGTTTGGATTCTTTAGGTGTGGCACTGTTGTTGAAAAATTTATCTGCGATTTTCCTTTCCATTTTATCTGTTTTATTCGTCGGGCTGTTGTGGCCGTTACTGGTAATACACATCAGAAGGAAGAAAGTATTAGGTGAAATGAAGTATTTTTTTTGAAGGCCGGTAATTTCACATAATAAATGCTTTAAAAGCAGACTATATAAATTTTAAAATGTCAAATTGATGATGGAATATGTGATATGTTAAATGTATTCCCCTAAATGAATGAAAACCTATTTAACATAAAACAGGAATAGCAGGCTACTTTTAGAATGGAAGAAGTACCTAAAGCTGGAAAAAACTAAACTAGAGGAGAAGTAATGACAGGCTCATAGTAACCAGAATGACCATAATGTTGGCATGAATTTTCAGGTAGGCTCTTACAAATTTGGAACTGTTATAGTAATGGGTTTTTACGGTCCGGATGGAGATTTGAAGCATCTCGGCCACCTCTGCATTTGAATGACCGTTCATCTTCAGTTCAAATACTTCTTTTTTTCTATCAGTCAATTCATTTATGCCCTGCTTCACTTGATTCAGATATTCACTATAAATAACATCATCAACGGTACGATTTTCCCGGGGATGGTGCTCTTCTTTTAACTCATAGCCTGACAGAATTTTTTTCTTTCGGTCTCTAATCATGTTCAACACATGATTCTTTAACATCACAAAAAAGTAACCCCTGATAGATTTCGACGTGTCCAGCTCATCTCTTTTTTCCCAGACCTTTACAAAAATATCCTGCACTGCATCTTCGGCAAGGCTTTGATCTTTCACATACTTTTTTGCGATGTAGTACATTTGCAGGTGGTAGCGTTCATAGATTTCTCTGAACGCCGGCTCACTGCCTTGTTTGATTTTTTCAACCAAATACGTATCGTTCAAATCATGCATTAATCTCTTTACCAAGAAGGAGTAAATAGTAGGAATCACCCATTGAAAAGCGCTTCCTCGTTCGGGTCATCGAAGCCACATTTATTAATTTTATCACCTAAATATATTTCCATACAATCCCGTTAGATTCAATTAAATTTGTTTCTGTTTAAATAGCAAATAAAAATTTACAACTGTAAAAAGATTCAATATCCCTCCAATTACGGGAGAGTGAATAATTAAACCAACTAACTTCCATCATAGTTTTCATTTTATTTTAAAAGCTGATAATATTTTGAGAGAATGACGGTTCTTTTTCGAGACGGAAAGAGAATTTCATCAAATAGGCCAAAATTCAATAATGCGTTTTTAGCAGCTTCTCTTTATCCCAAATAACTGATTGCTACCAGGCCAATTAATCCGACCATAATCACGTAGTAGAGAGTTGGTATGATAGTTAGCCGAAGCACTTCACCTTCGTTATCCAGGAAACCGACGGTGGCAGACGCCGCTACCACATTGTGAATAGCCACCATATTGCCGGCGGCGGCACCGACGGCCCCTAATGCCACAAGAAGCGTTGTTGGCATCGACAAACTCTCGGCCACTCCGAACTGAAACAGACTGAACATCAAGTTGCTTACCGTATTGCTCCCGGCAATGAAGGCTCCGAGTCCCCCGATGGAAGCCGCAAAAAACGGGTAGATCTGACCAACGTTGGCGGCCACCCACTCAGCCATTATAATGGGCATGCTGTCGAGCCCGATATCATTAATTCCTGAATTGATATAGATACGCACCATCGGAATGGTAAATATCAGCACAAACCCGGCTCCCAGAATCATCTTCCCACTGTCGACTGTTGCTGATTTAATCTCCCTCAGATTCATATTATGCAAAAACATTGTCACCACTCCAACAATCACAAGCATCGTGCCGGGAAGGTATAGGGGCGTGCTGCTGGCTGAAATCGCTGATCCTAATATGTCATTCCAGCCGACTTCCATATTTAAAAATGCTTCCCGAATGGGTAGCTGATGCAGCCGACTCAATACTAAAATCAATGCCAAAAGAAGATAGGGCATCCAGGCCTTGAACAAGGTGATGTTGTGAGCTGGCGTGTCGTTTCCGGCATCCACCGACAGGGTGCCCATCCAATGTGCAGGCCACTCATTTTTCGGCTGGAAATTCCAGGTGTCATCGGGTAGTAAAAACCCGCGATTGGCCGCAAATATAACCAGGGGCAGCCCCACAAGTGCACCGATCAGGGAAGGAAATTCAGGGCCCAGGAATATCCCGGTAAGGGCATAGGGCACGGTAAATGCAAGCCCACCAAACAAAGCAAACGGAAAGATTGAAAGTCCCTCTTTCCAGGATTTGTTTTTTCCAAAAAAGCGGGTCATCATCACTACCATAAATACCGGCATAAAAGTACCTGCAATGGCATGAATGATTGCTACATGGGAGGTGACGGCTAACAGGTAATCCATCATAGTCATATCTGCTGCAGCCAGCATTGCATTAAATTCAGCACTTTCCAGACCGGCCTGCACGCCGATCAGTATCGGGGTTCCCACCGCTCCGAATGTTACTGAAGTACTTTGAACCATCAACCCCAGCATTACAGCAGCAAACGCTGGATACCCCAAAGCTAGCAGCAGGGGAGCAACGATAGCGGCAGGGGTTCCAAATCCGGCTGCCCCTTCCAGAAAAGACCCGAACAACCAGGCAATGATTACCACCTGCACCCTGCGATCCTGACTTATATCGGCAAAACTCTGCCGCATTACTGCTATCCCCCCGGAATACTTTAACAGGTTTAGCAACAAAATTGCCCCAAATATGATATAGAGAATATCAAAAGTGATAAAAAGACCCTGAATAGATGAGGCGGCGATATTCAGGGCAGAGAAATCCCAGACTACATAAGCGATTAAAATTGTTGTCGCCAAAACCACTGGCATGGCAATTTTTGCCGCGATCCGAAATCCGATGAGCAAAATACCAGCCAACAGTATGGGCAGGAAAGCCAGAAACGCAAGAGTGAGCAGTGACATGATTTTATATGATTATGACTGTTATGGGTAATACATCACAAGTTGATGAAATTCAGAATTTTGTTTACAGGTGGACTTGGCACATCTGGTTTCATGTCAACCACTATCCTCGTCAAGTGCCAATAAAACTGATCAGCTATAGGGTGCTCCTAAACCTCTGTCATAGAGTTTTAACTGTCTCAGTCATTATTTTCATTGTATTCATTAACAGGTTATGACACTAACAAAAGGATAAATCACACTTGTCAAACCCAAGTATACTGTCACCTACTCAAGAATTTCATTCAAAATATTTCCATCTGCCTGATCCATTGATAAACCAAGCAACTCGGCAGCAGTTGGTGCAACGGAACGGTTATCAATAATATCGAGCTCGACACCGGCACGAATACCCCTCCCTGAAGCAATGAAGATTGTCTCCATTTGGGGAACATCACTAATATACCCATGGACACCTATTGTGGCATCCAAGGAGACAACAAGTTCATCCCCTGCCGCGGAATTACCGAAGGAATGACCCTCATCAGCACCCAACACAAGATCACCCATATGTTCATTCTCCGATGGGTGTGGCATTCCATAGACTTCAAATTCATCCGGACCAATCACACGGACTATTCCCGCAGCTCCTTCAAACAGAGAACGAGCCAATTCAAGATCTTCATTTTTTGTTGACGGATCAGTGGCAAACACCATGGCAGTCCCACCGTTAGATACTGCCTGGACCCGTGCACTGGTTATGTTGCCTTCCTCATCCACTTCCAAAAGCCCGTTCAGTCTTAAAAGTACATTCGGCTCAATTCTTTGAGTTACATTCATGAAACCGTGGTCTGATACCACCATTATGGTCGTTTGTTCGCGAATACCGGCTTTCTCAATTGCCTCAACAACCGTACGGACATTGGCATCGGCGTAGGCGAGTGCCGTATTTCCCGGATTGGTTTTGGCGCCATGACCGTGATGGGTCCCATCCACATTCAACAGGTGCAAGAGCATTACATTGGGTTGACGTGACCGGATCAGGTGGGTCGTCGCTTTTGTCCAGACATAATCCCGTGCGACAGGGCCAAGTTGAAAGGCTTCATCGGTTTCCTCTTCAATCAGTCCCAGTTCAACCAGCTCGGAACGCAGCCGGGGTGTTGTATTTGTTATTTCAGCCACCGCATCCGGAAAACTGTCATGAAGTGTATTCGCATTTCGTGTTACCGGCCAGTTCACTTCCGCCGTACGCATACCTGCTTCGTAGGCTACATCATAAAGAGTAGGGAAAGTTGATAGTTCCTTCCTGTCCAGATCAGGTTCTCTGTAAATGGGTTCTCCGGGACCGGATCGAATAAATAACCCGTTGGTAACCATCCCGTGTTTTGCCGGATGAACACCGGTAGTCAGTGTCGTATGATTGGGCCAGGTAACGGTCGGAGTAGACGGGATCATGGCTTTTGCCCATACACCCTCCTCTGCAAGTGCCCGGATAGTAGGAACCGGAATGCGCTCGTCCCAAAGTGCATCTGCCGGGAAACCATCGATACTGATGATGACAACATAGTGGTCGTTTTCAGTTTCTGTGCACGCAGCAATAACTCCTATTACTATTATCAGACATGCAAATGCAGTGATATTATAAAGTATTTTCATTTCTGATTTGGATTTGTTGCCAATCAAATACTCGGTTCTTTACAGTTTAACGGAACTGGTGGTGGTAGCGGGTATCTGCGAAGGCTCAAATTTAACCTTATCATATAGGATTAACTATAGAGGAATTCGGTAATGTAACTTTGCCCTTTTGCTTTTTATATACAAAAGTCATCCGGTTTCTTACTGATAATGGTGTAAACCATAGGTTAATTAGTTAGAACTTGTACTTCAGGCTATTTCATAAAATCATTCAACGGATTGCCAATATTACCACTGGGAAATGGTGAGTTCAGATACACCGACAGGGTAGAGGCGATATCCGAAACAAACACCCGCTCATTGGACTGGCCGGCCGGAATATCATAGCCGAAGAAAATCAGCGGCACATGCGTGTCATAGACCCATCCCGATCCGTGGCCGGTGCCCCCTGTGCCGGAACCGTGTGTCTGAGGTTTGAGCCAAACGACTACATCACCAGATCTTTGCTGGTGAAACGCATGCATCGCACGCGCCCTTATGCCTTCGGTAAACTCTTGGTTATTGAGGGCATTCGCTGTGATAGCTCCCCCAACTTGATCCAGTGACAGTGCAAAGCGTTTGATATCCTTTTGCACAACTATATGATCCAGTCCGTTTTGATCGATAAACTCATGATCCAGATAGAGATTCTGATTGCTGTAGGAGAGAAGGAAATCATCGCCATAGGTTTGTTCCAGATAGTCACGTATTTCGTTCTCAACCTGACCACCAGCCGATGTACCAAATTCCGTGTGCCCAGTTGGTATTCCCAGATCACTCATGTATTCGGGAATATACACTGCCCCGTGATCGGCCGTCAGAAACACCAGTACATTCTCCAAGCCAAATTCACTGTCCAGGTAGTTGAAAAATTCTGCCATGTAGCGGTCCAGCCGGATGTAGTAGTCCTGTACCTGTTTCGAGGCCGGACCAAAACGGTGACCGATGGCATCGGCCGCTGAAAGGCCGATCATCAGCATGTCGGTTACATCACCCCGGCCCAACTCTTTTCCTTCAATAGCCGCTACGCCAAGTTCAAACAACAGCTCATCGGCAAAAGGTGTGGCGTTAAGCAGGCCCGGTCCCTGATCGTGTTCTTCCACCAGATAAGCCAGATCTACCGGGAAAGTCGGTGTATCCATTCCGGGGAAGGTCCCTTCATACGGATTGTTATCCGGTCGGCTCTCCACGTACTGCTCGATCGGCAGCAGAGTATCCCAGGTTCCGGTCAGGTACTCCTGGGGCAGATTGCGGTCGTTAAATTGCTGTAGCCAGCCGGGCAGCTCATTCATATAGAAAGTTGAGGTGATGAAATTGCCGGTAGCCCCTTCATACCAGTAGGCGTCGCCAGTGTGTCCGGCCGGCAGAATCGCACCCCGATCTTTGCGGGAGATGCCGACAGTTTTGGATCGCTCGCCGGTATGCATAAACAGCTCATCACCAACGGTGGTCGGCAGCATGTTGTTCGGCGACTTTTCACCAGGATAATCGGGCTGGGAGCCCACACCTTCGTATCCAGAGCCCACATCCTCAATCACGTTGATATTACGGTCCAGCTCGCGTACATACCAGCTGTTACCGATCAACCCGTGAACCATGGGAGAGGCGCCGGTCAGCTGTGCAGCGTGCCCCGGGCCGGTCGAAGTTTGCAGATGACGAAAGTAGGCATTACGAAAAAACATTCCATCATTCACCAGTCGTTTGAATCCGCCTTCTTCAAAATGATCCCAATAGCGGTAGATAAAATCCGGGCGAATCTGGTCGACAATCAGCCCGACCACCAGATCAGGGGAGTCGTTATAAGCTCTTTCCGGTGAGTTTTGTGGAGGTTGAGGTTCGCAGGCATTGGTAATGAATAACAAACCCGCAAATATTGCAAATACAGTACAGGATATAAATGTCCGGATTTTATATCGTTTACTCATGGTTTTTTGAACTTGATTGGAAATGAAGAGTTTTCTGGCTTATAAAAGTTAAATAATGCCGACAAAATCGGTTTATTTAATAAAAAGTAAATAGCTATTTAATCGCGTTTTTCAAAACAAAACCATAAACCTTTACCAAAAGTTAAACTTCTCGGGTTGAGTCAGAAACTATCTTTATTGTACTTACAAATGAACCCGTCTTACATTTCCCGCTTTTGGAAACCCTACCAACTTTCTAGCACTCGGTGGTGTAAATGATGATGTATCTATTGTGGATCAATACGAAATGCGTTGCAGACCGGTAAAAACATGAAATTGGTTACAGGTTACCGAACGCGTTAAAGATCAAAGATCAGAGGTTAGGTTTGAAACAAAAGTAGTTTTACTTAAGATTCCGGAAGGCGGCAACCCTGAATCTGATGAGATCCGAATTGTACTCGGTATGCATTTCCAAACTGTATCCGCGCTCGGCATCCAGTTCAGGATTTCCCACCTCAAACAATAAAGCACCCAGATGGGGACCGTCAGAGTAGAGCTCCTCTAAGATAGGAGGCCGGTAGGTGCTCATTACTGTAGATCCCGCCTCAAAATGTTCACTGATCTTATATTCTGCCTCAACAGATGCCGAAAGCCCATTAAAATGTCTGTTTGTGGGATAGATATCGCGTTCTTCCAAAAAACTTAATTCTACAAAACGCTCTGAGACTAATGGTTCCATAAAACTCATGTCAAAACGAAGGGCAGAACGAAAAGTTAACGGACTAAAATCAAACTCTTCAAACACAAAGGCGGAAAGGTTATACTCATAGGTATCGGGCGTATATACTACCCCAGCACCCCGGTAATTTCGGAATTTCGTTTCAATACCGATTACTTCCGGAGACAGAGTAAATACCGGTTCCCCATTTTCGTAATGCTATTCCGGAGAATAGCTTGACCACTGATCGGTGTTGTAATCAAATGGGTTTTTGCAAAACCAGGCTCATTTTTTGAACGCGTCAGCGATTTTTGTTCAAAGTTAGGCCAAGATTTTTGTTCAAGTTTAGGCCAAAGAGGGTTGAAAATGCAGCCCAGATCGCCGTCGGGGTAAGGATTTTAATCGACCGATAACCTCCCGACAGCTGTCGGGAGGTGAAAGACCGGTTGTGTAAAGCCCTCTAATAGCTCTTTATCCGGTAAGTATACCCATTATCATTCTTCGACCAAGTAAAAAGGCTGAGTATAGATCCTTCCTTCCTCACCCTCTATGACAGCACGTACAAATAGAGACTCTTCAGGAACGTCATTGACTGATATGTTGAAGCCGTAATGAACAGTTTCGGTCTCACCTGATTCAGGATTATGGGTACGCCACCGAATTTCCTCCACCAATTCCTCATTGTCGATGGTTAATTCAACTTGATAGTCGTCCACTACTACATCAATTATGTTAAAAGCCCTTTTATTGTACTGTTCTGACGGTTTCCAGAGATAGGAATATCCATTTTGCAGTGCCTCCATCACATGCGGTGCCGATCCGTCCGGAATATCGGGATGCATGGAACCCGGTCTGAAATTTTCAAGTAATAATACATCACGATTCCATGCTAAGGTTCCCTCATGATGCATATCGTCTTCACCGTATAACCAAATCGGCCGCATGAATCCTCCCAACAGATGTTGAACCTTATCATAGAAAGCCCGGTCTTCGGGATGCCTGTCCACTCTGTTATATATTGATTGGCCAATAAGTACATCAAATCGCAGGTACTTGTCCACATACCAGTGAGCGGTTAACCCCCACCTTTCCACATATCGGCCCGGATGTGCCAAATAAGCAAATCCGCCCATTTCTTCTATTATCCGGAAAGATTCAGCTTCCGTATCGGCGCCCTCAGTATAGGCATTAAACACACTAATGGTATGATGAGGTGCCGATATCTCGGTTCCTTCCACAGAAACCATACCCAGTTCAACCGGATCCCGATCCTCCCATGGCTCGTTGTGTATTTCCTCATAAGTCATATTGTCTTCTGTCGGGTTTTCGACATATTTGATCGTCTCATAGATCTCGGATAGTCTGGTCCATGGATAGATAGTATCCATGTGATCGCTGGGAATATCATAATCATGAGCCGCAAGCATCAGTATTTTATACCCTTCTTCATTGTAGCGGTCAATCGTCTGGTGAGGGTCGTATTCTTCATTCCCCAAACCCGGATGTGTATGAAATTCTGAGTCGTAATGGCCGATTTCATCCCAGTTGAGATCTGCATAAGGTGACCAGAAAATTCTATCTGGCTCCGGTGTGGAGCCAATCAGAAGAAAAATTGATGTTATTAAACCTATATATAATTTATTGTACATAATACACAGTATGTGAGTATTTGTTTTTAAAAGCTTTAACCATGTTTTTATATATTCACGATCTTACAGATTCAAATTCCCGTAGTGAAGAATAAATAGAAAAAAATTGAACAAATAAAAAAACTATTCCTGTGATTTTCACTTCTAAAATCAGGCTAAACTATTGAGCAGAATATGATGTAAGAATCTCATTCAACCTCCACGGGAGTTCCGATTGTTACGACCCTTCCGGTTTTTTCAACGATCGAATCATTGTGAAAGGTAACCTTGATTTTACCGAGGTACTTTGGCCAGTCCGGATTCACCTGATGTTCAGGCGGAGGTCCACCTGCTTGCGCAATCAATACGCCATTAATCAGTTTAGCGGATTCCAGTAGTGTATGAGAATGCCCGCCTACGATAATATCTATTTCAGGGTTGGCTTTAGCCAAATCCAGATCTGAAGTAATCCCAATATGATTCAGCGTAACAAATAAATCATTCTCATGGGCAAGGTTCTTGTATAGCAAACTTGTCTCAACAGGATCACGGGCAGTAACACCTGGTTTTTCAAAATTCACAGTTGAAAGTCCCAGAATCGCCACGGACATACCATTTTGCGTTTCAAATACAATGAATGGCTTCATATGCGGCAAGGCTGTGGTGGCTGCATCTATATTTGCCGCAAGGAATGGAAATTCAGCACTACGTAAACTGAGGCTGGTATAGTCACCCACATAATCCAGTTCATGATTTCCGGCAACCGCGACATCATATTCCGCTTCATTCATCATATCGATCATAGAAAGGCTTGTTTCAGCATAATAGGACGTATCTTCAATAGCCCAGCGATGGGAATGTCTGACAAAAATATCTCCAGCATTAAGCAACCATACATTTTCGTATTTCTCCCGAAATTTTTTCACTTTTTCTTTGAAATCCCCCTGCCGGTTGAAATTGAAATGCAAATCGTTGTCATGAAGAAGGACTACTTTGGTGACTACCGGATAAGTTAAGTCTATTGCATCGGCAGTGTCCTCTAACTCTAATACATATTGTCCGATTCCCTGTGGCCCGTGCAACCTGATCATTACAGGAGCGGAAGGTGCTCCTTCCAGTTCAAATCTACCCTCCTCATCAGTTGTTATCGATTGATCATCGACTGACAACTGAATACCCGGAATCGGCAAGCCAGAATGATCTTGGACCATGCCGTGAAGTTTTATTTCGATGGAAGCGTCGTCAGAGACGGTGGCAATTTCCGTCTGGCAGCTAAACAGAAGCAGGAATAATACAAGTATAAACAAACGGTTACTTACAGCTATTGAAATATATGAGAGCATTTGATTATTTATTGAAGTTCGTAGGTGTTGTTAAATATTCAACAAAGTCGACTAACTCATGTTCAGTCATACTGCCATGCATTGCAGGCATTAAAGATCGATCCATCTGTTTCCTGGATTCTATTCCTGCTAATTTAGGGTATTTTTTTACAATTTAGTCATGGATATACACTCATATCTTGATACATAAAATCCCGGACTCCTTCCAGCACCCGGGGATGTAATTGATGATGTATCTATTGGGGATCGCCCAGTGTTATTGCAATGACAACTTACAGACAATTCTCTATATAGCCCGACGAATCCGAAAAGACACTGGACCTTCATCTCCATTGGTGATCGCTGTAAAAAGAACAACCCCTTCCGGCGTGATACTGCTCAGTCCCTGAAGTTCTGCCAGAACTTCCCCGGTTTGCCGGTCCGACACCCGGGCGCTTACCTGATCCGGACCGGTTCGCTTTACTGCAAGCCGGTAGGTATTACCCGAAGCTGGAGCAATTGCCGTTTGAGCCCCGGTTAAATCCATCAAAGTGATCTTAAGTTGTCTGTTATCTGTCGGGTTGATACGTATGCCTGCGAACCGCTCGTAGGTTTCCATCAGCTGAAGGCCGATGACCCAGTCGCCATCCTCCGACACAATACGAATGTCAAAACTCACTTCCACCGGCAGGCCCAGTTAGAAGGCGTTGCTCACCATCACCCATTCATGATCTTCTTCGCCGGCTGTCCATTGCAGCGAGTAGTTTCCAGAGAGCGGATCCACATCATTTATCGAAAATTGCGGACGGATCCACTCCTCAGAATCCCCGATATAATGAGGACGAAAATTCCGCCAGTCGCCGGTTTCAAAGCCATCTGAATAAACGGGCGTTATTCCGGCATTTTGGGCATGAACGAGACCATTCTCCGAAGGAATTTGGATGGTCCAAAAAACAAGGGCATTCATTAGTATAAATGCGTATAGTTTATTCATAATCGATTTCCTTTAAAGGTCCTCTGAGTACTATATATATTCATTTAATCTACTTAAAATCAGAGAATTATTATGATAACAGTATTTGGTAACCCATACGATATAACAGGTCAGTCGTGTGACCATATGCCTGCCTTTGTGCATTTCTTTTTCCAGAGTGCGGAAAATATCATAATTTAGTTTTTAAAAACACTAAAGTGCTGCACTGAAAGTGAAGGGCTTTAAACCCTTCACTTTGACCATTAAAATCAAATAATTTATAACCCTTTACGTGATGATTTATACCCTAACCTCTCGTTTCTCCCTTCTTGCAGTTGCAGGTTTAATTTTGCTTGTATTTCTGTTTTCTCTGGGTTGCCAATCCGAACAGGACACGGATGTTGCAGCTCCTGCAGCACCGGAAGGCCAACAGGCAATATTGGAAGCTGCCCAGGATTTTTTGGATACTCTGGATCCGGATGCACTGGAACTGGCAATGATGCCTTTTGATAGTGACGAGCGATTCAATTTTAATTTTGTTCCCATGGAACGTAAAGGCCTCAAGCTTAAGGATATGACATTGCAACAGCGAGTTGCTGCTCACGACCTGCTCCAGAAGGCACTCAGTGTTCAGGGTTATCTGAAAACTGTAAACATTATGCACCTGGAAGATATCCTGTACATCCTGGAAGGTGAAGATCGGGTGTTCGACCGGGATCCGGAGCTCTACTATTTCGCTTTTTTCGGAGATCCGTCTGCTGAAGAGCCCTGGGGATGGCGTTTCGAAGGTCATCACCTCTCACTCAGCTTCACATCCGTCAGCAACGAACTTTTCGCTACCACTCCCGCTTTTATGGGGTCCAATCCTGCAGAAGTCCGCAGTGGCCCCTACGCAGGTCTTCGTGTACTGGCCAAAGAAGAGGATCTGGGGCGGGCCCTCGTCAACTCCCTGAGCGAGCGCCAGCTCTCGGACGCTATCATCATGGAAGAGGCGCCCAGGGATATCGTTACAGGGTCGGACCGTGAAGTGATGCTCGAGCACAAAGAAGGGCTGCCCGCCGTTGATATGACTGGCTATCAGCGTGAAATGCTATGGCGGATCGTGGAAGAATACGTTCACAACCTGAGGCCGGATATGGCCGAGGACCAGCTTGAACGTATACGCCAAGCAGGCTTTGACCGGCTGCATTTCGGATGGGCCGGCGGGCTTGAGCGTGGTGAGCCACACTACTACCGGATTCACGGCCCAACAATGCTTTTCGAATACGATAACGTGCAAAATAACGCCAACCACATCCACACTGTCTGGCGCGACCTGGAGAACGATTTCGGTGAAGACCTTCTTCGCCGGCATTACGAGTCGGCGCCTGAAGCGCACGGCCATGATTATTGAGCCTGTCAGTCCGGGACAGCGGTGATCCCTGTCGGCTGGTTTGTTCAAGGTGAAGACAGGGGATTCATGTTATACAGGTATCATCGATTCATTTGAAAATCGGAGATACCACACCACTCCGGTCGAAACCGGATCTAAAGAAGTATAAACCTGTTAAACGAATTCAGCCACACCGGCAGCTTCGGTCATCACATCAAAGAGTTGTGTGTTGATCACAAAACCTTCAAGGGCTTCACTGCCCGGACCAAAGGTAGCCAGCTCCACATAATCAGCCGTGTGGGATCCGCCCACCCAGTTGACGTGGGTGTGATTGGCAAGTATCTGACCCAGAACAGCAGCGGTGCTGTTCATACTGCTGTAAGCCGCCCGGTAAGTACCCCTGGCTGCCTGGCGGTAGAATTCGGCCTGTTCGCTTGGTATTTCATATCCGGTGGCATACTCAATCCGCTCCTGAATCTGTGAAAGGGAACTGTCTGTGTCAAGCCCCCGGCGTATCCAGTCGTTGGTATGACGAAACTCCCGGATGGAATCAAAGTGCTCATCCGGAGCGCTGTTTAATCCGGGGTTTGCATTGCCGTGATCCGTGGTGATTATCACCAGTGTATCGTCGCGGCTTTCAGCGAAGGCCATTGCCACACCGACGGCATCATCAAAAGCGATCTGGTCATAAATCAGCCCGCCAAGATCATTGCTGTGAGCGGCATGATCCACGCGGCCGCCTTCAACCTGCAGGATAAACCCGTCTGGATGGTCAGAGAGGTTGCCGATAGCCAGGTCGGTCATCTCGGCCAGAGTAGGCACATTTTCAAGTAACTCCGGGGTGTTCTGATGATCCAGCGTGTATGGCAAATGTCCGTTTGTAAAGACACCCAGCACCTGTCCTTCCGTCGCATTCCCGTTCATCAGCTCACTTTTTGTTTTTGCTATATAGTAGCCTGACTGCCGGTGTTCTTCATACAGGTCTCGCCCATCTTCGCGCTGTTCGGGGTCATAATGATTGTGTCCCCCTCCCAGTAAAATGTCAATCTGTCTTTCAAGGTATTGTTCGGCGATCGTTTCTCCCATTGCCCGTGATTCCACATTTGCCGCAAACCCGGCAGGTGTGGCGTGTGTGATCTCTGTGGTCGTAACCAAACCGGTTGCCTTTCCAGCATCCCTGAAGACTGGCAGAACCGGCTTGTGATGGGTGCCGTCGGGGCCTATATTCAGCGCACCGTTATTCACCCTGTGTCCGCATCCCCAGGAAGCTGCTGCGGCTGCGGAGTCTGTTACAATTCTGTCGGCCGAAGCCATATCCATCAGTCCCCGATTTACCTTTCCTTCTTCGAGCAGGCGCACCCAGTTAGAGGACCGGCCGTGATGGCGACGAAGCATCAAATCGGCAAGGGTCAGTGTTCCGGCACTCATCCCATCACTGACAAGAAAAATCACATTTTTGGTTTTACCTCTTTGCCGGATGGCTTCACATCCTCCGGCTACTGCTATACCCGATCCAAGTAATAGGGTGGACAGAGCGCCGGTTTTCAAGAATTCTCGTCTGGTTGGGTTACTCATGGTTTGTCAATATTAAGTGGGATTGATTACAAATGGGATAATAGTTTAAAATTCACGTTCTTCAAAAGAAGAATTGCTTCGATTCTGATATTCCTAATTGATATACCAGGAGACTTCGGTCTGCCACTACAAAACCGGTATAACCATATAATATATTCCTCTATTACGTCTCCCAAACCGGATCAATTTGATAATTGAAATCATTTAAATAGATATGTCGAATACTGCCAATTACGTTGATGAACTATATTTCCATCGGAATCTCGCTCATACCGATCATAATATCGATAGATTACTGTCCCGATTGGTACAATACGGCTGAGCTCTGAGCCGGTAATGTGAGTGTCGAGTCTGTCAATTCGATGGCATCATCTGATTGATAAATAAAGCTATCATAGGCCTGCAGGGTACTGGTTATATTTTTTTCTATAGCCCCTCCACTTACATTGTGAACAACAAGGAGAGAATTGTCATGATACGTTCTGCGAAATACGACTAATTCTTCATAGGTACTTTCCATCGGATTGATTTCTCCCAAAGTTAATACTGGCTCACTGTTGCGAAGAGCGATAAGGCGTTTATAATGGTGCAACAGTGACTGTTCATCCTCCAGTTGAACTGACACCGGCACCACTGTTTCATCTGTTGTATACTCCGGCTCAATCCAGCGGCTGCGCATTTCATCCGGCTCTTCTGTCCAAAGTATGGGTTCACGGATATTTGGATCCGGTTTCATGCCTCGCATCCCGATTTCTTCCCCATAATAGATATAAGGAGCCCCGGGCATCGTAAGAAGCAGACTTGCTGCGACTCTGGCTTTATTTTCATCATCATCCAGAACACTCATCACACGATTTTGATCGTGATTGGTCAGAAATGTGGCGTCGATGAAATCATCGGCAACCGACTGATAGGCATCCCGGATCCCAGCGTGTTTGGCTGCCAGCCCGGACCCAATTCCCGTTTCAGCAGCTTCCATCATCGCATATCCCATATCAAAGTTGAACAGGGCGGGCAACCCTGTTAAATAAGGCTTCACCGTCTCTGTGTCCGACCAGACCTCGCCAACCAGATAAACTTCGGGATTCACCTTTTCCATCTCGGCTCGAAATTCTTCCCAAAAGGCATGAATATCCTCTTCGCGATGTTCGGGGAATATGTGCCGGGCAGCATCCAGCCTGAACCCATCGACGCCAATATCCTCCAGCCAAAAGCGACCGATATCGTAAATCGTGTCCCTAACAGCTGGATTATCATAATTTAAATCGGGCATTCCGGCCCAAAAATATGAATAATAGTACATTCCCAGCTCTTCAACTTCATTCCAACGTCGAACATTGTCGGTGTCCGGACCGGTATATTCAACTGTTAAACTCTCAATGTCATCTTCATTTTCCCAGATATAGAAATCAAAGTAAGGGCTGGTCGTATCAGCAAGGGCTTTCTGAAACCATGGGTGATCTCTGCCACTATGATTTACGACAAAATCGATTACCACCCGAATATCCCGGGCATGGGCTTCACTTAAAAAAAGTTGAAAGTCATCCATTGTCCCGTAGTCAGGGTGGATCTCGCGATAATCAATTACATCATATTTGTGATAGGAAGGAGAGGGGTGTATGGGCATTAGCCAAAGTCCTTTTATCCCTAAATCTGCCAAATAGTCAAGTTTTGATGTCAACCCTTGAAAATCCCCAATCCCATCACCAGACCCATCTGCAAATGCATGTACAAAAATCTCATAAGTGACTGCATGAGGCCAATCGGGTGAGATTGGCTCATCATTTTCAACTACACTAGTACAAGAATAAACTGCAATAAATAACGCACTTATTGCAAGTATTGTAAAACATAATCTATAATTATTTGAATATATTTTCATTTCATTATGAATTAACTATATATGAGAAGGCTTAATCCCACTATTACCATGTTCGGTGCTGCAAGTAATTTTGCATCTCTTCAATTGGGATCGGCAGCTTATCGAGATGATTATTTATTAACCAGTCCAAAAAATCTTCTTCAATTGCATTTGTCCATCTTGCATCTACCTGTCCAGGTGTATAAACACCAGCCCTAACTCTTTCATGTACAAATCTATCTCTCAATCCAACTATTTCAGAAGTGATTACAACTTCCTCAACCAAGTGTGGCGGAATAAAAACAACACCCATTCTTTTTGCAAGGATTACATCACCCGGCATTACAGTTGCATTACCGATACGAGCAGGAACATTTATGCCCATCAACATATTTTCAGCACGATTAGCCGGGTGCCAATCCCTTACAAATGCATTAAAACCATCCAGTTCCGCTAATGTTTCAATGTCACGAATAGAACCATCAAAAACGACACCCGTGCCGGTTCGGGCAAATATCGAGTTGCCAAGTTTATCACCAATTAAAATCCCTTGTGCAATTTTTCCGAAATGATCAGCTATATAAACATCATTTTCCTGCAGCATGTCAATTGGCCAGGAGTTTTGAGCCCCTACATGCCCTGCAGCCAGTCCTTCCTTTATTAGCCTGTCTTCAATGTCGGGTCTTTTTGGTTTATATACCGTCGTAAGAGCCCTGCCTACAATGGGAACATCATCATGCAGCATCTTCCATCCCGACTCAAATTGATTCCGATAACCCATTTCATTCATAAGCTGCCAGGCATCCTCTATCTTGATATTCTTTAATCTTTCAAGCAGGTCATCAGAAACCTTCGGTCGTCCATCGGGGTAACGTTCTCCTTCCCACATATAAGTGTAATAGAGCACCTCATCCTGTGTTGCAACAACCCTGTCGTTTGGAATTGACTGACCATACATCGAAGAAGTGATCAAGAATATAAATAAGAGTGCAGGGATAATGCTTTTGGTAATTTGTTTCATGAATGCCATTAAAATGTTAGCAGAATTTACAGATCTTTATTTACCTAATGTAGCTCATTTATACAAAAAAATAATTTTTTTGACTGATATACTATTGAATAACAATATGTTACATTAAAATTCTATCCTTCGCAAAGAGAGGGTCCGACAGCGAATAGGCTAGTACTAAGTTCAAATAGACTGAGTGGTACTTCCCCAAACAGAGTAGAGATCAGACGGTATAGAAAAAACTGGTTGGGAGCAATTATTACTTCCAACCAGTCAATGATATTTCATAGAATTGTACACATAAAATTTCAAGGTGAATAAATCGGATCACCCTTTATAAATAGCGACTGGAAATCCCACCTCAATGAAGCACTGAGATTTTTGCCCGGCTTTGGATTGTTGCATTCAAAGACTCATATAAGGTGGTCCCTGCTCTTCCACTGTTGGATAAAACTTGATGAAATTAATTCATCAAATAATACTTTTAATCATCAAGCCAATTCTGCCAATTACGATCCCTTGTTTCAATTAGTCTGTCAATAACTTCATAACCGGTGTGGTATTCCTCATGCAACCGTGTCCTGTTATTTTCCAGCCAGCTGAAAAAATCCTCATTTACAGTATCACTCCACTCGCTCACATATACCTGTTGGCTTGTATATATGCCTTCATCCATTCGTTCAATTCTAAATCCATCTACCAGCCTGGTAAGTTCATCACGAATGAGAACCGTTTCAGCTAAGTGAGGTGGAATAAAGATCACACCCCCCTCGTTTGCCAGAACTACATCGCCCGGTAATACAGTAGCCTCTCCAACACGAATTATGTCATTTATACTTACCAACATTCTCTCAGAACTTGAGGAGGGGTGCCAAGCTTTCACCCAAGTGTTAAAGCCTTCAACTCCACGCACGCCAACAATGTCACGAGCCTGACCGTAAACAATCGCCCCGTTACCAGACTGTGAATAAATACCCTGTGCCAAATTGTCCCCGTAAAAGGCCCCGTCTCTTGGTTTTCCGTAATGATCGGCCACAATGACATCCCCTTGCACCAACATACCCATGGGCCATTGGTTGGTACCTCCAGCCAAACCCTCTTCTCTTCCCATTGCAATCATCCGGTCATCCAATTCCGATCTTCTGGGCAGAAAAGCTGTAGTCAATGCTCTTCCAACCATCACCTTATCAGGATGCAGGATCTCCCATCCGGTTTCCAGTTGGTTAGGATAGCCGAATTCCCGGAGTGCCGACCACGCTTCCTCAATAAGTACATGTTTCATGCGCTCTATAATGTCATCGGAAACCAATGGGCGGCCGTATTGATCTCGCTCGCCATCCCATTCCTGGGTATAAAAAATAACTTTCTCTTCCGAGGAAAGTTGGGGTTGTGCCAAGCAGTAATCAACCAAAAATATTGTGAGTACAATCGAAATTGTCGAGGTCCATACCAAATACATTGTTTTCTTCATATTCTATAATCCTTTTAACATTTACTACCACGTGATAGAACCATCAGGGTATTAAATTGAGTTTTTATTTTAACTTTTTCCCCACCCCAGTGGGTCGGGGAAATTAAACCATCTCTGATCAAATTAGTTAAAATTGGTATACATCACCCACTAAATTCCAAATCAGATGGATCCTCAACCATTTTGCTGATAATTGTCAAAAATAGCATGTGAATCATTCAGTAATATTATCCCTACAACAGTGGTTTTCTTAACATATGATCGGGATATGTATCAAATCCATACATGGACTGTAAAAGTGCTTTAATGTAGCCGTAAGCAAATGCAAATGCTTGGTTTTCGTTTCCGGGATCAGGATGATCCGGGACATGATCCGGCATCACCATTCCGGAATATCCAACATCTTTTAAAGCTTTCATCACATGTACAAAATCCATGACACCATTGTCAGGATAGACCTCCTGAAAATTGTTCCATCCACCTTTGATATTACGCAAATGAACATTGAAAAGTTGATTACGCTCACCAACCCATTTAATAATTGGATATATACCATTTCTGGGATCTTCCAGTCCTTCTCCAGAACAACCAACACAAAAATTATATCCATGACATGGACTATCATAAAGCTGGGAAAAACGTTTTATACCCTCAAAATAATCCGGGCTGTTCCAGCGTGTAATTCCACGATAACCGGCTGGAGTAGGTGGATCGGCAATGTGATTACCCAACTTTACATTATATTCTTCAGCGACCGGTATGAGCCGATCCAGTAAATAGGTAATTCGTTCATAAATCTCATCCACATCAACTTCACCAGCCAGCGTCATCTCCCTGTCCATGCCCCTTTGGATCGCTTCTTCATAATTCCAGGTACTATATGAAGCATTGCCACGATTTGGATCCACAGTTTCACCTGTTCGAAGAATTTCAAGTATGGTTGTATTGTACAACAATATATAAACCTCACTTTTTGCAGCAACCTCAATCATTTGTTGAATCTGTTCGATCTCTCTGTCTCTTTCCGGGCTTTTACCGAGCATGATGTTCGGATACCGAATGTTGCCAATTCCCTCTTCGGTATATCGCTCTCCTGAGCTTAAAGGCAAATGATAAGCATCAATACTAATCCCGTATTTATCTGCTGCTTCAACGATCCTCAATGAGTCTTCGAGATCCCAGCCGACTCCATCAATTATCCTTGGTTGCCCAGGATCAAAATGGAATACACCATGTCTTGCCTTGAACTGCAAATTCTCCTCGGAGGCGTTACCTCTTTGGCAACCTAGTACCATGGGTTTCGGGTTTTCTTCTATGATAGTATCGTCAGTATTTTTTTCTCCAAACTCCAGAGATGAACCTATCATGCTTCCCATTGCCGCTGCACCCAATGATCCCGCAGTTACATTTTTAATAAAATCTTTACGTTTCATAATACATAATTTTTATTGTGGTTATTAGGAATTTAAGCCACTGCAATACATAAAGTTGAGTAAAACACTATTACTCTGTTCGAATACACACATTGTTGTCAAACAGCCATATCCATTGTTCTTATGCAGAATACATTTCAATGAATATTCTTTCTATAAATAAGGTTTATAATTTTACGTCCCACCACACTCTGGTATCAAGGCGATCAGGGTTGACTCCGCCCGATACATTAGGGTTGACAGTTCTTTCATTATCAGGATAAACAAACCTTCGCATGAAGCCTTCATCAGGTCCGAGATCGGTTTGTATCGGATTTGGTACCAGATCTGGATACCCACTACGACGGAAATTTGCCCAAGATTCTGTAGGAATTAAGTAGGAGGCAACCCAAAATTGGGTATTTATCTGTTCGAATTCCCGGCCTGTCTCTAGTGGATTGGCTTGGATGTACGCATCTATATCACTCTGTGCTATTTCCGTATTCTGATAACCATTGGAAATCTGATGCATATGGGCCTCAATCGCCTGTTCAAAATATTCGGCAGGATCCCCGCTAATCCAATTCCTGTGGGCTGCTTCAGCTAAATAAAACTGTTGCAATGAATAGGTTGCAAGAAATGATGGAGCCTGTGGGTCCATCATCCTGGTTCTGTCCACCTGGCTATAGGCCATAAAGCTGGGTAAACCAGCTGCAGCAGCAACCGGAGCTATGGTGGTATTGTCAAAACCCATAGGAATTCCAATCTGATTGGCCGGATTGCGATCAGCATTAGCTTCATTTTGATCTGTCGGTCCGGTTGCAGTCGGATATCGAACTGCGATTGATGCCAGTCGTGGATCATCATTATCTCTTAAAAAATCGATAAAATCTTCAACTAAATACTGAAAATGAGCCTGTCCCCCATTCAACGCGGATCCCACAATATTCGTAAAATCAGAATTATGAGCAATAAGAGCATTGTCATCATTGGATTGAAACAAACCACCCGTTACAGCAGTATTTACGTATTGTTCGGCGAGTTCGGGTGCCACTTTACTGAGTCGCATAGCACCTCTCAACAATAGTGAATTTCCCAGACGTTTCCATTGCTCAATATTACCATTATATAGCACAATTCTGCTGTCTGAGAATTGATTTGGATCGAGTGCAGCTGTAGCATTTGCCAGTTCTTGTAAAATACCATCAGAAGAAGTATAAATGCTTTCCTGGGTGTCGTAATTCGGAAATGTTATTCCTTCAAGGAATCCCAGTCCGGCTTCTCTGTAAGGGACATCACCATAACTATCGGTAATCATCATAAAAGTATATGCTTTCCAAATTCGAATCATGTTATTTAAATTGGTATTCGAATCTGTATTCCGATCAGCACTAATTAGATTATTCAGTCGGGTTTGGAACCCATTATTCCAGACTACATCAGACTCACTAGTGATTACATTGAAATTACCACAACCTTGCCCCGTAAATACTCTGATTTGTTGCTTTACTATCGACGATTCACAACGAACATAGTTGGTTTGCAATCGACTTTCCAATATCGCCTCGTTTAACTGAAACACAGGATCTATCGAAGTCATCTCTCTTTCATTAACATTCATGGAATCAAATCCGGTATCACAGGAGATTACAAAAAACGATAAGACAAGTAACCATAAACAACCATATTTGACATAACTTTTCTTTTTCTTCATAACATGCATTTTTTATTTTTCTAATTTCAAGTA
>SLOU01000198.1 GCA_007132385.1 Balneolaceae bacterium | reverse complement strand
CCGAAAACAGGGGAATTCCCGAAACAGAGCTCGCTTCTTTTTTGGAACCGGCGGTTCATCTTGCCGAGCAGAATTTGCCGAGTGAGCAAATTTTTCAAAAAGCCTTTGAGGGAATAGCAAAAAATATACCGGCACATCAAATTTCACCGGTTTTGAATCATATCCGGCAAAGTACCGAAACAATAGTACCGATTGTAGACTTATGGGTTGTCAGGCCTGAAGTGGAGGCCATGATCAGCGATCGCGGAGGCCAATTTGACAGGGACACATTCAGGAATGAGATGATGAAAGTAAGTTCCAAAGCTGTATCCCAACAGGTGGGGCCGGAACTTGTTGAAGATATATTAAATACGATGATCGAACAGGGTGTATTGCAAAATTCACGCCCGGCAAGTGTGGTAGCAGCTATCGGGATTATCGCTGATGTTCCCGGATTCGCTGAACGCCCGGATCAGGCCAAGGGTATGGTTATTCGGGCCGTGGCGGGAGGGTTCACACCGTCCGATATGCAAAAGCTGCCTGGTGCCATGAATATGGCACAGAGACGTAGCCAGCTTCCAGCAGCAGCCGTTGTAGAAGGTGTATTTCAACAGATGGATGGTGGAATCCCGGCTTCTCAGATCCTTCAGAACCTGTTCAACGGCAATGTAGGTGGAGGACTTCCGGGTAATATCCCGCCCGGTCTCGAAAACCGTCCCGGCCAGGGAAGAAATTAATTTAAAAGATCCTTTCTGCCCAGCCGGAGATGACTGCATTTAACCTCTCTCAAAATAAATTTAGACTCTCTGCCTTATCTGTTTGATTGACTAGTCCCAAAAATTTATCCTATTTTTTTCTGTAACCATTTAATGTTTCGCTCGTCTTACCATCAGTAACAGGATACCCCAACAATAAAAAGACGATTCAGTCAATAAAAAATAAAAACATAAAAACTAATCAGATAGAAAGATGAGAACGCTAATATCCCTGATAACAACAACAGCAATCCTATTCGCAATGGGCTGCTCGACAGCGCCTGAAACAGGAACAGGAACACTGGAAGTTCGTTTGCACGATGCACCGGGCGACTATGAACAAGTAAATGTATTTATCGAGCGCGTGGAGGTGAATCGAGCCGAAGATGAAGAAGGATGGATTGTACTCAATGAACCAAAGCAGCAGTACAATTTGCTTGAACTTGTCAACGGTGTATATGAAGTGATCGGTGAGGCAGAGCTCGAACCGGGAACATATAATCAAATCAGACTCATTCTGAGTGCTGATAATAACAATGTAGTGATCGATGGTGAACAGAAAAGCCTGATGATCCCTAGCGGCCAGCAAACCGGAATCAAACTGAATGTGGATGCAGAAATCCGGGAAGGTATTCAATATGTGCTGTTGCTGGATTTCGATGTAGACCGTTCTGTAGTGACAACAGGACAAGGAGATAATCCGGGTTATTTGCTTAAACCGGTTATTCGAGCTGTGAATGAAGCAGTAACCGGTAATATAGGTGGAACCGTTAGTCAGATAGAGTCCCGATCCGTGGCGTATGCCATAGCCGATACCGACACGATTGCATCGACATATGCAGATGTGGATTCCGGTAGTTTTCTACTGGTTGGCCTGGAAGAGGGCTCTTACAGAGTTTCCATAGAATCCAGAGAAGATGGCTTTCAAAGTTATGAATACAATGACGTAAACGTCACAGCGGGAGAGACGACAGGTCTTGGCGAAATTGAACTACAGACAGAGTAATGCTCATAACGAAGCATTGCATTATACCCTCACATAAATAGCCTATACTACAGTGAAAGCAAAAGACCCCTGGACTGGCCTCCGGGGGTTTTTTATTATTCACAGCTTAGGGCTTGAAACCCTGCACTTGCAGTGCAAGTGGTTTAGTTTTTAAAGTCCCGGCAGTTTACGGCCAAATTTTCGAGGACTGTAAGCAATCGTTCAAAGTCAAACAATTGAGAGTCTGAAGAAAAGTGTGCAGCCCAATATATTTCGCTGGATACCGGTGGAATATCGAGATCAGGCTTGAACCGTATCGCTGTAGTACTCCCGGACAGAGGATTTGTACAGAGCGTTGCCCATCAGGGTCGCCGAGGTACAGTCATGAATCTGGACAGCAACATAATCGCCTTTTTGATAGTTTTCACGGTCGAAAACAACCATTTTATTGGTGTCGGTACGGCCACATAACTGATGTTCCGATCGTTTACTGGGACCTTCTGCAAGCACCAGGTGCTGCCTGCCGATCTCCATCCTGTTACGTTCCTCCTGGATCTCCATCTGCCGGCCTATGATTTCGGTCAGCCTTCTCTTTTTAACATCTTCAGGTACATCGTCTTCAAATTTTCGGTGAGCAAGCGTTCGTTCCCTTTCAGAGTAAGAAAACATATAAGCGAGGTCGAAACGCACCTGTTCCATCAACGACATCGTATCGGCATGTTCCTGTTCGGTTTCCCCACAGAAGCCGGAAATTATATCGGTTGACAGGCTTAAACCCGGAATCGCACGGCGCATCTTGTCAATTAGTTCCAGGTATTGTTCTCTAGTGTAGGGACGGCGCATGCGTTCCAATACGTTATCGTTACCCGATTGAGCAGGAATATGTATATAGTTGCAAAGATTGGGACGATTACCAATCAGGTATAGCAGATCTTCCGGAAAATCTTTGGGATGTGGTGAGGAAAAACGAAGCCGCATTTCCGGGTCTACCCGGCTGGCCTGATCCATCAGTGTCGTAAAGTCGGCATCGTCGGTTTTATAGGAATTGACATTTTGCCCAAGCAGTGTCACTTCCCGGTATCCTTCCTCACTCAATTGCCTGAGTTCGTTCAGAATACTGTCCATCGGTCGGCTTCTTTCCCTCCCCCTGGTGAACGGGACCACGCAAAACGAGCACATATTATCGCACCCCCTCATTATAGAGATAAAAGCGCTAACCCCGTTTCCGGAGGTTCGGACAGGAGTAATATCGGCATACGTTTCTTCGAGTGATAGCAGTACATTCACGGCTTTCCTGCCATCGTCAACCCGTGTTAGAAGCTGTGGGATATCACGATAGGCATCCGGCCCGACAACCATATCGACGAGCTGCTCCTGTTCAATGATTTTGTCGCGGATACGTTCGGCCATACAACCCAACACTCCGACTGTAAGGTCATTTTTGGTTTTTTTCAGCGAACGGAATTCCTTGAGGCGGTTCCAAACTTTGGTTTCAGCATTTTCACGTATGGAGCACGTATTAATGAAGATAACATCCGCTTCTTCTGCTTCTTCGACAGGCTGCATCCCTTCGTCCAGCAGGATCGAATTTACGATCTCGGAATCGGCAAAATTCATTTGACAGCCATAGGTCTCGATGTAAAAACGTTTATTGCTCATGGAAAAAATGGTGTAACCGGCATTGGAATTGATTTACAGTCTGGTTATGAGGCCCGGCCTTTCTAAAGCCGGACAAGTATGAAAATACAAAATCCTGCGATGGATCTCATCCCGAGAATTTGTGTGTCCACTTCTTCATTTTACTCTTAATCCTCGAACATTTCCAGGAGTTCCATTTCAAATTTCATGGTGGTTCCGGTATGGATTGGAAAACCGGGTGAACGATTGCCGCAAGCCGCGTTTGACGGAATCGTCGTGATAAACTCATGGCTTTAATTCAGGTGTGAAATTCCATGACGAATCTGTTTCAGTACAGCAGGAATTTCGTGGCCTAGCCGGCGAATCAACCCCGGGTTATAAAACCTGTCCATGTTATATTCTCTCCAAAACCGTCGTTCACTGTCTATTAACGGGATTATATCTATGATCTGATCTGCGTCAAAAAAGAGCAGATCCCGGTGAAGGGTTTCCAGGTCATTGTGAATTGTACGCCCGAGTATATAGTGAAACGGCCTTGCTTCGGGCTCATCAAGTTGTGTGAGCAGGTTGTGCAGGCTTTCGGTATTGGAAATCAGCCTCTTCACCGTTTTCTCAAGCTTCTGAATAGCCGGTGTCTCGGTGGATTGACTTCGATAATATTGGAAATCATGAGCACACCGGAGGCTGACCGAAAGAGTCATAAGAGTGGCTGCCGCTGCCAGTTGAAGGTCCGAATCCTGATGATCGTTGCTATTTTTCAAGTTGTCTTGTTTAGTTTGGCCAGCGCTCCGGATTGGCTCGCCAGCGATTCAATAGTTCAATATCTCTGGATTGAATATAGCCTTCATCCAAAGCAACGTCGATCAGTGTCGCATAGTCGGTTAGGGCAAATACCGGTACACCGGCCTTTTCAAAACGTTGATTGGCACTGTCAAATCCATATGTAAAAATAGTCAGAACGGCCCGGATGTCGGCTCCGATAAACTTAAGGGCGTCGATTACAGACATCGCCGAACCGCCGGTTGATATAAGGTCTTCGATTACAACAGTCGACTGTCCTTTGTCGACACCTCCTTCAATCTGATTCCCTAATCCGTAAGACTTTGCTTTGGCCCGGACATATGCAAGTGGTTTGTCGAGACTGCCGGCAACCCATGCGGCATGAGGAATTCCGGCTGTCGCCGTACCGGTAATGACACCAATTTCAGGAAACCGGTTGTTTAAAATCCTGATAAATGCTTTGGATATTTTTTTCCGGATTTCGGGATATCTCAGTGTCAGACGATTGTCACAATAAATCGGCGAATTCCATCCTGATGACCATGTAAAAGGGTCGTTGGGCCTCAATATTACAGCGTTGATTTCAAGCAAATTTAATGCAAGTTCTTCTGCAAATTCTTTGTCAAGTATCAAATTTTGTTGTGTCACATTCATAAGAAAAAATATACTTAATATGGGTCTCTTTTGTTGACCATTTGTTTTGTTAACGGTTCGACCAGTTACTTCTGTTATTTATCGAACTCCATCATGTAAATCTACTGTTAACAATATATATTCGTGTTTAAATAAAGATGATATTTTTAGATATAGACTCGGTCATACATCAAAGAAAGGAAATTAATAATATTCCTGTATGCAGGCAGATCAATGCATAGAAACCTGCAAGTAAATCATCGAGTAATATACCAAATCCGGAGGGAAAATGCTGAAGCTGCTTAATTCCGAGCGGTTTAGCAATATCGAATATCCTGAATAAAATGAATCCGGCAAAAAGGTACCCCCAGTCCTGTGTCAAACTTCCCTGGAATGGGATGAACAGGAAAACGAGGGCCTGCCCGGCAAATTCGTCGATGACCATCTGCGAAGGGTCTTTGCCCCATCTGTTTTCGCAGACATCGGCAGCCCAGATCGTCAGAAATGATCCCACTGCGACTGCAGTAACAAGGCCGATATTACCATACTGAAGTGCAATGGGATATAGCAGAATAATACTCGCCAGGCTGCCCCAGGTTCCCGGAGCACCGGGCAGCAATCCGAAACCGAACAGGGTGGCAATTGTCAGTTTGAATTTATCCGTCATTGGCCCTGGCAGACGAAAAAAGATGACGGTTTACATAAAGATATTCGATTCCGGTATATACGGTGACAGCAACTACTAACAGCATCAACCAGCCCATGATAAACGTTTCCATCAGTGCATGAACATGTGATGAAAACATGATATCCGCCTGTAAAAAGACACCGATTAAAAGTGCAATGTAGAGAAAAATCATCTGGAGCAAGGTTTTTATTTTGGCGGACACCCGGGTTTCAATCGGTATATTTTTCTGTTCGGCATAAACACGAAGTACTGTGACAACCACATCCCTGATGACAATAAGCACAATTGCCCACCAGGGAAACTGAACCGGATCAATAAAAGGCAGGCAAACAAATCCGGCAAAGGTTAGTATTTTGTCAGCCAGCGGGTCGAGGAATACACCCGACTTGGATTCTACATCGTAGGCACGGGCAATATATCCATCAAAAATATCGGTAACGGCAGCAACAGCAAACACAGCAATACTCAGTGAACGCCAGACCAGTTCGTCCTGTACATACATGAACAGAAAGATCGGCGCCAGTATGATTCGAAAAACGGTTAATATATTTGGCACGTTTTGCACGGCTCAAAGATACAAATTCATTTGAGCAGATAAACTGTTTTTTCCTTTTCAAGATGGCGACCGAAGTTCCTATTTTTGCAAGCAGCTATGAAAAATGTACACATTATATCGATTGGCAATGAACTATTGATTGGAGATACGGTTAATACCAATGCTTCATGGATTGGCCGTTTTCTTACCGAAAGGGGTTTCCGGGTTGATGAGGTGCGTACCATATCAGACAGTTATGCAGGCATACAACAAGCATTGAAATACGCTCTTGAGCACGCATCACTCGTAATCTGTACGGGGGGTATAGGTCCCACTCATGACGATATCACAAAAAAAGCGGTAGCTGAACTTTTCAGTTCTGAAATGATTTTAAACCGGAAGGTTCTGGCACACATCAAAGAGATATTCAATCGGCGCGAACTCCGGTTTACAAGGTCGAACCGGGATCAGGCGATGGTTCCGGACTCATGTGAGGTGTTATTCAACAAAAAAGGAACGGCTCCCGGGATGTGGTTTCAAGAATTCGGTTCCTGCCTTGTTGTACTTCCGGGTGTGCCATTTGAGATGAAGTACCTGATGGAAAATAAAGTAGGCGAGAAGATTGAGCGTTACTTTACTAATCAGGAGTATCGGGCAACCCGGTATCTGAAAACAGCCGGGGTTCCTGAAAGCACGCTCAGTGATGAAGTGATTGGAGACTTGTCGGAACACCTGAGAAACGGCTATGAAGTTGCTTATCTTCCAAGTCCTTCCGGAGTTACACTCAGAGTTAGTTCCAATAGTAAAAGTTTGCAGGATGCCGAGGAGAAACTCGAGCTGCTTTTGGATTATATCCGTCAGAAAGCCGGACCTTTGATATTCGGGGAAGGCCGTGACTTGATGTTAAGTGAGACGGTTGGAAATATTCTGGCAGAAAGAGGTCTGACGATTGGAGCAGCAGAAAGCTGTACTGGCGGACTTATCGCAAATTCCATTACCGATATTCCTGGCAGCAGCCGATATTTTCCTGGAAGTATTGTCGCATATGAAAACCGTGTAAAAACTGATTTTCTTGGAGTATCTGCTGAAGATCTTCACGGGTATGGGGCTGTAAGTAAAAAAGTTGCGCTCCAGATGGCAAAAGGCATTTGTAAGTGTCTGAAAACAGATATTGGTGTTTCAGCAACCGGTATTGCCGGCCCGGGAGGAGGTACCAGGCAAAAGCCGGTAGGCACGGTATGGATGGGATTTTATATCAATAACAAACATTTTGCACTGAAAGCACGTTTTTCCAAAGATCGACTGATCAACAAGGAGCGTACCGTTATGCTAATACTTGAAACTGTGCGAAGGGAGTTATTACAGATGGATTCAACTCCTTATGACCTAAAACCTTACAGCGCTTGATACGTTTCCTATTCATATGCACGGTTGCAGTATTACAGGTTTCTGCCGGGCAGAAGTATGTTCCGGAGGCGGGAGCGGGGATCTTTAATGAGTTGATTATGCCAGCAATTGCTCATGCTGATACAGTTCCTGTGCTGCCGGACACCCTGTCGGAAGTATTAATACCCGAGTTTCCGGATACAATTCCGACAGATACCCTGGAGCATCCGGATGTTCAGCCAGAAACGGAAGAAGAGGAAGAAGAGTTGGAAATCGTGGATATTTGGCCGGATTTGACAACACCTGGTTTTCACAAGCAGGAAAGTGACAGTACACTTCGATGGGATTTGGTTCTGAACTGGCCAGATCGATATTATCGCCAGCCGGGAGTTATAACGTACCGTACCGGGCGGTTGGGTCAGCCGGTGGGTCTGAATATCTACAGTTATGAGGACAGGCATCAACGGTTGAATCTGGATGAGCTCGACCTTACCGACCCGATAACCGGACAAACGAACTGGAATCGTTTGCCGACTCATAAAATCCGGCATATTGAAATGAACGATCATTCTTACACACATCGATCCAGGGTAATGCTGCGTGAGCTTTATGTAGTAGAGCCGAGGACATTTCTTAATTTTGATGAAGGTCAGGATGACCACAGGAACCTGGAATTTGCATTTACTCATAATTTTAGTGCCCAAACCAATGTAGAGCTTTCATTTTGGGACCGCCGGGACGGAGATTTGTATCCACGCAATCGAATGGAAGGAAGACAGATCGTGGGTAGGTTCAGGCATCACCTGAACGACAGGACAAAAATAAAGGGCGGATATATAAACAATTCGCTTGATCATCAGCAACCATTCGGATACAATATACCGGATCTGAAATTTTTCAATTTTAATCCGTTTAACGTGGCTGCCATGGAATCTAATGCAAGTTCTGTTCACGGGACAAATGACTTTTACCTGAAAATGGTCAACCGTCCGGAAGAGGATAAACCGGCAAGCAGGGCAACGGGTTTGACCTATCAATCAGATAAATGGGATCTTTCATATAGTGCCGATACAACTGCTTATTCCTTGCGCGACATAGGAATTTTTGGTTGGCAGGAATACCGTCCCGGAAATGCCAAAATCAGGGCAAGTGCCGATGCTCATCTGATGAAAGAGCGTGCAGGCAGGTCATTTACATCAGATAACTGGTTGCTTTGGAACGCAGGTATTGAAGCAGATCTGCCATTCAGTTCGTGGCTTGGTGCATCTTTAAATGCCCGGTATACAGGAAGAAACGATGACAGAACAGGTTATGAAATATCAGGGAGCCTCCGGCTGCAACCGGGTCGATGGCTGAGGCTTAAAGGATTTGGTGGTGTGGGGTCATCCATTCCTGATCTGCAGTCTCTTTACTGGGATTCCGAGGAATTTACCGGAAATTCCTTGCTTTCCAACGAATCGGCAGTTTTCAGCGGCGGGTCTGTGGAGATCGATCTTGGCTCGAGAATCACCATTGGGACAAGAGGAGATATCAGGGAGGTTCAAGATGGAATATTTCTTAATGATGAAGAAACTTTTATCAATATTGACAGCTATACCACGTTATCGGGATCAGCCTGGTTGGCTTTGAATAGCAGCCGTTTTGAAGGTGACCTCTCGGCAACGTATCATCGGTTTTCATCCGGATCGGCCAATATTATAAATCAGAGGCTTCATTTCAGTGGTGAACGTACCTGGCTGAAAGGATCCCTTTACTGGAAAAATTCTGTATTTGACGAGGCGGCGTTTGTCAAAGCAGGTTTAGCCGGTATGTTCAATCCGGGTAATTACATGCCTGCAGAATACCTGGTACCATTAAACCGGTGGCAGCATGGAAGGGAACAAAGGGTGATCCCGAATTTTCACAGGCTGGATGTTGAGGTCATGGCACGGATTCGATGGTTCATGTTGCAGGTTCGGTATGAAAATGCACTTGATGCTATCACACAACTGGGGTACTTTGAATCAGATGCGTATCCTATGCCTCGAGGCCGTTTGATGGTCGGTTTCAGAATTGTTTTTACCAACTGATATTTTGAAAGCTATATGAGTATTCGTTATGTATTAAAAGAAGGTTTTGCCGGCATCAACAGAACCCGGCTGGCGGCGTTTACTTCAACTTTTTCACTGCTGGTTGCTGTGTTTTTGATCGGACTGCTGACACGCATCGGGTTTAACGCTTATGAAGTGGCCCAGACGCTGCAACAGCAGGTAGAGATCGAGGTTTTTCTGGATGACCTTGATCAGCAGTCAACAAACGAGATTCAATCCAGACTGGAAGAAATTTCGTTTGTAGAATCGTTTGAATACATCTCAAAGGACAGCGCCGCAGCTATTTTTCGTGAAGAATTTGGGATCGGCGGTGAATCGTTGGCTAATCTGCAGTTTTTACCGGCTTCATTCAGATTGATCATCGATACCGAAGCTGATATCAATCGTGTGGATGAAATGG
>SLOU01000036.1 GCA_007132385.1 Balneolaceae bacterium | reverse complement strand
CTGTCGTCCGACGTGCAGAGCCCGGAAACCGAAGAAAGAGAACGTGGAATTCTTTAAAACGGCAAAGGATGCCCTCGCAAGCGGCTACCGGCCTTGCAAGATCTGCAAACCGCTTGAGAAACCGGACAAAACTCCCGAGTACATCAAGCGTGTGCTGGAGGAAATTACCGGGGATCCTTCACGGAAGCTGAAAGAGCAGGATCTGAGAGAACGGGGCATTGAACCCAATACGATCAGGCGCTGGTTTCAAAAACACCATGGGATGACGTTTCATGCTTATCAAAGGATGATAAGAATCAATACGGCTTTTAAAAAGATAAAAAATGGTGATCCGGTAACGTCAGCTGCCTACGATTCGGGTTATGATTCGTTAAGTGGTTTTAATGATTCGTTTAAGTCGGTGTTTGGGGTTTCTCCTGCTAAAAGTAAAAATGAACAGGTGGTGGATATCACACGGCTCGATACGCCTCTTGGGCCCATGTTGGCAGGTGCTAATGAACAGGGTATTTGTCTTTTGGAATTTACAGACCGGAAAATACTGGAATCGGAGTTCAAAGATCTCGCCGGTCGTTTAAATGTAAGCCTTGTTCTGGCCGACAACAAATCTTTTGAGCCATTAAAAAAACAGTTGTCTGAATATTTTGACGGCCAAAGAAAGGAGTTTGAGCTGCCAATATACACTCCGGGGACACCTTTTCAGCAATTAGTTTGGAAGCAATTGCAGAGCATTCCGTATGCAACAACGCGATCTTACAAGGAGCAGGCCGAGGCGATCGGCAAACCGAAGGCCGTGCGGGCCGTGGCGAATGCAAACGGAATGAACCGGATCGCCATTATCATTCCCTGCCACAGAGTGATCGGGTCGGACGGCAAACTGACCGGCTACGGCGGCAGGTTGTGGCGGAAGAAATTCCTGCTCGATTTGGAACAAAGCAACCGTAATTAATTTGACCGGTCCCGTTCTACAAAATGGGCCCGCAGCCTGTCCAGTTCTTCTTCACTCCAGCCGTCAGGTTCAGTAAGAGCCAGCCATGAATAAAGATAGTGTTCGGCTGCGTAATCATGACCAAAGCCAAGCGGGGCGGTACCGGTTGCCATATCAGCCGTCAACTGCAGTCCGGTTACAATAGGAAACCATCTGAGTTCATCCGAGACGTCCGGCCCACGGGGATCTTGCATCCATTCGGGTTCCCGCCTGAAGGATTGAGGTTCAAAAAAAGTGATCGGGTCACTGGCATATTGCAGATAAGCGATCCGGAAGGATCCCCACTCGGCATCGGCACTCTCCAGCCCACCATTCTGATTGGCAAAACGTACGACCGACCCATCGCGAAAACGGGGCAGCCAGGCCGGCGAGTCGGGATTACGTCCGTCCGTAATGGTTCGCCAAGTGGTTTTCCGGAATGGCGGCCCGCTCCAGAGAGCCCCGTGAAAAGGATCGTCGATAATGTCGTAAAGGTCGAAAGAATGATCTGAATTCAATGCTCCGAGGCTCAGTCCGTGCAGATAGAGTTTTGGGCGTTCATCTTGCGGTAGTTCGGTCCAGTAACCGTATACGGCCCGGAAAAGGGCTCTTGCCATGTCGGCGCCATACTCTTCTTCTGCAATCAGTGAGAGGGGGCTGGGAAGGTAGGAATACTGGGCAGCAACACTGGCAACATCCCCGTGGTGAAGATATTCGAGCGGGTCAATTGCGTTGGGATCCACCCAGCCGGTGCCGGTGGGGGTGATGATGACCAGGATGGACCGGTCGAATGCGTTGACCCGCCTGAGTTCTTCCAGAGCAAGGTATGCCCGTGCTTCGAAACTGTCAGATGCATGCATACCTATATAAACCCGGATGGGTTCTAAAACCGGGCCATTTGTGAATTCAAGGATATCTTCCGCCGAAGGACCGTTGATGAGGAAACGACGGCCTTGCCGCCCCATTTCCTCCCAGGAAAGAAGGGATTCTATACTGCCGGTTTTCATCGGATCTTCGGGCATCTCGACATCCGGTTCGATCAGTGCATCTACCTGCTGGTAAGAGGAATCTGCCAGTTGTAATAACTGGGAAAACAGCACTCCGTTGATGATCAGCCAGAAGAGGATAAACGTGGTGATGAGCCCGACTACAAAAGAAACGCGGGGCGGGATATAGGGCTGTAATTTTCGATTCAGGCTATGTTTGACGATTAAAAATAGACGCGATATCAGGAGAACTGTCAAAAATACAGCAATTGCAATAGCTCCGATCAATACTGGACGCACAGTGGCATCTTCCGGCATTCCCATCATTTGACGCAGGGAATTTTGCCAGCCACTTGCCTGCCAGAGAAAGATCACGGTTATAATGAGGAAAATCATACCGGCCACAATCTGCATCCTGACCTGTACTTTTTCCTTCGGTTTGGGAAGTTGAAAGTACGACCATAACCAGATTCCGAGTACACCAACTCCATACCCTGAAGCCAGCGCAAGACCCGAAATAACTCCCTGTGTGATTTCCTGGCGAGGCAGAAGAGTCGGAGTCATGGAAAGTGCAAAGAAGAATGTACCGATTAATAAACCGGTTGTAGAAAAGTATCGGCTTATGTGCATTTGGTTATTGTAGGAAATCTAGGATGACCGTGCAAGTCATTACAGGAGAATGTAATGAGTAAATGTAGATCAATATATCCGGATGGTTTGATTATCGATAATCAGACGAATTTCACGATTCCTGGAGTTTTTTGTCTGACCAGGCGCAAAATAACACAATTTCAATATTAAATTTTCGGAAAGATAGCATTAAAGCGCTTTTAAGTGACCCGTAATTGGGAGAAAAACGCAGAAATAAGCGCTTTTCTGGTTCTGAATAAATGGCGCAGACTTATTTCGGTTTAATTGCCGAAAAAACCTTGACAGAAACGAAATAATAGCCTTAACATTTAAATTAAACAAGAGTAGTTATATCTGTTTATTATTTTAAGCCGTAAATCATCATAAATAAATATGAAATGTGTCTAAAAATGCAAAACGGCTTGAATATACTCCAAACAAAAGTAAGCTTAAATGAAAACAATTGGACTAATAACAAGTGGGGGTGATTCGCCCGGGATGAATGCAGCTGTGAGATCCGTGGTGCGTTCATCAAGTTATAACGGATTGATAGTGAAGGCGGCTTCCCGCGGCTACCAGGGAGTTTTGGACAATGATATTCGAGAACTGGATTCAGATAGTGTATCAGGAATCATTCAGCGTGGCGGTACCATACTAAAGACAGCAAGATGTAAAGAGTTTCATACTGCCGAGGGACGTGAAAAAGCAGCCACTGTTCTCAAGAGTCATGAGATAGATGCTTTGATAGTTATCGGGGGTGATGGTTCGTTTCGAGGAGCAGATTTATTGTCAAATGAACATCAAATGCCTGTTATCGGGATTCCGGCAACGATCGATAATGATCTTGCCGGAACGGATGAAACAATAGGGTATGATACGGCTTTGAATACGGCAATGGTGGCTATAGATAAAATCAGGGATACAGCCGATGCACATGACAGGTTGTTTCTTGTAGAGGTAATGGGAAGAGATGTTGGGTTTATTGCACTTGAAACCGGCATTTCGATTGGAGCTGAGTTGATTCTGCTGCCTGAAGCACAAACAAAAACCGAAGAAGTGATCTCATCGTTGAAAAGCATTTTGAAAGAGCAAATAAGGAGCAGTATTGTAGTCGTGGCAGAAGGGAATGGAACCGGAGGCGCATGGAATCTTGCCGATCAAATCAAAGATGATTTTTCGAAATACGATATGAAAGTTTGCATCCTCGGCCATATTCAGCGCGGTGGAACACCGACCGCCCGTGATCGAGTGCTTGCGAGTCAATTGGGACATGCGGCTGTTAAAGCAGCTATTGAAGGCCATACAAGTGTCATGGTGGGAGTGGTGAACAACCAAATCAAATTGAGTCCTTTAAAAATGGCTTCCTCAAAGAAAAAGGACATAGATTACGATACACTTGAGCTGTCTAAAATCTTACAATAAGTAATATCTATTTACTGCATTCAATTTTATGAGTGACTATGGCGTTATTTTTGACATGATTGGTGTATTTGTGGACTATAATTCTGCTCACAGAGAATTCATTCAGAAATTTATCTGAAAACTCCTGACGTTTATATGTTTTTTCAGATAGTCAGGATACTACTGCCTTATAATATTCCAGGTTATCCAGGACGGCGCTTGTACCCCGCACTACGGCTGTAAGTGGATCATCAGCAATATGTACCGGAAGGTCTGTTACTTCTGTGATTCTATGGTCCAGGTTTCGTATCAATGCACCACCACCGGCCAGTGTAATGCCACGGTCGAGAATATCTGCCGAGAGTTCAGGTGGTACCTGCTCCAGTGATTTCATGGTTGCTTCGATCACAGAATCAATCGACAAAGACATTGCTTCACGAATTTCCCTGGATGTAATCGATATGGTTTTTGGTATTCCGTTCACAAGGTCACGGCCTTTCAGATTCATTTCCATCTCTTCATCAAGAGGTGCGGCAGATCCGATTTCACATTTTACCTTCTCAGCCGTACGTTCGCCAATCAGTAAATTATGATTGCGCCGGAAATGATTGATAATATCTTCAGTAAACCTATCTCCGGCCAGCCTTACCGACTGTGTGTGTACAATTCCTGACAGGGAAATAACTGCAATTTCAGTTGTTCCTCCACCAATGTCGACAATCATATGGCCGATCGGGGCATGAACATCCAGACCAACACCAATAGCAGCGGCCATCGGTTCGTCAACCAGATATACAACTTTGGCACCGGCGTTTTCAGCACTCACGCGTACAGCTTGTCTTTCTACCTGTGTAATACCACTGGGTACACATATCACCATTTGACGAGTTGTGGAATACCATTTCTTTTTTACACTTTTAATCATCCCCCTGATCATATGTTCAGCAGCTTCAAAGTCGGCAATCACTCCATCGCGAAGCGGGCGAACAGTTTTAATATTTTTGTGAGTTTTTTCGTGCATCAGATATGCTTCATTACCAAAACATAACGGTGCTCCTTTGCTGTCAAATGCTATAATGGAAGGTTCACTTAATACAATGCCGTTACGTTTGGAAGAGATAAGAGTGTTAGCCGTGCCAAGGTCGATGGCTATATCATTATAAAAGATATCAAACAGGCCTTCTTTCTTTTCATTTTTTTGTGGAGTACCATTACTCTTCTGATTGTTTTGAACGGCCGCTTCTTTCATTTTTCGATGATTTAAAGGTGGTGTAACTATGGAAAAATTAAACATATGTTTTATAAGGAACATAAAGAGCGAGTGCTGTTACAAAACAGCTTTAAAAGTTATAATTATTATTTTTACAATAAGGGATTACATTTCCTGTACTAACCTTCATCAAAAACTGAATAATTAATAGAGAAAGAATATGATAGACCGTAAAGAAGAAATGAATCGAATATTATCAGGTAAATCGGAAGAAGAAACAGATACTTCCTTTTTAAAAGATATGCAGAGAGTTTTTCTACGCGGTTTGGCCATTGTGATCCCTGTTGTAATTACAGTTTGGGTACTCTGGTTTCTGTTTCAATTTGTGGACGGAATCGCTTCCCCTTTCTATCGTCGAATAGGATTGGATATTCCGGGATTGGGATTCATAACAGCGATTCTTTTAATCTTGCTTCTGGGGACTTTTTCCAGGTATCTCGCGGTTAAATTTTTCTTCCGAACTCTTGAGCGAATATTTTTGAATCTACCGCTTGCACGATCGGTTTACAGTGGTGCACGTGAATTGATTAATGCCTTTTCCCCCGGAGGCAAAGGAAGTACCTTCAAGGAAGTTTGTATGATTGAATATCCCAGAAAAGGTGTCTATTCGGTTGGTTTCATTACCAATGAATTAAATTATGAAAAAGAAGATGGTACAAAGCAACGTCTGTCTAATGTCTATATTCCGCTGCCGCCAAATCCAACCACGGGTATGTTGGCATTGGTTCCTTCGGATGAGGTGATACACCTTTCAATTACAGTAGAACAGGGGTTAAAGCTTGTTCTATCAGCTGGAATCGTTACTCCAACCGATTTTTCAATAAATAAGTTGAAGTGATTACTAAATAACAAATCGGAGTTCACGGTTACGTAACTGAATTTATAATCCTGAATGCGATAAAATGTAATAGTGAACCGGTTGGGTATGGCCGGCTAGAATCCTCTTTTCTTACGGACTTTATGTAATAGAATGTTAAATCGATAATTTGCTTCAAACTATTCGAATTGGGAATACGTCTAATTCTTCGATTTAAACAGGCAGAGTCTTCGTTTTGCTCTCAAATAATATTGTTTATAAAAGGTCATGTATAAAAAGTTTTATTCACTCTTAATGCTGGGGATACTAAATCTGCTTTTGGTATCAATTTCTTCAGCACAAACCTTTTCTGTAGAAGGAACCGTTCAAGCTATCGAGGAGCGTGGGGAGGTGCCCTTGGCAGGGGCTACAATCCGGTTGCTTGAATTGCCGGACAGTTCCATGGTTCGGGGTACTACCACGGGACAGGAAGGTTTTTTTCTGATTGGAAATATTGAACCGGGAGATTATCTGTTGTCTGTATCATTTGTAGGGTTTGCTAGTGAAGAACTTCAATTAGAGTTAAACAGTAGTAATATCGAAGATTTGTTTGTGCGGTTGCGATACATTCCTCTTCAACTGGATGAGTTTCAGGTTGTTGCACGCCGGCCGAGGGTGGAGGTGCGGGGTGATACAACAGCTTTTCATGCTGATGGTTATCGAACAAACAGAGATGCGAGCGCCGAAGAGCTTGTAAACCGAATGCCAGGATTTACAATGGAAAACGGTCGCATTCAGGCACAGGGTGAAGAAGTCCAGAGAGTCTTGGTCGATGGGCAGGAATTTTTCGGTGATGATGCTGCACTTACACTGAGGAACCTTCCAGCTGAAATCATTGAACAGATCGAGGTGTTTAACCGATTGAGCGATCAGGCACAGTTTACCGGGTTTGACGATGGAGATACAGAGCGAACCATAAATATAGTAACAAGGGGCGGGATGAGTAATGGTCAGTTCGGACGTGCCAATAGTGGATTAGGATCTGAAACACGTTATACAGCCGGGGGTAATTACAACAATTTCGATGGGAATAGAAGAATATCCATCCTTGGAATGAGCAATAATGTGAACCAGCAGAATTTTTCGAGTGAGGATCTGATGGGAATTTCTCAAGGCGGTGGAGGAGGAGGTGGCCGTGGGCGAGGTGGGCGTGGTGGAGGTAATACCCGTGACTTCATGATCGGTGGACAAGACGGGATCAGCTCTGTTCATTCGACGGGTATCAACTATATCGATCAGTGGAATGATTCATGGAGAATCAACAGCAGTTACTTTTTCAATATGTCCGATAATGTGAACGATCAAAATCTCGAACGTAGATATCTTTCTGGTTTTTCTGCAGATCAGATCTACGGTGAAGATGCATATAACACAAGTGATAATTTTAATCACCGATTCAATATGAGACTCGAACACACTTTTGATGATCGCAGGTCACTGATATTTACTCCGCAGTTGAGCTGGCAGCAAAATAACAGGAACAGTTTGCTTGAGGGTTTGACAATGGATGGAGGTGTTATACCCATAAACAGAATTAACAGTGAAAATCGATCAGATAGCAGAGCTTATGATATTTCGGGTAACCTCCTGTATCGTCATCAGTTCGAGACTCGGGGACGTACGTTGTCAGCGAATTTGAGAACCAATTTTGACGATCAAACTGGTGAACGGTATCAATTTGACGAGAGTCTTTACTATGGTGAGGATGAAAACAGCATTGTCAATAATCAGCAGACGGAAATATTTACAGGAGGCCAAACGGTTTCACTGGACCTGTCGTTTACGGAACCTGTTGGAGAATCAGGGCAACTCATGTTCAGTTACCGTCCGACAGTGAATCGAAATGAGTCCGTTCAGGATGCTTTTATATACAATGAAGCGTCAGGAGGTTATGATATACTCGATCCCGCCCTTTCAAATCGTTATGATAACCTTGTAACCACACATCGTACACGCGGAAGCTACCGCCTCAGAGGCGAGCGATACAATGCAGAGGTGAATCTCTCATGGCAGCATACATCTTTGAATGGCGAACAGATATTTCCTGAAATTGTTGAAACATCACAAAGTTGGCAAAACTTGCTACCCGGAGCTTCATTTCGGTACAATTTTGATAACAATGCGAATATAAGATTCAATTATAGTGCGAATACACGGACTCCGTCGGCCCGTCAACTGCAAAATGTGGTAGATAACAGCAATCCACTCAGAATGTCATCCGGAAACCCTGATCTTGATCAGCAAATGGATCACCAGCTTACGGTACGATTCAGGTCGTCCAATTCAGAAAGCGGTTCCTCAACCATGGCTTTTACCTCTGTCGGATACACTTTGGACCATATAGGGAACCGGATGTTTATCGCCCAAAGAGACACACTTCTGCGGGAAGGGATAGTTCTGGGAAGAGGATCGCGGCTGGTATCTCCCGATAATCTTGGCAATTCCTGGAATATTCGCAGTTTTTTGAATCGCAGTCTGCCTGTCGATCCTATAAGAAGTAATTTGAATCTTAACGGTGGAATCAGCTATAGCCGGGTACCGTCAGTTATTGATGAAAACCGGAATATGTCGAATAATATCGGACTGAATGCAGGTACGATCATTAGCAGTAATATGAGTGAGTATATTGATTTTCGGATCTCTTACCGCGCAAATTACAATATTGTCGAAAATTCCCTTAACCCCGGAATTGAAAACAATTACTACATTGGCAGGGCAGGAGGAGGCTTTAACCTGATGCCGTGGAAAGGTTTTGTACTTTCAAGTGATGTAAACCTGCAACACTATGCCGGGCTTGGAGAGGATTACAGCCAGGATACCGTTTATTGGAACGGTTCTTTAGGGTATAAATTCCTTGAAAACAGAGCGGCTGAATTTCGGATGAACGTGTTCGATATCCTTGGGCAAAATAATAATATCAACCGTTCGATATCGGAAGATTATATTGAAGATTACCGTTCAAATGTGCTGTCCAGATATGTAATTCTGACATTCAGCTACAACTTCCGTTCATTTGCAGGCCGTTGACAAAAGGGAAGATTAAATTATTTTAACCTGTATGATGATATTTAAAATAGTGCTACTATTATTTAAAAGCTTACCTAAATAAATCTCACCGATACTTCAACCTTGATATAAGGGGTGAAGGCAAAAATTCACTGAGTTAAGGCGAGGTGATCTGCCCGATTTACCAATTGCAGAAAAGCTTATTGAATAACTGCAAGAAATAGATCAAAACAGAGTTTGACGGGATGCTCATATAGCAAATCATAAAACTGTTAACTCTATTATATCATGAAAACAATAATTAAAGCCTTAATCGTAACTGCACTTTTGATTTGTATAGCTGCAGTTGGTTCACTCAATGCCCAAAACATCTCATATGGAGTAAAAGCGGGAGCTGATTTCTCAAACTGGGGTGGTAAAGATGTTGAAGATATGGACCTGGATATCAATCCTGGTTTTCACATTGGTGGATTTTTTGAGACACCATTATCTGGTATGCTGAACCTCGAAAGCGGGTTATATCTGTCCACCAAAGGGTTTAGGGCCGAAGAATCATTTGAGGGATTGGATTTAATATTAACAAGTACATCGTATTATTTGGATCTGCCTGTATTAGCCAAATATACCTTTGCCAATAACCTCAATATATTTGCCGGTCCTCAATTTTCATATCTTTTAAATAATAAATACACTGTAAAAGTCAGTGGTGAAAAAGAGACTGATTGGGACACAGAAGGACTGAGCAGATTTGACGCAGGTAT
>SLOU01000092.1 GCA_007132385.1 Balneolaceae bacterium | reverse complement strand
TAAGCTCCGCAGCGCCGATGGTACTGCCACAAGCGGTAGAGTAGGTCACCGCCTCATCTTTTTATTTTTCTGCAAAAAAGCCCGGCGATGAAACCCATCAACGGGCTTTTTTTTGCCTTCCGCCGGCAGGAAATAGCACCCCGCACTAGCCTGGCCAGGACCAGCTCAAATCCTTTTTTCCACAACTTCCATCATTCCGGGATACCAGTTCGAAAACTCATCGTTTTCAATCCGGCTGCGAACTTCTTTCATCAGCCAGGTATAAAAAACGAGATTGTGCAAGCTCGATAGGATCAAACCGAGGATCTCATTCGCTTTGAACAGATGATGCAGGTACGACATGGTATATTCACTGCAAAGTTCACTGGGAAAATCCACGTCAAACGGTTTATGATGGTGTTTCCATTTAGCATTACGGATGTTAATCGTACCATAACGGGTAAAAACCATGCCGTTGCGTGCATTTCGGGTAGGCATCACACAATCAAACATATCAATCCCGAGTGCAATGCACTGCAAAAGGTTGGCCGGTGTGCCAACGCCCATCAGATAACGAGGTTTGTCCTCAGGTAAAATTTCGGTATTAAAATCGGTGACCTCATACATCAGTTCTGCCGGTTCGCCGACACTCAAACCGCCAATCGCCAAACCCTCGAAATCGAGAGAAATCATCTGTTCGGAAGATATTTTTCGCAGATCCTTGTAAGTACCACCCTGCACAATGCCAAACTGAGCTTGTTTATGTCCGTATTTGGAGCTGGTTTTCAGGAACTGATCCCGTCCGCGCCCGGCCCAACGAAATGTCAAATTCATCGAATTTTCTGCATAATGATGTTCACAGGGATAAGGAGGACATTCGTCCAGGATCATCATTATGTCGGAGCCGAGACTTCGTTGAATATCGACCACATTTTCAGGGGTAAAGAGGTGTTCGGAGCCGTCGAGATGACTTTTGAATCTGGCTCCCTCTTCTTCAAGTTCACGGTTATCTGACAATGAATAAATCTGGTAGCCACCCGAATCGGTCAATATCGGTTTGTCCCAGTTCATAAATTGATGCAGCCCTCCGGCTTTTTCCATAATCTGAACACCCGGGCGAAGATAAAGGTGGTAGGTGTTTCCCAATATGATTTCCGCACCAACCCGATCGGTTAATTGATCCTGTTTTACAGCTTTTACACTCGCCTGTGTCCCAACAGGCATAAAAACGGGTGTTTTTACGTCTCCGTGATCAGTTTGAAGGATTCCAAGACGGGCTTTTGTTTTTTTATCTTTTTTTTTGAATTGAAACAATAAATTCTTTGTTATTTTATGGTGTTTAATTGATCAGGCTAACTACCGATACTCAAGCATGAATGCCGGACTAAAATAAGAAGCTGCAGACATAGTTACACTTTTCAGTATGATAAACTCCTTTATACGGATTCACGGCAGTAAATCTCCAGATAATCCGGAAGAAAATTCAAAATGAACGTCCGGTAACGATCAAACCAATTCATGAAGAACAATATTCTTGTCATAATACCAACGTTTAATGAGGCGCATAATATCGAGCGCATTGTGGATGAGATTTTTGATCTGGTTGATGGAAGTCATATCCTGATTGTTGATGATGGCTCACCCGATGGTACGGCCGATCTGGTTAAGGAAAAACGCCGTACATATCCGAATCGGTTACACCTGATTGAAAGAGAAAGCAAACTTGGCTTAGGTACGGCTTATGTTACCGGTTTTCGGTATGCCCTCAAGAACGGATATGAATTTGTGTGCGAAATGGATGCCGATTTTTCACACAGTCCGGAAGACCTCCCCAAATTGATTCATAAGGTTAAATCGGGTGAGGCAGATGTCGCAATCGGATCAAGATATGCAAGAGGAATAAGTATCGTTAACTGGCCTCTCAGACGATTGATACTGTCGTATTCGGCAAATATATACGCACGGCTGGTCACCGGAGTACCGATCAAGGATATGACTGCAGGATTTAAATGTATTCACAGCAAGGTGCTCCGGGAAATCGGAATCGAGAGAATTAAATCCAATGGTTATGCATTTCAAATCGAAATTCATTTCCGCGCATATAAAGCAGGTTTTAAGCTGAATGAAGTTTCGATTATTTTTCGCGAAAGGGAAGAAGGCGTTTCAAAAATGTCCAAATCGATCGTCAGGGAAGCTGTATGGAGAGTATGGGTGCTCAGGCTGCAAAGCATGTTTGGTAAGCTGTAACTGGCAGGTACTTCCTTATGAGGCTATACTTAGTCTGGAATCAAGTTGATAAAACTGTACCCATACAAAAGCAATTTTCGACACACTATAAATTTGTGCAGAAGTAAACTTACATCTGTGCACAAAACAACTTCGAGAACTATAAACTATTCCGGAGTCCGATACCCGATCGCACCAAAAGAAACGGCACTTTCACGTTCTTTTTCATCCCACCAGAAATAATCAATTTCTTCACCGTCTAATCCGGGAAATGCATTCAAAAAAGTGTAGAGAGGTGGAAATCCGCAAATCCGGTACCGGTCGTATTGACTCTGCATATGTAGGAGCAATTCTCTGTTTTGATTTGCACTCGCCAGTTTCATGAATTGTTTGTCAAACTCTAATACCCCGCTCTTCATTGCAGTAGCGGCTTCGCGGTCACCAAATTTTTTACCAACATGAGAGAGATCCCCGCTTACCAGGTAAAATGTTTCTTCATTATCCAGTTCTTGTAGTTTTTCGGAAAACCGATCTACTTTTTGTCCCAGATCGCCTTCATCCATGTAGAGCAGATCCTCGAAATTGTTTACAAGGATCGGTACAATCCGGAATTCATGTTTCCAGATACCGGACAAAAAAAGCAGGTGAAGTTCTATGCTGTGTTCAATTCGATGAGCCCGGTCCTGAAGCGTAAAACCCATTTCTTTTCCGGTACTTTCCAAAGCCTGAAGATAAGGAGTATCAGTATCAAAGTTTGTCCCGGGAAGCTCAAAGGTTTTGACGCTTCCGATAAATGGTTTGTCCTGGTACAGGGATGGGTAATACCCCGTATAATGTGCAGTGGCAAGGATGACTACACGTTTCGGTTTTAGCCCTGCAAGCCAAGTGAAAGCGGATCCATAAACCTTGGCGCCGACATTCGGATCGATATGTGGCGCGTATAAAGCTTTCAGATTTCTCCCGGGCTTTGTACCGATTTTAGCGGATAGTATTTTTCCGGTATATTCCTCAAGTTCGGAAGGGTCAGCCGGGTAGCTGTCACCGGCAAGGGCAGCAGGACGAACCGGGTTCGCTTCGAATGCTATCTCCGTTTCATTCGCTGTTTTTTTATAAAAATCGGATTCCAGTAAACAATTTTGATCGAGCAACTGCACAAAGTCGAGTAGCTCGGATGGGCCTATTTTTCCCTTCAATATATGGCTGATCTGGCGGATCGAATATTTGCCGTTTATTAACGAGAGGACGGGCTCTGCGGTTGCGTCAAGTGCAAAGTTACCAGGTGCGTATCCCAGCAGGTCGTGAAAGAAAAGCAGGTTGTTGCCGTTGTTTTGCAACGGAATTAACTGGATATCCCTGCGAAGCGGTGGCACCGGCCGGTCCCTGGAGCTAAAAAGTTTGTTTTTATTCATCCGAATCCTGACCTCTCATTTTCCAGCATTCACATTTCCTTCCGTATTTGATACAGATCGGATGCTCAGGGGGCTCTGAAATTCTTGCTTTACATGCATTTCGCCCGTGATGAATCAGTAAATGAGATAAATCAGTCCAGTTTTCACGAGGGAATAGAGCCATTAAATCCTTTTCAATTTTTTTTGGATTTTTTTTCTCCCGGGTGAGGCCAAAACGATTGGAAAGCCTTTTTACGTGAGTATCTACCACGACACCTACATTACGGTTGAACGCATTGCCGAGAACCACATTTGCCGTTTTGCGGGCCGCTCCTCGCAATTGGAGTAACCCTTCCATGGTATCCGGAACGTCACCGTCAAATTTTTCAACGATCGTTTGTGAAGCTTGTTTGATCGATTTTGATTTTTGCCTGTAAAACCCGGTTGAGCGTATAATTTCTTCCAGTTCTTCAAGTGGAGCTTCGGCCATTTTTTCCGCGGTCGGGTACGCCTCGAATAAAGACGGAGTGACCATATTTACCCTTTCGTCTGTCGTTTGTGCACTTAAAATGGTCGATATGAGCAGTTCAAAAGGATTCCGGTGTTTCAGGGCACAGTGAGGATCAGGATAAAATTCGTAGAGTTCTCCGAGTAATTGCCGTGCATACTCTTTCTGCTTTTTGGATTTTTCGGGCAGCCTGGGCAGTAAATTTTTTTTGGACATGAATGATCGGCGAACCGGTTATTTATAAAAAACGTCAATTGAAAATAACATCAGATCGGCAAAATCTTTTCCGGATTCAGGATGCATTTTCCTCAAGTTTTTTCAGTGCATCGATGAAATCTGTTTTATCCGGATCCTTGTACATTCCAAAACTCAAAATAATGTACCATTTGCTTTGATCCGGTTGTTTAACAATGTAAAGGGTTGATTCATCCCCGGGATCAGTTCCTTCATCAAAATGATATACTTTTTCAATTTGAAGCTTGCCGACAACTTCCTGCATGTCGCCCGACTCGATAAGCCGGTTTGTTTCCTGATCCTCAAAAAGATTACGGTATCCTTTATTTTTAATGTCTTCAACGGCATGTGCCAGGTCCTTGTACATAGCTTCCTCCAAAATCTATTTCTGTTTATTTCGTAAAAAATAACAAATTCGACCTTCAAATCATTTAAGTGAGGACAGCTTTTAGTTGCAAAATTGTAAGGTTATGAAATTGATTTTCAGGCTGTTAGCAAGATTTTACAGACTTTTGAGAATTCGTCTTGATTTGAAAGTGTACAAACCTGAATTTATAAAGATAAATAATTTGCTGTTTTGGAGATGCTTTTAATAGTCAATGGATAGCGTTGTAATCAGCTTGAATGAAAATTTACCATTCCCCGGTAAAAGGTTGGGATTCTCCTCTTCAGATATCGTAACCTGTAACAAATGATGATAATCTATGAATGCAATACTAAATAAAACAACGATTTTTATATCAGTTCTTTTGATATTCACAGGATGTGCACTGTTTGGCACATCCAGAGATGAAGAACCCGAAGTCCCTGAACAACCGGTTCCGCCCAACGATCAGGAGATCAAATCATACAGTGAATTTCTGGAAGAGGATGCAGATCTGGACGAGGGGTTATTTAACGTGATCAAGCAGGATGATAAATATTTTTATGAAATTCCCAATTCGCTCCTGGGACGAGAAATGCTGATGGTATCCCGCATCGCCAGGACGGCTGACGGTATCGGATATGGCGGTGAAAGACTCGGTAATCATGTTTTACGCTGGGACCGGCGGGACGACAATATATTGTTGAGACGGGTTTCCTATAACAATACTGCAAGTGACACTCTTCCCATTTATGAGGCTGTGAGAAATTCCAATTTCGAACCGATCATCATGTCGTTCGATATTGAGGCTTTTAATGAGGATACAACAGGTGTAATTATCGAAATCGACAATCTGTTTACCACTGATGTACCAGCGTTCGGCTTGCAGAGCCAGCGGCGGAATCAGTACCAGGTGACCCGTTTGGACGGCAGCAGAACGTTCATTGAGCATATACGGAGTTTTCCGGAAAATGTGGAAGCCAGGCACCTGGTTACCTACGATGCGAGTAGTCCTCCCTCGAATGCTGTAACCAATGCTATTTCGCTTGAATTCCACCACAGTATGATTTTACTTCCCAAAGAACCGATGCAACCCCGGAGCCACGACGAAAGAGTCGGTTTTTTCAGTGTAACTCAATACGACTACGGGCTGGATGTCCAAAAAGCGAAACAGGTACAAAATATAACCCGCTGGCGGATGGAACCGAAAGATCCGGAAGCCTATCTGAGGGGGGAATTGGTGGAGCCGAAAGAGCCGATTGTTTTTTATATCGATCGGGCAACCCCCGAAAAATGGCGTTCCTGGCTGGCAAAAGGGGTAGAGGACTGGCAGGTGGCCTTTGAGGAAGCTGGATTTAAAAACGCAATCAAGGCAAAAATGGCACCTGACCCGGAAGAAGATCCTGATTTCAGTCCGGAAGACGCCCGTTATTCGATGATCCGTTATTTTGCATCTCCTATTCAGAATGCATACGGTCCACACGTGCATGATCCGAGATCAGGTGAGATTATTACCTCCAGTATCGGCTGGTATCACAACGTTATGAACCTATTGAGAAACTGGTTTTTTGTGCAGACGGCTGCCGCTAACCCTGACGCCAGAGGTGTGCAATTTGATGATGACGTAATGGGTGAACTGGTACGTTTTGTATCGGCACATGAAGTGGGCCATACGCTTGGATTACCTCATAATTTTGGTGCCAGTTACGCATTTCCGGTTGATTCTCTCCGCTCACCAACTTTTACCGATGAACATGGTACGACTCCCTCTATCATGGACTATGCACGGTTTAATTACGTTGCACAGCCGGGCGATGGAGTGACCAACTTCCTGCCTGTAATCGGAGAGTACGACAAATGGTCGGTAAAATGGGGATATACCTGGTTTGGCGACGAGCCGGTGGAAGAACAGGAAGAGATTCTGCATAACTGGGTTGTGGAACGTGCCGATGACCCCCGCTATTTTTACGGACAACAGACGAGCAGCAGAATTGACCCGAGATCGCAAAATGAGGATTTGGGTGATGATGCTTTTAAAGCCGGAGAATACGGTTTGGCTAACCTTGAAGTTATAACGGAAAACCTGATTGAATGGGTTTACGAGGACCGGTCAAATTATGATACCCTCGGGGAGCTTTACAACGAGATCGCATTGCAGTGGTGGAGATATATGGGGCATGCTCTTGCACATGTCGGCGGTGTTTACGAAGATCATAAAACGTTTGACCAGGATGGGGCCGTTTATACGCCGGTTGAACGTGAAAAGCAGGAAAAAGCGATCGAATTTCTGGGGTCTCACGGGTTTTCAACTCCTACATGGATAGTTAATGAAGAGGTTTTGGATCGGGTCAGCCAGGCCGATTTTGTTGACAGTTTCAGAGGGCGACAAGTGAGTTTATTGAATCAACTTCTTGATCCTCAGCGGATTGCCCGCCTGATTGAATACGAACGCAGAGCTCAAAACACATATTCTCCGTTTGAGATGATGGATGCCACACAGGCAGTTGTATGGAGCGAACTGGACAGCAACCAGGCAGTGGATGTACATCGCAGAAACCTTCAGAGAGCTTATATTGAACGTATGGAGTACCTGATGACCGAGGATCTGCCCGATCTGCCGGAAGCTTTTCGCCAATTTATCGGTTGGACCCAGGTCAATGTAAGCCAGTCCGATATACGCCCGATTGTTCGTGACCAGCTTGAGAGTCTGCTCAGTGATGTTCAAAGTACAAAGAACAGTGTACAGGACCGGGCCACGCGTGTACACCTGAATGACATAGAACGTCGTATTGATTCCATTCTTGATCCGTGAAAGAAGTATTAACCTTGTGAGTTGATTTTTGACAGTACCTCTGTACAATACCGCTGTTTTTGGAGCCGGGCCGGCAGGTCTGTCGATTACGAATTATCTCAGAAGAAACGGTGAACGTGTTTTATTGATCGATCCGAACCGATCTTTGAGCCAGCCAAAAGGATCGCCCGCCGGAATGGTCAATCCATCAGCCGGCCGCAAAGCAAACCTGGGCTGGTGTCATCAGGAGTGTTATCTGGCTTTACGGAAAAACCTGGACTGGTTGTGTAACGAACCCGGAAGCCAAAAGCTCTACAGGTCCGACGGGGTGATCCGCCCGGCTATTGATGAAGATCTTGCCGAGAATTTTCGATCGGCTTTCCGGGAACAGAAATGGCCGGAAGGATGGGTTAGCTGGCTTGATCCACAGGAAATTCGGGAGTGTATTCCCGGGATAGCATCTAACCACGGAGGACTCTTTCTTCATTGCGGGCTTACCGTTTATGTAAAAGAATACCTGCATGCCTATCTGGGAAAACTGACGAAACAGGGTGTCGAATTTCTGGGGGATAATGTAAGTTATGAAGCAGGGGAATCGACGTACATTCTGAAAACAGATCAAAAGAAAATAGGCCGGGCGGAAAAAATGATCGTAGCAGCCGGGGCTGATACGCTGACCTTTCCGGAGTGGAACGATTTGAGATTGGACCCGGTGAAAGGAGAGCTTGTGATATACAGAAATCAGGGTCCGATCCCCTGGAATTTCGGAATATCAGCCTTGGGTTATGTTTTGCGAAGAAACTCAGATCTGCTGATTGCCGGATCCACATACGAAAGAAACTTTAAAGACAGAAAATCGTCAGAAGAAGGCGCCCGGCAGATCCACAAAAAATTCAGTCGGATTCTTCCGGGATTGAGCGAGAAGGTGGGCAAAGTCGATCAACTTGCCGGTGTGCGTGCAACCACAACCAACCATTTGCCTGTTATCGGACCTCATTATCAACAGGAGCGGATGTTTGTTTTCACCGGGCTTGGATCAAAGGGATTACTTTTTTCCGAGTACCTGGCATCCCTGTTAGGCAGTGCTATATTGCACAATACAGAGATTCCGGAAGTGGTGTCCTCATTAAGACGCGGTGCAATGATATACTGATGGTGTGCTTATTAAAAATAAAAATAATGCGGTTGATCTGAATTGGAAATGATGCAGTATCTCCCGAAAGATGATCAGACCTGTACCTGATATCTGGCTTTTTAATTGTTATCAGCTTTTAAAGCGATTAATCACCGAAACTGATGACAGGATAATCACTCATTGTGAAGTTTACACCGGCATTTTGGCGGATATCCGTTACCCGCATGTGGGAGGATTCACTGGTTTCCAGATGCTCCATGGTCATCTCCATCAGCATACCCCAGGGGTATTCGTCAGGTACAGTTGACTGAAAATGCTTGGAACTGGTGTTGGCCTGGAAAAAATTATTCATCCCGAATTCGGCTTCACGGGATACCCATACTTCCATGACCATTTCATCATCCCTGGATTCATATCCGTCGGCCTGATAGCCGTGTATGTTCTTGGTTCCGATTCTTGTAAAATTGTTCCACTCTTCCATTTCTTCCCAGTCATACTCTTCTTCGAATGATTCATCCATGATCTCAGCGGTCATACCCCAATCGTAAGCGAATGAGAATTTACCTTCCTCACTTTCCATAAGCATAATCATCGCTGAATTGTTAAAATCGTAGATGATGAATATGTCCTCGCCTTCAGCCTCTACCTGATCTCCGGAAAAGCGGGTTCCGGTGTATTGTTGATTTTCGTTGAACATCATTTCTATGTTCATGGGAGGTTCTGTATTTCCATCGGCATCGGTCATTTCAATCTCCATTGTGGTGACGATGTCAAACGTGTAAGCTTCTTCGGTTGTTACATTACTATTCATATTGAACGAAAATCCTCTTCGTTCCCCGTCTCTTTCATCAATAGGGCCGAAAATGGATTCCCATGCACTGTCAACCATCCGTTCCGCTGCTCTTTCCACTTCCTGTGAAATGCGTTCTTCAACCCTGTCTTCGGCAGCACCCCTGGCACGGTCTCTTATTCGGTCGCGTAACTGCGCTTCCAGGCTGTCAGCAAAAACGAGAAGAAGGACAATTCCGATAAATGATCTGGTTACATATTTCATGACTCTGAACCCTGTATTTATGTTCTCTGTTGGTTTTGAAAGAAGTTACAATTTTTCTGAGAATGTTCAAGAATGGAGCACAGGGATACTGAAATTTAAAAACGGATATTTAATACCGCTTGAATCGATCTCGGAGCGGCAAAAAATGCCGGGCGCTCTACATAATAATAATCAAAAAGATTTTTCAAGTGAATACCACAGGTAACTGTCG
>SLOU01000102.1 GCA_007132385.1 Balneolaceae bacterium | reverse complement strand
TTTTTCAATCGGCTGGATAAGAAGTAAATCTGAAGATTAAAACTCCACCTGCGCATGTCTTCATAAAAATCTTCCAGATAAGGATTATCATCAACCGACTCATAATACGCCTTCCATTGAAAATGCCTTGCCAGTAATCCTGTCAGAGATGATTTTCCTGAGCCGATATTGCCGGCAATCGCTATATAAGTTGATGCTTTGCTTTCACCTTCATTCATATATTCACTCTTTTCCGAGATTTCTATACATCGCTTTTTTATAGTCTTCAACTCCCGGTTGGTTAAACGGGTTTACGTTTAACATGTAGACATAGATCGCTGTAAAAAATTCATAAAAATAGATTAGTTCACCCAGATTTTGTTCGTTTAGCTTTTCCAGTACCACCCTGATTACAGGAACGCCCCCCGACTGATGCGCCTCGATGGTACCTTCAAGGGCTTTCTGATTTATTTTATGAAAAGAGATGTTATTCAGATAGTGTAATCCGTCTTCATCAGTGCTTGCCGAAGGAACATTGAAATTGTTCAGGGGCTCCTGGACTATAAGGAAAGTTTCTATCATATTACGTTTCCCCTGTTGAATCATCTGTCCGACACTGTGCAGATCGGTAGAATAGGCAGCCGGAACGGGAAATATACCCTTTCCCTTCTTGCCTTCACTTTCACCCAACAGTTGCTGGATCCATCCCGAAAAGGCATTGAGTTCAGGTTCAAATGAACCGATAACATCAAGCTGTTTGCCGGCTTCATGAAAACAGTATCTCAAGGCTGCATACGTTTCAACATCGTCGGCATTTTTTTCATATGCTTTAAATTTTGTTACTGCACCATAAAACAGTGTCTGAATATCGATTCCGGAAACAGCAATAGGCAGTAAACCTACAGGTGTTAGCACGGAAAAACGTCCGCCCACATCATCCGGAATGTCAAATTTATCATATCCATATTCATTCACAAGACGGTTTAATACTCCGCCTTCCGGCCCGGTAGTCACAATGATTCTTCTGGATGCATCTTCTCCATACCGTTTTTCCATCCATTGGCGTAAAACCCTGAAAGCAAGGGCTGTTTCCAGCGTTGAGCCTGATTTTGAAATGACATTCAAATAAACATTTTTCGGTTCACCAGTCTCTCCCGGTTCATCAAGATAAGCCAAAAGTTGTCTTAAGTAGTTCCCCCCCATGTGATGACCAGTAAAAATAATTTCTGGTTTATGGTCCGGGATCAGTCCATGAAGTGCTTCAATCACTGCCCTGGCTCCCAGATAAGACCCCCCGATCCCGCAAACTATAAAAATGTCAGCATCTTGCCTGATACCGGCAGCTTTGCGGTCAATTTTTTCCAGTTCTGCATCATTGGGTGCTTTCAATATTCGCTGCCAGCCAAGCCATTCGGAACCCGGCCCTGTCCCTTCGGCCACTTGCCTGCGGGATTCCGCTGCTTTTCTCCTTGCCTGTTTAAGATTTGCAGAATCAATAAATTTTTCAGCGTCGACTGTCTCTGTTTTGATCATGAGTCTGTTCCACCGGCCAATAGCCCTAAAATTTCAATTGTTCTTCTATTTTGGTTAGTTAATTTTTAATCTAAAGAGCCTTGCCGCATTGCGCAAATAATTAATCGAATAATTATATAACTTTGCAACCAAATAAGGAACGATCACGAGGCAAAAGCACCGTGAAATTCATTGATAAAATCTCATTTTAATTAACATAAAAATGGCACAACCTGTTGCCAAACTCTCAAAGTTTGATAAGCTTCTCAGAAATAATTCTGAAGATGTAACTGAACCTGTTCGTAAACACTTACAGGAATTCCGGTCATACTTTAAAAATTCAGTTACAACGGATGTTTTTTTGCTCGATAAAATTATCCAGTACCTGCTTCGACAAAAAGGAAAGGAAATTCGTCCAACACTGGTCTTCATGACTGCCCGTATGTTTGGAGATGTTACTGAAAGAAGTTACGTTGCAGCAACAATGATTGAACTGTTGCATACAGCAACTTTGATTCATGATGATGTGGTAGACGAAGCAAACAGGCGCAGGGGATTGTTAAGCATAAACAAACTCTGGAGAAACAAGGCCGGCGTTTTATTAGGGGATTTTCTGCTGTCAAAAGGTTTATTAATTGCTTTGGATCATCAGGAATACAAATTGTTGCATGTACTCTCAACGGCGGTTAAAAAAATGAGTGAAGGTGAACTCAGACAATTGAAAACCTCCAGACTGTTTAACATGACTGAGGAGCGTTACTATCAAATAATTTCCGAAAAGACAGCCAGTCTAATTGCAGCATGTTGCCAATGCGGTGCAATTTCGGCTACAGACAATGAACAAATTCATAACGATATACTCGATATTGGCATGAAAATCGGGATCGCCTTTCAAATAAAGGACGATTTGTTCGACTACGGACTGGAAGATGTCGGGAAACCCAGAAGAAACGACATTAAGGAACGAAAAGTTACCCTTCCTCTCATCAAGGCGCTTGATAACAGTTCTGCTCTGGAACAATTCCGGATCCGGCGCTTGATGAAAAAACGAAAAAAAACCGGTAAAAATATTGAGGAGATTGTTCAGTTTGTCCATGAAAAAAACGGAATGAGTGAAGCCCACTCATCGATGGAACAACATGCAAATGAAGCTCTGGATAAATTGAATAAACTGCCAGTCAATGAGCATCTTTCCGACTTTCAGTTTCTTGTTGAATATATCATCAACCGAAAAAAATAAATGCTGGATTGTTGACATGTCGGATCATTATATTTTTTTGTCTGACGTACATTACGGTGCATTCGATAAGTCTACGAACCAGAATATTGAATCGGACCTGATCCGTTTGATTGACTATTGTACTGAACACAGGATAAACCTGTATATACTCGGTGATCTTTTTGATTACTGGATGGAATATCCGAACTGGCGCCCGGATTTCGGGAATGATATAATTCATGCTTTTCAGAAATATTTTGCCGCCATCGGGCCTGTACTCTACATCACCGGTAATCATGACAACTGGACGACCGGGTTCTTTTCTGACGTTGGATTCGATGTTGAAGGGGAATACCGCATTATCAGAGCTGATGATTATTTGGTTTTTTTACATCATGGTGACGGACTGAAAAATCTGAAACTCAAGCTGAAAAGACCCTGGCTGCACCGGGTGCTTCGTAATAAAATATTTGTCAGGCTCTATCAATTCTTTCTGAACCCCAGACGCGGCATCCGTTTAATGAAATGGTTTTCAGGTTACAGCCGTGCCAGGCCGGAACATAACCCGAAACGGCTCAATGACTGGAGTAAAGAATATTTAAGCAAAAATGATGTCGATTTCGTAATTTCAGGGCATGATCATATACCACGAATAGAAACTTTTCCGGACGGAACCTATATAAACTGTGGATCATTTTGCAACCACAGGACAATAGTTGAGTATACCAATGGCAAATTTCAACTCGTTATCTGGAGTGGCATGAACAAAGAAATATCTGCATACACCAATTGACAACCCTATTTGAGACCGAATTAAACCGGCATGAGTGACTCCAACCAATACGACAAGGAACGTTATTTTAACGATCCTGAGTACAGAAAAAAAATCAAGGCTCAGAAAATTGACACTGTTTCTGAACCAAATCAAACTGAATCGAACCCAAGAGCTGAAAGATCGATTGGAAGGATCATTCTTTTCAGCTTTCTCGGTTTTATTCTGTTCACCACTATAGCTGCAGGCTCTTACACGATCTATCTTTTCCAGGGACTGCCCACACTTGACAGGCTCGACAACCCGCAGACTGCCACTGCATCCGTGGTCAAAAGCCGGGATGGTGCCATCCTTGACCGGTATTACATTGAAAATCGAACCAATGTTACGATGGATGAAATTTCTCCTCATGCCATCAATGCGCTTGTAGCTACAGAAGATCATCGTTTTTACAACCATTGGGGCATGGATATGTTCAGAACACTATCTATACCTATCCATGTAATTCGTGGTAATCCACAAGGCGGTTCTACCATCAGCCAGCAACTTGCCCGAAACCTCTACAGGGAGATTGGACGTGAATTTTCATATACAAGGAAATTCAGGGAAATGATTACCGCTGTTCAAATTGAAAACAATTATACCAAAACCGAAATTATCGAAATGTATTTAAATACTGTTGAATTCAGCAACAGTGCATTCGGTATTGAGATGGCATCTCAAACTCATTTCGGGAAACCGGCGAGAGACCTCACTGTGTCGGAAGCTGCAACACTCATCGGTACCCTGAGGGCTGTGTCTTATTACAACCCGCGCTCCAACCCTGAAAATGCGACTCGAAGGCGAAATGTTGTTCTTTCCCTCATGGTAAAGCACGGTTTTATCACTCCTGAAGTATTTACCAGTTTACGGGAAGAAACTCTCAGTCTTAATTATCAGCCGCCTTCAAGGTCCGGACGTGAAAGTCGCTACTTCGGTGAATATGTACGCCAACACGTCATCAACTGGACCCGGGAAAATGGATATGATCTCTATTCCGATGGACTGACGATTCATACAACAATCGATTCGAGACTTCAACGACATGCAGAACGTTCGGTAAAAGAAAAAGTGGACTCTCTCCAGGTGCTTTTTGAGGGTGAATGGACATCACCCGGAGGTGATTATATGGATCGTTATTGGGAAGAATTCCCCAATACTTTGAATAATTTTATCAGAGATACCGACCGGTATCGCAATGCATTTTCTGAATATAACACCGACCAGGAATCGGTTGTCTTTGAGCGCTTGAAAACTGACGAGGCGTTTGTGGATTCAGTCAAACGTGCCCGGACGCGTCTGGAAGCAAGTTTTGTAGCGATCGATCCGCGCGACGGTAGTATTATTACCTGGATCGGTGGATCCGATTACGGGTCCAGGCAATTTGACCACGTACACCAATCGCGCCGTCAAACCGGATCAACATTCAAACCGTTTGTCTATGCTGTTGCTGTTGACAACGGTTATATGCCCTATCATCGTTTCTCCAAATTCCCGGTCTCTTTTATCGACCGGTCAGGTAATCACTGGCGGCCGAGAGATCCTGTTGTCCCTGATGGGCCAGAAATGGTACCCATGCGTGAAGCCCTTGCCCGCAGTTTAAACAACGTTACAGTAAGACTTTTACCTGAAATCGCGGGTGCACCCGGTACAAACCGGCTCGAAGACCTTGATTCGGCGGCAAGGATGATTGCTCAGTTGGCTGATAACCTGGGTATCGATATGAGTCGCGAACGAATTGTGCCTGCCATTGCTCTTGGTACGGCAGAATCTTCTTTGCTGGAACTGGTCAGTGCCTATACCACTTTTGCCAATCAGGGGCTGCACATCGATCCTATCGCTATTACGCATATCGAAGACAGAGAGGGCAATGTCCTTGTTGAATACCATCCAAAACACCGTCAGGAAGTTATGAGTCCGGAAACGGCTTATTTGATGGTCGACATGATGAGGGGCGTCATCCGTGGTGGAGAAAACTATTTTGGAACCGGCGTTCGGTTAAGAAATACCTATGATGTTCGCCAAGATGTTGCCGGTAAAACCGGCACTACTCAAAACAGTGCCGACAACTGGTTTGTAGCAATGATGCCGCATTTGGTTATGGGGGCATGGGTAGGCGGTGAAGACCGTCACGTCCGATTCCCTAACAGCCGTGGTGTCGGCCAGGGAGCCCGCTCAGCCCTGCCTATTGTTGGTCAATTCATTAATTACGCAACAGGAGACCCAGATGCTTCCTGGAGTTTCGACTCTTTTGAACCACCTCCGGGATTTATCATGCCGGAAGATCCCGGACTTCAAAGAAACGGCATGCCTGAAGAACGGCGCGGGCGAATTGAGTGGTAATTCACTTTATTTAAAGTTTGAATAAAGTACATGAACAACTCATTTCAGAAAGAATTACTTCGAGGATACCCGATCGATGAAGTTGGTGTCGATGAACGGGTTTCACGCCTGAACAGCAGAAGTATAAAAAAAGATTCCAAAAAACAGGCACTTCGGTTAGCGTTGAGTATGATCGACCTTACCACACTGGAGGGAAAAGATTCTCCCGGGAAGATCCTTCAACTTTGTCGTAAAGCGCAGTTCCCACATGCCCCCATACCTGATTTACCTCATGTAGCAGCCGTATGTGTTTATCCCAGTTTGGTTTCCATAGCTAAACATGAGCTGAAGGATACTGATATACGAATAGCAAGTGTGGCTACCTCTTTCCCTGCCGGAATGGCAAAATTGGAAATCAAGCTGGACGATGCACAATATGCTGTTGATGAAGGTGCTGATGAAATCGATATGGTCATCTCAAGGGGTCAATTCCTTAAAGGAAATTACAACTATGTGTATGACGAAATTGCTGCTGTGAAAAATGTTTGCAGAGACGTTCATCTGAAAGTAATTCTCGAAACCGGAGAACTGGGTACGCTTGAAAATGTGCGCAAGGCAAGTCAGCTTGCCTTGCATGCAGGAGCCGATTTTATTAAAACTTCAACCGGCAAAATCCATCCGGCTGCGACCCAGCAGGTTACACTGGTAATGTTGGAGACTATCAAGGATTATTACATAACCACCGGCCGAATGGTTGGCATGAAACCTGCCGGGGGAATTCGGAATGCAAAACAAGCCGTCCAGTATCTGGTGATGCTGCGGGAAACCCTTGGCCAAAGGTGGTTGACCCCTAACCTGTTTCGGTTCGGCGCGAGTTCCCTAACCAACGACTTGTTAATGCAAATCGTTAAACAGGAAACCGGAGTTTATCAAAGCAGTTATTATTTCTCTGAAGATTGATAATTTATTGACAATGACCGATCAAACTAAACATACCGATCAAGATAAAGATGATACCGTAAACGGGACACGTCAGGTTGCCTCTCCGAATGCAGACAAAAAAACCGACTTTGCTACCGGGTATCCATACAGCGACGCACCTGAAAGTACGGATCACATTCAAATCCGAGAGAAATACGGACATTTTATAGAAGGTGGATGGCACTCTCCTGCCAAAGAACGTTATTTGAAAAGTTACAATCCCTCAAATGAGCAGATTTTAACTGAATTCGCCGAAGGCACCTCCGAAGATGTAGACCAGGCTGTAAAAGCTGCAAGAAAAGCATATAAGAATCATTGGTCCAAAATATCCGCCAGAGAGCGTGGAAAATACCTGTTCCGAATCGCACGCATGATCCAGGAACGGGCCCGTGAATTTGCCATCATTGAGTCGATGGATGGTGGCAAACCGATCCGTGAATCACGTGACGTGGATATTCCGTTAGCCGCTGCACATTTTTTTTATTATGCCGGATGGGCTGATAAACTTGAATATGCGTTCCCGGGTCGTAAAACCGAATCCCTCGGCGTTTGCGGTCAAATTATTCCATGGAACTTCCCGCTGCTTATGCTTTCCTGGAAAATTGCCCCGGCCCTGGCTACAGGAAATACGGTGGTGCTAAAGCCGGCAGAAACGACTCCGGTATCTGCTCTTGTATTTGGTGAACTCTGTGCCGATGCGGGCCTGCCCGACGGAGTCGTAAATATTGTCACCGGAGCCGGACAGACAGGCTCACTGATAGTCAATCATCCGGATATAGATAAAATTGCATTTACTGGCTCAACGGAGGTTGGAAAAATCATTCAGAAAACCCTTGCCGGGACCGAAAAAAAATACACCCTTGAACTGGGAGGTAAAGGTCCGAATATTATTTTTGAAGATGCCCCTCTGGATCAGGCTGTGGAAGGCGTCATCAATGCGATCTTTTTCAACCAGGGTCATGTCTGCTGTGCCGGTTCGCGGCTGTTGTTGCAAGAAAACATAGCTGATTCATTTACCCGGAAATTACGCGAGCGTATGGAAACACTGATCGTCGGAGATCCCCTGGATAAAAATACGGATATCGGGGCGATCAATTCGAAAAGCCAGTACGATAAAATTATGCATTTTCTGGAGATCGGCAGGCAGGAAGGTGCTGAAATTTTTCAATCCAGCCAGTCCTTACCGGAACAAGGATATTTCTGTCATCCTACGATAATGACGGATGTATCACAATCAAGCCGAGTTGTCACGGAAGAGATTTTCGGGCCCGTTTTAACTATTCAGACCTTCAGAACCCCGGATGAAGCTATCGAAAAAGCCAATAATACACCCTACGGGCTGGCTGGAGGCGTCTGGACCGATAAGGGGTCCAAAATTTTTAAAACAGGCACTGAGATCCGGAACGGTGTTGTCTGGTCAAATACCTACAACAAGTTTGATCCCACATCACCATTTGGCGGTTACAAAGAGAGCGGGCTCGGCCGGGAAGGTGGTTTGCACGGACTCTATCCGTATGTTCATCTTAGACAATAACATTAGAGGAAACCCGAATTATGCCAGACAAAATTGAAGTCTTAAAAACATATAAAACCTATGTTGGAGGGGCATTTGTACGCAGTGAATCCGGGCACAGCTATAAAGTGACGGGTACTGACGGTAAGGTTGTAGCCAACGCCTGCCGTTGCACACGCAAGGATGTACGTGATGCAATGACTGCAGCGCGTGGTGCTTTTCCCGGATGGATGAAAAGAAGTGCCTACAATCGCGGACAAATTCTTTACCGAATTGCCGAAATGTTGCAAGGACGAAAACAACAATTTCTCCGGGAACTGACAACGACAGGTTTTGAAAAAAAATCGGCATTAAAAGAAGTTGAAACAGCCATCGACCGGCTTATCTATTATGCCGGATGGACAGATAAATATCCGCAAGTGTTCGGAACGATCAATCCTGTGGCAAGTGCTCACTTTAATTTCAGTAACCCTGACCCGACCGGTATTGTCGGAATCATTGTACCGGAGCTAAGTCCGCTTAATGGCTTGGTTTCGATGATTGCACCGGTAATAGCAGGTGGTAATGTAGTTGTAGCACTCACTTCGGAGAAACATCCACTCCCGGCTGTAAGTTTCGGGGAAGTTCTTCACGCTTCGGATGTACCTGCAGGAATTGTTAATATTCTGACAGGGTTCAGGGATGAATTGGTGTCACCACTGACAACACATATGGATTTGAATGCGGTCTGGAACACGTTAAAAGATTCAAAAATGCGGAAACAAATTGATGAAAACGGAGCTTTAAACATCAAACGGATTTATCACTCTCCGGATCTTAAATGGTATGATACTTCTGAAGGTGAAAATCCGTATTTTATTCTTAATTTTCAGGAAATAAAAACCACCTGGCATCCAGCCGGATTTTAAATAAAAATGAAACGTTTATCATACTTAGTATTGATCTTCTTGTCACTGGCTTTTCTTGTTTATGCCTGTGGCACAAGCGAGGCGGGATTGGAAGAACCGGAAAGCGGGGAACCCGGCGAACTTGACAGAGAACCATTCACGCTATTTGATATTAGCGATGACCTTGCAGAAGCATATCTTGAGGAAATGGACCTGGAAAACATGTCAGAAGAAGAGTTTATGTTTTACCGCACACGCAGTAACCTGAATGATCTGTTCAATACTCAATTTCAGGATATACCGGATGTTTTTCTGCAGGAAGTGGAGGAAGAAGAAGTTGACATATACCAGGGTTTTCGGGTACAGATTCAGACGACAAGGGATGTTCAGGAGGCTGATTCTACACTGGAGGAATTTGAGGCATGGGCTGATAGAACTATTGCAGAATTCATGCCCCGCGGATACGTTCATTTCCGGCAGCCTTATTACAGGGTCAGGGTTGGTGATTTCCACAACCGGGAACGGGCGATTGAGTTTTCAAGGATGATTAAATTTCGATATCCCGATGCGTGGTTAATCCATGACCGGATAAACCCCTACCGGGTTCCGGCCGATACGGTTGAATTCAGATTCGTGGATATCACAGAAAGGATTCAAACGATAGAGTAAAACTGACTGGCAGAAAGAAAATGAT
>SLOU01000146.1 GCA_007132385.1 Balneolaceae bacterium | reverse complement strand
GGCATCTACTTTATTCCGATCTTTGCTGTGGTTGTGGTGGGCATACTCGGGCGAAAGGTTCCGCCGCTTGCCGCGAAGGTCGCGCTGGCGGGCGGGGCGCTGTTTATCGCTATCGGCTATTATGTCCCACCGTTTAGCGGATGGGTTGTGGCGATGACCGAGTTTCATTTCCTCGGGCTGGCATTCGCCCTGATTGTCGGCGTAATGCTGCTCATCACTGCCTACAACCCGAGGTCGGACGCCTGGGAGCAGGAATACTCACAAGACGTGGATATGACCCCCTGGAAATACGCTTTCCCGGTGGGGATGCTGCTCGTGGTTATTGTACTGATGATCTATACCTACTTTGCCGACTTTTCGGTGCTGATGAACTCATGATGCAGGGTGCAGGATACAAGATACAAGTTGCAAGATGCAGGTAATGTGGGAGACAGGGTAAAATCACTGTTTGTCAATGTTGAAGAACGTTTCGGGATGACTGGCAAGCGGCGTAAGTGTTACCTGCTGCGATTCGCTGGCGAGTGAGACAGAGCGAAAATCGGGCATTACCAGCTCGGCTCCGGACTTTTGCAATACAGCCGAGAACTCCGGATCGTTGATCCCGATGACGATAGCACCGGCGCCCGAGGCTGCCTGCACACCGCTCATGGAGTCCTCAAACACAATGCTTTTGGCGGGGTCAATACCCAGCTCCTGTGCGGCAAGCCGGTAGCATTCCGGGTCGGGTTTTCCGTTGCGGACACGGTCGGCCGTCACGGTCGTATCAAACGGAGAATCAAAGCCCAGGCCGTCGAGCATCAGGTCTACCTTGGAGGGAAGGGCGCTCGTTACCAGCCCTGTGGTTAGACCCAGGTCCAGGCAGGCTTTCAATACCTCACGGACGCCCGGAATGTAGTCGTAGTTTTCGGCGGATGCATCGTAGGCGGCACACTCTTCGGCCAGTGCCTGCCGTTCGGATTCGGGCAGCTTCTCAAACAGGTCGTCGATAATCAGCCGGGCCGGGCGCCCGTGATACCTGAGCGCCAGTTCCTCCGGCGTTCCATCGGGTTCGATGTCGTATTTTTCCAGTTTGTCTCTCCAGAACTGTTCGACATGCTCTTTGCTGTCGATGATCACGCCGTCCATGTCGAAGATGATCGCTTTATAACTCATGTGTGAAGGTTTCAGGTTTGCAGGATGCAGGTTGGCAGGAAAAATAAACAATTATCAACGGCCACCATACTTTTCGATCCCTAGAAAATCGTACAGTTCATCAAAGTTACCTTTATCTGCAGTTCGTAAGCTTTCGATATATCGGTTCCTGACGTCACTGGTAACGTTCAGGTTTCCTCCCCAGTCGAATGGGTCCAAACGAAAATGTTTTTCCATTAGGATATCACAGGCCATTCGCGCATGTCGTCCATTACCGTTTGGAAACAGATGAATTTGTACAAGACCATGATGAAACCGGGCTGCGATTTCAGGTTCAGTGTACACCCGGCGTTCGATCCAATAGGAAACATTACCTAAAAATTGGCGAAGAACAATCGCGATCTGTGGCCATTCCACACCTATGTTTGCATTAGTGATCCGATATATACCTGCCCATTCCCACACCATGCCGAACATCTGGCGATGCAGTTCACGCAGCATTATCTCATCTGTGATTGTAATGGATCTTTTCTTTTGAATCCAATCATAAGCTTTGTTGATATTTTCCTGTTCCCACCGATTTAGTTCCTCTCGGGTCGAGATGGTTTTAATTTTTAGCCTCTGCCGGTCCTCTGCAGAGATCGGAGTGGCTCCTTCTGGAATATCAAACATCTATTCTTCCCAAAAGTCAGAGGGTGAATCTGTCAGAATTTTTTCAATCATATCTGAAAGCGCTTCTTTTTTTTCCTCCGGATCCAGCTCCTGCAGTTCAAGTGCCATGGTTGTATCGAGGCGTTTCAACCGTCTCAAGGCTAATTTTTTTGCCTGACGGTAGACTATTCTTTCAAGATCATCATCCGATACAAATCCATAAACAAATTTCATATCCAGCCCATCGGCAATTTTTTGCATTGTGGCCAGAGTAACTTTCCCTTCGGGCTCTGCTTTTTCAATTCTTGAAAGTTGAGCTTGATCCATCCCGGATCGCCTGGCCAGGTCGTAGGTTGTCATTCCCAGTGCTTGACGGATGGTTTTTACCCAGCTGCCAGTCGATGAAGATGCTTTGGCGAAAGACTTTAGAGGTTTCAGTTTTTTGCTGATCTGTTTTCGAAGGAGTTTTTTGTCCCAGTAATTCATTGAATGATAAAATTATCATTAAATTAATTTTTAATAATGATACATATATCATTATGAAATATCAAATTAATGATTTATTTATCATCATAAATGAGGTAATTAATGATGTTTTTGACATTAATATTTTGCAGGATGTACAGGATACAGGATGTACAGGATACAGGATACAGGATACAGGTTATGTCTATCCCTGATTTAGCTTGACCGTTATGATTGATAGTTTGTTTAATGCATTTATGTTATGCTTATAATGAGATTACGATTCCGTTTTTCAGCTCGTATGTCAATTCCGGGATATCAATTACCGGGCTGGAATCGTAATTCAGCACAAAACTTACGGCAAATGTGATGCGGTTGCCCATCCGGATATTGAGCTGATTTTCCGAGATAATACGCGGTTCAAAATAGGAATCGGGCCGCGCCTGGTAATACCCGATCAACAGGAGCTGGGTTTGCGGATTGATGTTCCCCCGTATCACCACGTTGGAGGTGCTTTTCAGCAGATCGGTTTGGAGGGTTGATTCGTCTTGCCGGTCCCACCGCTCTTTTTCGAACATCAGGCCGGTGCTGATATGGCCGCTGATATCCTCCCGGTCCAGAAATGTATATCGCATTCCCCCGCCGGCCAGAAAACGGCCGTTCATACCGAGGTTGGCGTTGTACTGAAACTGGGTGAAAAGTTCGGGCGACCACGGCCCGGCCCGGAAGAAGGTTCCTCTCAGGTGGAAATGGCCGTTGCTTACGACCGATGACCCGTCGATATTGACCAGGTCGATGCTGTTCAGCAGCAAATAGGTGTGGCGGCGGGAGAAATAAGCAGCATTGGTAGCGTTGCCCAGTTTCAATATCCGGTCCCGGTATTTGTTCAGTGAGCCGTTGAACCGCAACTCTCCCGCCCAGCCGGGTTCACGGTCGGCGTCGGCGCGGACACTTTCCACATTTAATACCTGGGAAAATGCGGTTTCAGAAAGAAACGCAACAGATAAAATCAAAAAAACAGGGAGAATTCTTCTATGCATAGAGGTTGTCAGTTATTCATTGTCAAACAGTACCATAACCAGACGGCTCGGATACATCTCTACGCTCGTGTCAGGTTGAGATGCCCAAAGATAATGGTCTGGAGATTAAACGGCCTGCTTCAGAAAGGATACTTCGCCGGTCATGAATATCAGTCACCCGGATGAGTCGAGTTTCAGCGCCTGGTAGGCGCCGTTGCAATAGAGGATGGACGGCTCTTCCCGGTTTCGCTGTATGCGTTCAACACTGCCGATGATGATTGAATGGTCGCCCGCCCGGAACATGCGGAACATGGTGCAGTGAAGCTCGGCAATAACATCCGAGAGAACGGGGGGTTCACCCGGCTCACGGGTATAGTTAAGCCCTTCGAATTGCTCGGCGTCTTCCTGGTCGGGCAGGGCAAACCGGCTGCATATTTCATCCTGGTCCTCGCCGGGAATATGAACGACAAACCGGTCGGCGTCTTCCAGCAGGCTGTGCATTTGGGATTCGCAGTTGACGTTAAAGGTAACCAGGGGCGGCTGAAGCGAGAGGCTTGTAAACGACCCGATGGTGATTCCCCTGAAACGCTTTCCGTATGCTGCCGTGACAACCGTTACCGGGTAAGGCAGCAGGCGCATCACATCCTTCAGGCCTTCAGCGATATGTTGATACTGATTACTCAATCGTTTATTAGTTCGTTAAAATTAAAACTGGTACTTAAACCGGTGTCCTGAAAACAGCGTATGGCAGAGCACAGGTACGCAGGTCTAAGTTGCGAAAGCAAACAGCTTTTTTCAAATGCAACCGCAAATTGGCCTGCACAGGATCTGTAAACACCCTGAAACGACAGTATTACCGAAAACGTTCACAGCCGGGGTGCGGGGGGTGGTCACCCGAATCAGAACCCACAAGCGGGGGCGGGGTCACCCGAATCAGTAATATAAACGGCCGCAGGCTGCAGCCATGCAAAATTTGTATAAAACCGGGTCTGCAGGCTTTTCCCGACGGATCAGATTCTGAAAAAAGCCGCACAGGCACTTGAATTTGACACTGTTTGTGTCCGGCACCGGTATGAACCCGGACCCCGGAAGAAGCCGCCACGCGAATGAGGCAAGCACCCGGAAGAAGCCGTCACAGGTATAAGCCTGGAACCCGGAAGAGCCAGGCATCGAGCCCTTCAGTTCTGTTAGATCTTTTTCATAATTTTCTGATTAATTTGAACTACCGCTGATGGGTGTTATTATATCTCACGTTCAATCAATAAGCGGCTAAAAAAAGAGCCCAGCAATAAAATATAAAACAACCAGGCAGGAAAAATCTGCGGGAGACTAAACCTCATGACACGTTATCTTATTACAACAGCACTATTTATCACTTTCATTACCGTACTTGTTACGTTCCTCACCGTACAGCAATCACAAGCTCAGAGTTTGTATATGAGCGAGAGCTCACTTGGGCTTTCAGGTGGATTCGGAGTCGAATCCGGCAGCGCCAATTTTTCGGGTACATCATTCAATCTCGGTTATTCTCTGAACCGGAATGTCGATTTCATGGTCGCATACGACCGCTTTAGCCAGCAGGATTTCAATGGAAACTTTACTGATCTTGCCGGAACCGTCGTCTTTTATCCCAAAAAACAGTGGGAAGACGATTTGATTACCATGGATATCTTTTTTACCGGTGCAAACAGTACCGCTCCAACCAGGGAGGGCTTCTCTGCTACGTTAGGCTCGGCTGTTTCAACACAGCTCGATGTAAATTCCATCACATCCTTCCATCCGAGAGCCGGTTTTCTGTTTGTACCGTATCAACCGGGCGCCAACTCACATTATACGGCGATGACATTCGATACTTCGATGACTTTCAAAGTTGCGCCGGGCGTCAAGTTCCTGGTGCGTCCGGAATACCGGCATGAGTTTGGAGAGCGAACCTCCAACTTCGCCCTGATGGGAGGCATCGTACTCTAAAGGCCGTGTACCGGAGATACCGTTTCGGTTCCTTTTCATTCTCATTCGGCCGATTGCCTCTTCAGGCACGGGCAGATAACGCTTCCCGGCCTGAACAGGCGTTGTTGCCATCACTGGTCGAGCATTGAGTAGGCATCGTACTCTAAAGGCCGGCTGCCATTGAATATCTGTCCCTTCTTTGTTATCTCTACGGATGACAACTAAGAGACTGACCCTGAAACTTTGATCACAACAATCCTTTGGTTTATTGCCGGCCTGGCCCTCATGATTGCGGGAGCTGAACTCCTGGTCAGGGGTGCATCGCGGCTGGCAACTTCTTTTGGCATCTCCAAGCTGATCGTCGGGCTGACTGTCGTGGCCTTTGGCACCAGCGCACCGGAACTGGCTGTCAGCCTGCAGGCCGGCTTCGAGGGCAAGCCCGATATCATGCTGGGAAATATCGTCGGCAGCAACATTACCAACATTCTGCTGATCCTGGGGATCTCGGCGATGATCCTTCCGCTGAAGGTGAATCCGCGGCTGATCCGCCTGGATGTACCGGTGATGATCGGGCTGACCCTGCTGCTTTTCGTGTTCGTGCTTAACGGAGTGATCCATTTTTGGGAGAGCCTGGTTTTTGTGATCCTGCTCATCACCTACCTGGTTATTCTGGCCAGGGGCAGCGGAAGCACCGTCGAGGCATCCCCGGCCCGGCGGAAAAAGAAAACCTCCCGGCCGAAAAGCCTTTTCTACACCCTGATCGGACTCATTATGCTGGTTGCCGGCGCCCGCTGGCTGGTAGACAGCGCTGTACTATTTGCCGAAGCGGCCGGGGTCAGCGAACTGGTCATTGGACTCACTGTGGTGGCGATCGGAACGTCCCTGCCCGAAATCACAACCTCTATCGTAGCCGCCATCCGCCGCGAGCGCGAACTGGTGATCAGCAGCGTGGTGGGAAGCAATATCTTGAATATTCTGGCGGTTCTCGGTATCACCGGAGTGATCCTGCCCGACCCGATCGCTGTTTCCGATGCCCTGATCCGGTTCGACATCCTACTGCTGCTGGCTGCATCCTTTGCCTGTATCCCGATCTTTTTCACCGGCCATGTGATCAGCCGTGCGGAAGGAGCACTGTTTTTCGCCTACTTCCTGGCTTATGTGCTTTACCTCTGGCTCTCCTCGGCTGAACACCTGGCCCTCACCGCCTACAGCTTCACTATGCTGGCGTTCGTCCTGCCGCTGACCCTGATCACCCTGGCCACCATCGCCGTGCGTGAACTGCGAAAGAGAGGCCGGGTTTGGCGTTCAATAAATAAGGAATGAACCTGTTATGGCAAGCAGGGCGTATATACAGGTGTACTTCAACTATGACCTGACAGTTCGGGGGATCGGCAGTTCCGACGGGTATGATACTGTAGCGGAAAACCTCTACAGCCAGGGAGTGATCGACAGCCTGCCCGACCGCCACTATTTTGAAGCGTTTCAACAGGAATTTGTATACTGGGACGGCAGGGAATTGCGGTAAAGGCCGCCATTACATGATTTCTCTAAATCAAAGTTCGGACTAAAAATGATAACAGATTCCACTGAAATTGAGCGTGACGCCATTATAGAAACAGATATCTGTGTAGCGGGTGCAGGGGTGGCGGGAATGATTTTTGCCCGCGAATTCAACAATTCTGATATAGATATTGTGGTATTGGAAAGCGGGTCAAAAGAACCGGATGAGGAATTATCAGGCTTATTAAATAGTGCAAAAAACGTCGGGCTGCCTTATTCTAAACTAAATGACAGGAGGGCCAGGGCAATTGGAGGGTCAAGTCATTCCTGGTCGGTAACCCTGCCGGATAACAGTGAGGGGCCGCGCCTGAGAAGCCTTGACAAAATAGATTTTGAAAAACGTGACTGGGTTCCATACAGCGGATGGCCAATTACAAAAGCTGATCTTGATCCCTATTATAAAAAAGCCCATGCGTTGTTTGAAATCGGGCCATACAGATACGATGCGGAATATTGGCTAAATAAACAGGATTATAGCAAGTTGCCTCTGGATGATGAGGTTGTTGAGACGACGGTATTTCATTTTGCCAGGAGAGAAACTTTTATCGGTAAAAGAATGAATGAGTTGGAAAAAAGTGAAAATATTAATGTTTATATAAATGCGACGGCAGTAAACATTCATGTAAATGAGGAAGCGAATCAGGCCCTGTACATGATCGCCTCTGATTTAAATGGAAAGAGATTCAAAGTGAAAGCCCGGTATTTCATACTCGCTATGGGAGCAGTGGAGACTCCGCGCCTGTTATTGCTTTCAGACGGAATCATGAAAAATGGAGTAGGTAATCAGAATGATCTTGTGGGCAGGTTTTTCATGGAACATCCACATCTCAAAAGCGGAATATTTTATCCATCCGACAGTAAGATTTTTGACCGGATGGATTTTTATCATATGCACATGCGTGATGGTGTCCCGATTATGGGAAAACTCGCACTTGCAGAAGGGTCGATCAGAAAAGAAAAATTATTGAATTTTTCCGCACAACTTCGCAGCACCCCGGCAAGGGAATTGGGCAAGGCAGACAAATCGTTCAGGCATCTTGCAAAGGCGATCAAAAGGCTGAAGATACCCGATGATATGGGACATCATGTTGGAACGTTATTCCGGAATCTTGATCTGATGCATTATGTTTTGCTCAGGAATATATTAAATGGCGGAAAAGATAGGTGGTATAACGAAAAGTATGAATATCATGGTTTTGAAGTGATCGTCATGTCTGAACAAACCCCTGATCCGGAGAGCAGGTTGACACTTGATCAATCGCGTGACCGGTTTGGGAAAAATAAAATTAATTTAAACTGGAAATTAAATTCTCAGGATATACGAAGTATCATCCGATCCCAGGAAATTATTGACCGTGAACTTCGAAACAGCAAGCTTGGGAAATTGGATATTGAGTTAAAGGATGATTCCATCCCTGACCATCTTACCGGGGGCTGGCATCATATGGGAACCACGAGAATGAGCAAGGACCCAAAGCAGGGAGTGGTGGACAAAAATTGCTGTATTCATGGAATACCCAATTTACACGTAGCAGGCCCATCGGTATTTCCAACGTGTGGATATGCAAATCCGGTATTGACCATCGCAGCGTTATCCATTCGATTGGCAGATCATCTTAAGCACCTTTTTTTAAAAAAGTAGATTGAAAAATCAAGCTGATATTAATGCGTCTATATTCTTATATATACTTCACTTATTGTCATAATAGTTAAGATTTCCATTGTAAAAATGGATCATTTTACTGAGTTTTTCCGGATAAAAATATCCCGTTTTAAAATTTTTTTCTGCATCTATTCTGCAATTTATATATAATTAAAGAAAACAGGGGTATAATAAGAATGCGTTAGGAGTAGGGTTATACCTTGTAAATTCTAATTACGATTACGATGCCTGATCAGAGTAAGGGTGAAAAAGGCGGAAGGGGAAGTGCAAGTGGTCGCTATCCGGGAGAATATTCCGTCTCTGCAGACAATGATAATGGGTATTATCAGTACAAGAAAGACCCTGATGAAATTGCATTAAAGAACTTGTTGCTGATGGTATGGCGCCGCAAATGGACCGTGCTCCTTATCACCATCCTGGGAGCAGGGCTGGCCGCCTGGTACGCTTTTTCACAGCTCCCGGTTTATCAAAGCCAGGGCACGCTTCTGATTACCGAGTCGCAGCAGCGGGTCGGGAACAGCGGTGACCTGCAAAACCTGCTGGCCACCTCTTACGGATTTGGCCTGGGCAGCCGGATTTCGAATGAGATGTACGTGCTTCACTCCCGCCAGTTATCACTCAACCTGGCCGATCGTCTGCTGGAAGAACAGACGATGGAAGACGGAAACATGTTCCCCCTGTTATATACCGCTTACCCGGATGACCCTACCGTTGATTCGAGAGGAGCGATTGCAAGTAAAATACGCAACAAATTGGATGCTGAACGCGGGGAACTGGAATCCGACCTGATCTTTATCACTTTTCGCAGTTTTTCGCCCTACGAGGCAAAATGGGTCGTTGATCAAGCCATCGACGGCTACCGGGAGTTGTCAACCGAACAAAACCGAATGGCTGCCAATGCGGCCCTTGAATTTCTGGATGATGAACGAAGCCGGATCGCTTTAAAACTCAATGAAACCGAGGAGACCCTGCAGGATTTCATGCAGAACACGGGCCTGGTTCAGATCGATTCCCAAACCGGGCGTGTGATCGATCGCATTTCGGATCTGGAATCCCGCCGCCAGGAAATCCAGACGCGCCATGTTGCCGTTGAATCGGCATTAGCTACGTATGAACGGCAACTGGATCAGATTCGTCCCGGCCTGGCCGACCGTTATGCCGAGAGTGTGGCCCCCACGATGGAGCGGTATCAATTTCGTCTGGCCGAGCTGGAAACCGAACGGCTGCTGTATATCACACGGAATCCGTCACTCCGGTTAAATCCCGAACAGGAACCAGACCTTGTTCGTATCAATGACCAGATCGACCTGCTCAAACAGGAGATTAATTCTTTGGCTTCACAAATGATGGGCGATGAAGGGCAGGATGAATTTCTTTCCTTTTTGACGAGCAGTGACGGCAATATCGCCTCACGCATCACCGATTTACGGAACCGGATGATTGAACTTCAGGTTGAGCAGACACAATTTTTGGCTCAGCAGCAGGCGATTGAGGAACGGCTGCAAATCGAGGAGAGCTTTTTTGACGG
>SLOU01000244.1 GCA_007132385.1 Balneolaceae bacterium | reverse complement strand
ATTCTCAAATGTCGGTGATGCCGGGTTGTTACTGATGGTCTGGATCTCCAGCAGCTGCTGACTCATCCCTTCATCAAAAGCGAGTCGGTAATCTTCATCGTCTATCTTGTCAAAGTCTGGAGCCTCAAACGGTAACTCACTTTTCACAAAAAAGGGATTTATGTCCATATCTTCAGGAGGATCTATAATGTTATCTATGGTTGTGATACTTACTCGCTCGCCTGAACAGGCAACAACCAGTATGAACAGTGAGAGCAAAGATGCTAAAATTATCAGTTTTCTCATGACAAGTTTATTCAAAGTGTTACTCAGAATGGAGATTTTATCAAGTTAAATATCAAATACATACATTATTACATAATAAGGATAAATCGGACAGGTTTATAAACCCGAAAGTAACTAAACGAATGATAACCGCTCATCTTATCCGGGACACACCCTGTTTATTCGCTTTGATTTGCAAGAAATCCTCAAAATAAATTACCCGGAGGCTGAGCCATCGGGAATTCGTTGATTAAAGGCTAATTGCTGGCTGTGCTACTGATGGTATGGCCAAAAAACACTGCATTCAAAAACAGTTTGTTCGTACCAAACCAAAAAGCACGGAAATTTGGGTTGTCTGTCATGGTTATAACTCTGCCATTGCCTTTACTGCTGACAATGACCGAAGCTGAACCTCCGATCGTTTCAAGGTTTACGTCAGAAATATAACCGCTGGCCAATGGATTTTCGTCCTGATAATACAGGGGTGTTGCAAAAGGATTATTCGCTGTTTCAACAAACGTGGTGCTGTTTCTGAAAACTTTGATATCTTCATCCCTGTAGCCGTAGCCCAGGGGATGGGTTATATCCAGCAAGGCATGAAAAATAGAACCGCCAATAACCTGGGCACCTCTCAGGTCGCTTAAATCGGCATACGGCTGCGGGCCCAGGTTGGGTGTTGAACGTGATTTATATTCGAAGCTGGCCAAACCGGCATCCCGGGCCCAGCCGATCGCCCCGCGTATTGCGATCAAAGTACCACCCCCATTCACCCAACTGCCGATTTTCTCTTCCGTACTATCTGTCAAATCATTATAGTTACCACTTGCAAATACCAAAACGTTATACAGTCCCAAATCAACTCCGGCCAAACGGTCTTTTTCAAGAATCGTAACCGGAACTTCCATCCGCCGATCAAAAAGGTGCCAGATTTCACCAACTTCAGTCTGACTCGTTCCACGTCCGGCTATCACAGCAATCTCCGGTTTATCCAGCATTTGAAAACTGGGACTTCCTAAATCAATTCCTTCTTGTGCCAAACCGGTTTGAACTGAATAAACAGTAATTGCGTCATTTTCTACGATTTTACGAATGGCCTGGTGCGCCACCTCTTCATCCTCGTCTTGAATGCCAAGAGAAACCAGGATCGTACCGTAGTCAAATTCCTGCAATCCGGCTGATGTCATCAAACTAAATGGTGAGGAGGCGACCATCGTCCTCAATCCTGCTTGTTGAAGCCGGTACAACGCCCTTGGCACATAGTATTCATCCCATTCAAACAGATAGGCATAATTGCTCCTGCCACCAATCAATTCGCCGGATGGCAGGGGAGATGCTTCCATTTTTTCACCCAGCAGATCATTGCTGAACTGCCGCGAGCCAAGTTCTTCAAATGGAAGGTTAAATGCATATGGGAGTGTCCAGGTTGATACATCGTAAAACAGACTGTCTTCAAATGTAGTCCTTCGTTCAAACATCGATTCGATCAATTTGGCCTGCGGCTGTTCAACCGGCACGATGTATGCTCTGCCTTCCCTGAAAGTCTGGTTGTTGATTTCAATATCTTCACTTAACTCGAAGATGTCGATCCCGTGAGGATAGATCATATCTGCCAGGTGCCATGTCCTCGCCCTGTCAAACTCCTCACCAAAAACATACGCTTTCGTCCCCGCCTGGCGGGCTTCCTGGTAGGAGTCGCGGTAAAAGCTTCGCTTATATTCGTGAAGCTCTTCCCGTAATTCCAGGGATCCCTTCAGAGTTGAAAATGACGTTACCACCTGATTCCGTATGGTATAAGGAAAATCTTTTACTCCAAAAATACTCTCCTGAGCATGCCCCCTTGAACTGGCTTGTTCGAACAGAATGCCCACGGTACCCTGTATGTCGGGATAGGTTGATCCCTTGCCGTAGTAAAAATCATCAAACCTCTCACGTGTCCAGTACAACTCCTGAATCTCATTCAGGGCATCCGCATGGTACTCAGCCAGCGCCATGGTTAACCTCTGGTTGATTTCAGGTGTCAAAGGATGAGTACGCTCCGGAATTCCCGGCTGAAAAAAATAAGTGGTATTGGTTCCCATTTCATGGAAATCAGTCAGTACATTCGGGTGCCATTCCTGAAATTTATAAATCCTGCCACGGCTGGACGGATGCTGGACGGGAAGCCAGTCGCGGTTCAGGTCGAACCAGTAATGGTTTGTACGGCCACCCGGCCATACTTCATTGAACTCTCTCGAATTCGGATCTGTAACGACCGTATGGTTTTTATGCATATTTACCCAGGTGGAAAAGCGTTGCAGCCCATCCGGATTCAGTACCGGATCGATCAAAATAACAGCTTCATCGAGCATCTTTTCAACATCATCGCTTTGTGCTGCAGCCAGGTGATAGGCGACGACCATAGACGCATTGGCGCCGCTCGATTCATTGCCGTGAACACTGTATCCCAGGTTTACAATCACAGGCATTTGTGAAACATCGAGATCGCCCGACCGATAAGGATTGGTCAATAACTGCTGGTTTTCCCTGATCCGTTCGATGTTGTCAAGGTTCTGAGGAGAGGTTACGGTTAATAGCAAGAGCGGCCGGCCTTCATAGGTCTTTGCATACTCTTCGATCGTAACCCGTTCTGACGCCTCGGCCAATGCCTTCATGTAAAACACAAGTTTGTCATGGGTAACATGCCATTCCCCAACCTCATGTCCAATCACTGATTCAGGTGTTGGAATATCCGGATTATACGTTTCTCCGTCTGGCAGGTAATAATCCAGGTCGACCTGCGCACGTGCAATTGTTGATGTCAGCAGCAATAGTAAGGTTACCCAGGAAATTCGTATCAGCATAAATAATCCTGTTTGAATTCTGTTGAATCCAAAAATAGACGATTAATCAGAAAGGAAAAACTGATTAAAATCTGAACAAAGCTGCAATCGTTGAGGCATGAGGCATCTCATGTTTAGGCAGTACAAACACTTTTGAACCTTTTTCGAGAGCCTTCAGTGCCGCCCAGTTAAGCAATTCATTCTGGTCTCCATTATTGCTGTTACTGTAATGAACCGTATGTTCCTCTTCATCATACATTCCCCAGCTGACTTCATCCTTGGCAATAAATAAGGTATCGGTCTTGCCCATTACAGTCGATTCAACAATCTGAGTAAGATTATTGGAAATTTTACTTTCGCTTTGATCCTTGAACTGATCAATGGCTTTGTACATATCTTTCAGAAAGTGTTCACGGATAATATGCCAGCCCGCTTCCTGAAGCTCTTTTTCTTTTTTATTTCCGGGGTAACCGGGGACTGTATTTTCCAGTAATCGATTATACTTATTCAGAGAACGGTAAATGGTGGTTATTTCATCCGTCCCTGCAAGTATGAGTGGTTCATTCACCTGTTTTAATTGTTTCGTTACACTCTCCTCCACACCACGCAGGTATTTCTCAACCACAAGCCGCTTGTCTTCCTCGTTCCCACCATGTCCAAAAAACATCGCATCCATGTTGTCTGCACGGGTATGAAACTGCAGGTGAGATTCAGGAGTTTCTTCAATAAAATCTTCGATATTGGTGAAAATATCGTCAGGAGTAACTTCTTCCACAGTTTTGCGCGTACATTTCAATAATCGCAGGTTTTTCTGACTTACAGCCAGAATATTATAGGTTCCATCGAGGCTTATCATCGGCAAAACCGGTGTAATCAGGAAGTGATTATTCACATATACCCGTTCATCTACTTTATAGGGTAATTTATACATCTCAAATGTATCATCGTTGATATACATTGCAAGAGCTTCATCCGTGTAGTTCCAAAAATTTAGGTCATCCATTAACTGACGGGGTCTTTTGAGCAATGAATCAACCCTTTCAGGTTTTACTCCTTGCGTGTTCAGTTTTTTTTCGGTCTCGGAAATCAGGTTTTTAAAACGAATCGGATTTTGCTGTACTTCCTCTCCCTTTCTGTGAGTAGGCAATGTCACCGTTATATTAAGTTCGTCGGCCTTTTTAATCAGGTTATCAATATTTTCTTTGCTTAGCATATTTTACCAATCAGTTTGCGATGTTTGTATTGAAATATTCGTGCTTTATGTCTGGTAACAAACAGATTACTACATTTTTATGGTTCATCGACTCGGCATTCTTACTAATAATAAAATTTTTACCTATATAATGGTTCCATTATTTATTAATTCTTTTTCATGACTACCATTAACTTGAGAGAATTTCCAAATCATCTCGGCACGCTTCAGGCATGAAACACTTGATTCTTTTACTTTTAGTCCTGTTTGCTGCTGCAACCCCTCTGTTTGGCCAATTTTATTCCAATCAATTCCGGCCTTACGGCCTGAATTGGCAGGAGTTGAAAACCGATCACTTCAGGATCATATATCCGGTTCACCATGAAGCTGAAGCATACCGAACGGCAAGAATTCTTGAACTCCAATATCCGTATGTACAAAAATTAACAGGCGGAAATCTACACCATTTTCCGTTTATACTGAACAGTGAAAATGACCTCTCCAATGGGTTTGTAACTCCGCTTAATTTCAGGTCTGAAATAGAAATACCACCCATTAAAGGTAAAACGATGAACCCTCGATCCGGCGACTGGCTTGAACTGGTTGCGCCACATGAATTAGTCCATGCACTCCATATGAATGTAAATTCACCGGGTCTAACATCCGTTTTCGGGCTTTTCTCACCCGATATACGCCGATCGATACATACGGCAGCCCCACTTGGTATATTCGAAGGTATCGCCGTAGAACATGAATCTCATGGTGTACTGGATCAAGCTGGCAGGGGGCATCATGCTTATTTTACAAACCGTTTTAATTCCAACTTTATATCGGATAACCGCTGGTCGATGGGCCAGCTTGTTCATGTATCAAGCAATACCCTCCCGTTCGACCGCCACTATGTAGGGGGGTACGAATTCACTCATTGGCTGATTAATGAATTTGGAGATGATGTAATCAAAGATGCCATAGAGTTCCATTTCAGGTGGCCGATCCTGGGATTCGGATTTGCCCTGAGGCGAAAAACAGGAGAATGGCCATCCTCTCTTTACCGTAATTTTGCAGATGATATCGAACAAAATGAATCTCAAAGATCCAGATCTCTCGGCACGCCTACACTCGAATTTTCAGAAAAACCTCTGATCTCAAAAAAAGGTGCGGATATACGGCGTCCTCTCTGGCTGAATGATCAAACCCTTCTGGTTTTCGGACGTTTTTATAATGCACCTACCGGATTTTATATCTATGATATTACAACTGATAAGCTTGACTTGTTGTTCGAGCACCGTTCTGTTGAGGATTTTCGGTTTTCCATCGACCGCTCCACTAACCAACTTTATTTTGCAGATTATGTAACTTCGGGTAAGTATGACAATACATATTCAGCCAATCTCTTCCGGTATGATTTAAATACGGACACTATCAGCCAGTTAACCCGAAATGAAAGAGTTTTTGCTCCTGCAGCCGGCCATACATTGATGGCCTTGCAAACCGACGGCTCGTCCAACCGCCTGGTTGCTGTCGATTCCGACAGTGGAGAAACAGAACCTCTTGTCCATCCAGGCGAACTGGAAACGATTGAAGAGATTGTTCATCACCCGGCCGGCCGAAACCTTTCAGCCATCATTGCCAGAAAAGGCAGTGTTCAGGCTCTTTGGACAGTATCCACCGACCAAATCAATGGATTTCTCGATCAGGATCCTGATATCTTGTTTAAAGGGGGGTCTGTATACGATCTTGACTGGCACCCGTCTGAAGAAAAGCTGCTTTTTACAAGCGATCATACCGGCACTATGAACGTATATGAGTACGAAATATCCAACAGTACTGTCCGTCAGATCACCAATTCCTGGTACAATGCTTTTGAGGCAAGTTATTCTCCAAACGGGAGTCAAATTGCTTATGTATATCAGGATCAAAGCAGAAATTTTCCGTCCATTCTGAAACAGAACCATTATTATGGCCGTATTCTATCTGAAGATGAGTGGAAACCCACACCCGAATCCATTGCCGCTATGGATAGAAACCTGCTAGATACGGAAAATAAACCGGATGAATCCGGTTGGTATAGCAGTAACTACAGTACCGGCCTATCCTGGTTGAAACCCCGCACATTTCTACCCTATTACGATGAACCGGCCAGCGGTATTCGTGAAGCCGGGATTCAATTCTTGTCGGCCGACCCGATGAACCGGAACACCTACTCCTTATCACTCTCAACTGCCCAAGATCGATTCTGGTTCGACCTGGACTACCAATATTCCGGGTTCTACCCGGGTTTTGGATTAAACGTATTCGAACGTCCTTCATTTGCCCTGATCAGGGATTCTCAACGGGAACTTGAAACACCGGTTCATCTCATGCTTCAAAACAGGGGAGCCGGTTTTCATATACCGTTTCGATATTCTTTTCGTCGCAATACGCGACTTACATCCATCAGCATAACGCCTTTTTTTGAAGCTGCCCAGGTCCGCTTTTTTGAAACCGGATCGACGACTTCAGCTCTGAATGATTTTACAACCCAGCATTCTGCAGGCCTTTCAGCTATCTTTAATTACCGCCTCAGGCAGTTTCGCCGCGATTTGCAGCCAAATGCCGGTTGGATCTTTCTGGTACAGACCGAACTGGATCTCGGTGCACTTGATTTTGACTTCACTGTCAATGAAGTCAATTTTACTAATCAACGGGTCGAACGAAGGGGTCTGCGTTTGGGATTATTCAAATATTTGGCTCCTTTAAGCAGGTGGAATCAGTCTTTACGTCTGAGCGGACAAATCCTTACTCAAACACAACCCGGCAAGTATAATGCTCAATCCATTGTTTCAAATGCATTTGCCGATGATGTTTTTTTGGGTGCACATAACCTTGCTTTTTTTGGTACCCGTTATACACTACCATTTATCTACCCGGATGACGGAGGCTTTCTTGTTCCGGTTTACCTTAGTAACCTTTACCTTGTTCTATTTAGTCAATCCGCAGCTAATCTGAATGAATCCGGCTACAGTGAAGTTATTATGCACTCACGAACTGCCTTCGGTGCCGGAATTCGATCACGATTCAGGCTTTCCAATTTTACAATTGATTTTGGTATTGGTGTCGGATATGAACCATCCCGCGATCAATGGAGTTTTATTATTGGACAATTTTAAACATTATTTATCATGATAAATATGAAAAGCGTTACCCTGTTCTTATTGATTCTATTATCCACATCCTTTCTGATCTCCTGTGAAACGGAATCTGATATGAATGAAGATACCGTTGTTGAACACCGGAAAAGTCCGATTGTCATCTCATCTGTACTCCACGAGGACACCTATATCAAAGTTGTATATGGCCAGCCTTATAAACGGGGAAGAGATATTTTCGGTGGACTCGAACCATATGGAGAAGTATGGAGAACCGGAGCGAACGAAGCAACTGAAATAACGATTACGCAAGCAATCCGAATGGAAGGGCAGAGTGTGGAACCAGGTACTTACGCTCTGTTTACCATTCCGGGAGAAGATGAATGGACAATTATTCTCAATGAACAACTCGGCCAATGGGGCGCTTTTGATTACAATGAAGAATATGATTACATCCGTTTCAATGTCCCTGCCCAGGAAACAGACAGAGTTATTGAAGCTTTAACAATTACGTTTGACGAAACGGAAGAAAACCGGACTATTTTATCCATTGCCTGGGATGATACACGAGTTGAGATACCGATCGATTTTTTGTAATCCTGATAATTCAATTTTATACAAAGAATTCCCCGACGGTTTTGCTATCGGTTTAATTCATTCAACAAGTTCCAATAATTCGTCAGGCACGTCCAGTTTCATTCTAAGGAGGGTAAGGGCATGTGTTTTTCCTTGTGCATCCAGTTTTAACGAAACAGTTCCCCCGCCATCAAGACTGTCATTTAAAATAAAATTTAATGCACTGATATTTGGCAGCTCATAACGTTCAACATCCCCTTTGCATATATTTTTCATGTATGCTTTGACAACTTTACTGGTCAGTTTTTCTTTCAGAAACGGATAGATATCGGGGTGACGTGCAATGATACCCACATTACTCCCTTTACCTTTATCTCCGCTTCTGCCATGAGCGATTTTAATCAAATGTACTTTTGCCATTTTATTAGGATTTCTTCTATCCGAATTAGACAACCATGCCTATCGTAAAAGCGCCGGTTCCCATTTCTTCAAGTTTACTGAAAACTTCCTTTTCTATGCCCGGATCAGCCACAATCACCAGACCGGCTCCAAGATTGAATGTCTTTCTCATATCCTCTTCCGGAACGAGCCCGGTTTTTTGAATCAAATTAAAAACAGGCGGCCTTTTCCAGGAATTCCAGTTCACCGATAACGACAATCCGTCCGGAAGGATCCGTTTTGTATTTCCCTCAATTCCACCACCCGTGATATGGGAAAATCCGTGAACTCCCTCCAGCTTTTTTAAAACGGATATCTCAGAAAGATATGATTTGTGAACTGCCAGCATTGTCTCACCAACTGTTTGATCCAGCTCTTCAGGTTGGTCATCAAGATCAAAATTGCTAAATAACACTTTTCTTGCCAGTGAATATCCATTGGTGTGCAATCCGGTACTGGGCAAAGCGATAAGTTTATGACCCTTTCGTATCTTTTTACCGGTAATTATCTCGTGTTTATCGACGATTCCTACAATTGTACCTGCAAGATCAAATTCACCATCTTTGTAAATATCCGGCATTTCAGCTGTTTCACCACCGATTAATGCAACCCTGTTTTCCTTGCAGGCTTTAGAAAATCCTTGAATGATCTCATACGCAGTTTCCTTCTTCAGTTTACCGGTAGAGAAATAATCCAGGAAAAAAAGTGGTGTTGCCCCACATACGGCAATATCATTTACACAATGATTCACCAGGTCCCGGCCTACGGTATGAAATGTTTTTGATTGAAATGCAACGATTAATTTGGTTCCTACTCCGTCGATACTGCTAACTAAAACCGGTTCCTTGTACTTTCCTATATCCGGGGCATAGAGTCCGCCAAAACCGCCAATATTGGCAAGTACTCTCTCATCATGAGTTTCTTTTACCAGGTCCTTGATGGAGTCTACCATCTCTTCACCTGCCTCGATATCAACTCCCGCATCTTTATATGTAAATTTCTTTTTTTCCAATGAACTTTTTTGTTAAAAAATAACTGTTTATGAATCAATAAAAGGTCTGCATAATACTGGATAGATTTTACAGGTTATCTATTTCCATTTTATACCTGATCATCCAGTGTATGTAAAAAGAGAATAAAAACCTGTTTCCCGTATTCAAATATAGAAAGAATGAGTGGCCTATTTAAAGAGAATTCTAAAAGACTTTTCCACACGTAAAAACGAGAATGATATAATTTAAATATTCTTTAGTAGTAAATAGGTGAGTGTTGATATGTGAAAAACTTTGTTAGGAACAGGTATCGATTTTTCCGTGTCTCTTTTGTGGATAAAAATGTGAGTAATAAACCATTGGAGTGCAGGTGGATAGAGATTGGCGGCATTGTCTTTCTACATATTGATATGTATTGAACATAGAACAGGTTTTGGGTTACTGACAGAGGCAGAAACGGCTTCCCGTTTGTGGATAACAAGATAAATTTGTGGATTGATGTGGAACACTTTTTGGTTTTTCGCCTGAAATCAGTTATCAACAATCTTTAATGCATTTGTCCACATAGTTT
>SLOU01000205.1 GCA_007132385.1 Balneolaceae bacterium | reverse complement strand
CGATCACATTACGCACTTCGGGTATGTGGAAGACGCTGAAAAATACAGCAAGTTGCTTCATACCGGCGATATTGTCGTCTCAACCGCCACGTACGAATTTTTCTGTGTCGCCCTGATGGAAGCAGCCTATTGCGGGTGCCATCCGCTGGTGCCCGCCCGGCTCCATTACCCGGAACTGATTCCCCGGGCTCTGCACAAACCACTGCTGCACGCGCCTGTACTCTATGAAAACGAAGACCAGCTTTTCCATGCTCTCAAGGACCTTCTGACCGGGGAAACCAAACCCCTGCCGAAAGCCTCCCTGCAGAATATTAACAAACATCTCGACTGGAGCCGGAAAGTGAGAGAGTATGACGCGCTTTTTGATGAGCTGGTGAAAGTGGAGGTAGAGGCGAGTTTTTAGTAAAAACAACAGCTTGTAATTCTTACAGAACCCGGCCGGATTAGAAACAATCTCATTGGGTGTTGTTGCCACAGGCAGCACAGCTTGTAATCTTTGCAGGACACAGCCGGATTAGAAACTCTTATAATTGAAATACAGATGAAATGATTAAGTTTGATACCCAAAACAAAGAATTATCGTTATTTAAACTTATCTTGCTTTTTTAAACGGTTGAAATCTGCTTGAACGTTAATAAAGCAATAATCAAATATTTTTTATTAAAAATGCTCAAGAGTAAAAAAAGAATCGGAACCGATACTGCCAACCTGCCGGTATTCACCGGAATCAGGTACTATTTTTCCATATTCAAGGAGTTTATCGGGCGCCGGATGTACCTGGTTTTTGTGCTGACCGCCCTGGCAGCCCTTGCCGAAAGTTTTGGAATCGCACTGATCCTGCCGCTCATCGAGGTTGCGGACGCAGGCGACGTGGACGGGGAAATGAGTTCGGCAACAGCCGTATTGATGTCGGTTCTCAACACCATAGGAATCGGGAATTCCCTGGTAGCTATATTATTGTTTATCGGTGCTGTGTTTATCGGAAAAGGTTTACTGAAATTTTCGGAAGGCGCTTATTTAAGCTACCTGAAGTCCCAGTTGATGATTGAAATCAAGGGCAAAATGTTCGATAAATACAGCACGATGGATTACAGCTATTACAGCGAAAAGAATACCGGGCATTTTGTCAATATTATCAACGGCCAGATTTCCAATTTCATCAAGTCGTTTGAGTCGTTCAAGCAGTTCCTGACCATGATCATCATGACGGTGGTCTATTTTTCGGTGGCCATGATCCTTGCCTGGAACTTTGCCTTGATGGCTGTCGTCCTGGGAGCGGTGCTTCTCTACCTGTTCCGCTGGCTGAACAATTATGTCCGGCGGCTGTCGATTAAAACCGCTGAGGAGACGACAACCCTGAACAAATTCCTTGTACAGTCGATCCAGTCGTTTAAATACCTTGCATCCACAGCCCAGATGAATTTCCTGAAAAAAGGTGTTATCCAGAGCATTAAAAAGCTTGCGAACTATCAACTGAAAAGGGGAATTGCCAATGCGTTCACCAATGGGATCAAGGAACCGGTTTCGGTTTTGTTTTTACTGCTTGTCATTATCCTTCAGGTGACGTTATTCGATTCACCAATCGCACCGATTTTTGTCGCCCTGCTGCTGTTTCACAGGGGTATGCAGCAGTTGGTCGGGATCCAGAGCAAGTGGCAGGCAACGATGTACGATATCGGATCCCTCGAAATGGTGATTGATGAATTTGAGAACGTCGACGAGAGACAGGAACCGACCGGGTCCACAAAAATTCCTGCCCTTAGCAAAGGGATCGATTTCAGGGATGTCTCTTTCGCTTATAACAAGGATGACGGGGATGTTCTGAAAGATATTGACCTTCAGATCCCTGTCAACCGGACTGTTGCCTTTGTCGGTGAATCGGGTGCCGGTAAATCGACGCTGATCGATATGATGACCCTGATGCTCAGGCCCCGTAAGGGTGAAATCTATATCGATGATGTCCCGGGAGGCGAGATCAACCGCGAATCCTGGAGATCACAAATCGGGTATGTTTCCCAGGAAACCGTAGTCTTTGACGATACAATAGCCAATAATATCAATTTATGGAAAGGGGATTACAGCAACGATCCGGACGTGCGGAACAGAGTGCGGGAAGCGGCGGAAAAAGCGTACGCCCTGAAATTCATCGAAGAGATGCCCGAAGGTTTTAATACTATCGTGGGAGACAGGGGTATCCGCCTTTCCGGGGGACAGCGTCAACGCCTGTTTATCGCCCGGGAGTTGTATAAACAACCCAACCTGTTGATCCTCGATGAAGCGACGAGTGCACTGGATTCGGATTCTGAAAATTATATCCAGCAGAGTATCGATAATTTAAAAGGTTCCATGACAGTGATGATTATTGCACACAGGCTCTCCACGATCAAGAATGCAGATTATATCTACGTCATGGACCATGGTAAAATCATTGAACACGGCTCTTACGAGGATCTGACGATGGTCACCAATGGACGATTCAAGGAAATGATCGAGCTTCAAAGCCTTTGATT
>SLOU01000245.1 GCA_007132385.1 Balneolaceae bacterium | reverse complement strand
TAACTATGTCAACGCCGGATGGTTTCATATCACCAACGTTTCTTGTCACAACGCTCAACTCATGGGCCAGTGCCGTTGCTGCAATTAAGCCGTCAATGGCCGCCAGAGGTGTCCCCTTACTTTCACACCTTGCCAAAATCTCTCCCCATTTTTTTACCTCGGGCATAGCAATGTCAAGAACTCTGTTTCGAAATCTTAGCCTAAGATCGTTGTTGACCCAGTTGGTAAGCATTGCCTTGTTCTTTGATGCAGTCAGTTTTTCGATTCCTTTAATCAACTCGCCGAATGTAATGACGCTTAAGTACATTTTGGTTTCATCCTGACTGGAAAACCAGGCTTTGACATTCTGGTCAGGCTGCTTTTTTGTGAGTTCAGAGATGCAACAGGTGTCAATCAGGAAACTCATAAAGAAACATCCCGTGATAAGGATTTATCCCTTTTTGTGTCTACCTCGACCGAGTTCAGAGGGGAGGATTGTAAAAAGTCGACAAGGGAATTACCGGGGTGGTCCAGTTTGCGATAGTCATCAATGGAAAGGACTACCACACTGTCTTTTCCATGTTTGCATACAAACTGAGGCCCTTCTACGGAAGCTTTGCGAACCACTTCGCTAAACCTGTTCTTTGCGTCTTGTAAATGCCACTTTTTGATTTTCATTTCGATTGATTATGTCTAGACTGTCTAGTTCGAAATATAAACAAAGAACTTCAATCATGAAATATTATTGGTCAACTTTCATTGGTCATATCGGTATCGTTCTATAGAGCTCTGGGGACAACAGGGGGACCATACTTTAATTTTGGTATACCCTATTTATCGCGAAAAAAAATTCGGAGTACCTTTTCCCGATGCAGAATCAGCGTATTGTCGAATCGATCGGTCTCTTTTAGTGCATCAAATACGCTCCCCCAATCCCTGGAACATACGATCAATCATTGCCGCATGCACCCTCCATGCGATGAGCCTCCCACCTTGTGCTCCATCTCATGCCACGGCAGTACACGAGGGTTTCGCTCCGGCAGAAGTACGTTTACGCCGATCAATCCTTCCTCGCCCAGCCGATCATAGCGCTGCCTGCGAATCACGTCCCAGCCCACGTCATATCCGTCGTATCGTTTGATGACTTCCTTGGGAGCATGCAGCGGCCAGGGCATCAAGATTCGGCGTCTGAATCTCGCCACTATAGCTGCCGATGTCCGAATAGTCCATATCGTCGGCCATAATGAGTACAATATTGGCCCGCCGGTCGTCGGCTTTGGTCACACCAATACCGACGAAAGAAACGCCAGGCAGTGTTGATTAAATTCTCCGGGTGTGATTAAGTTTCTGAAATTTTTTTGTTCGAGCGCATTTAGAAGCATACGCAAGGCAGGCCAAAAGGTCATCCTGAATGATATATTTTTTAACAAAACTGCGAAGTTTGATTTGAAATATTTGGATTTATTGAAAAAATTGCCAATTCTTTATCGTGATGGTTCTTTCCGCATTCAAGGCAAAATTCATGAAAAAAGTCTATATCGTTACGTGCGGATACGGGAAAAGAGAATCATTAACTCCGCATTCAAGACATTAGTCATGAATAATGTCTGAATTTCGTTGTTGCGGAATACTGCTTTTTGCATGCCATGATGTTAACGCATGCCTTTTTACATGAAGAAAATATGTTAATCCGTTCGAAATAAAGGTTTTATGATCCCGTCAAAAAACAGCAAATTTCCAACCAGGGGGAGCAGAGGCATTCTTGCGGGTGCAACTCTTATAATCATTTTGGTGGCAGCATCGTTGACTGCCACCGGAGTCGCGAGTCAAGGAATCGGAAATGAGACCATTAAGAATACCGGTCACGACACGGTGATGCACGAAGTTCCGGCATCGGAAGTGATTCCGGCGAGGGGAGAAATAGCAGCATCAGATGAAGACCCGGCGTCGGAATCGGTACGACAACCCGCTTTCCCCGGCGCCGAAGGATTTGGACGCTATGCCCGCGGCGGCCGGGGTGGTGATGTCTATTATGTGACCAATCTCGAGGACTCAGGTTCGGGATCGCTCCGGTACGGCATAGAAAATCGTGATGGACCGCGAACAATTATGTTTAACGTTTCCGGCACCATTTTTCTGGAGTCCGGTATCGTGATTGATGAGCCCTATCTGACTATTGCAGGGCAGTCTGCTCCCGGTGACGGGATCACGATCAATAGCCGGCTTCTTATCAGAGCTGAAGCTGATCATGTCATTGTCCGGTACCTTCGTGTACGCCTGGACGATTGGGACAGGAAGTGGAATGCGGTACGTATCAGCAATGTCAGTAATATCATTCTTGATCATGTTACAGCCAGTTGGGGGACCAATGAAACTGTCTCTTCCTCCGGGTCTTGGTATGATAATGTGGATAAAACAGATTCTGTTACGGTTCAGTGGAGTATCATCTCCGAAGGATTGTATAACGCTCCCGGAGTAATGGAAGGTCGTGGTATGGGAGGTGTGATGCGTGCCAACCACTCAAGCTGGCATAACAAC
>SLOU01000020.1 GCA_007132385.1 Balneolaceae bacterium | reverse complement strand
TGGGTTAGTTGATTTATGGTCTGCCCTGTCCCGGTATTCAGATTTCTGTGGCAGAATCCGTCCGTGATCGGATTTCAGCAGCGATTTCGGGATACGATGAATGCTTATAAAATAAACATTCCGGTGCTAAGCAGCAGGCACATTGACGGCATCATCGGCAATACGCACAACCCGGTTAATTTTATAGAGAAGATGATGCACTTTCCTCTCAATATACTTGTGAATATTGTTCAGGCTCTCAAGATCGGTTAGTGAGTACTGGAAGTACGATATCAGATTAATGGCCGTCAGATACTTTCCGTTTTCATCACCTTCGATTTCGATATGCCAGCGGGTTATGATATCATCCGACAGCAGCAGTTCATTGACTTTCTTGCTGGCTTCAGCCATCCATTTACTGGCAGAATCAATTCTGTAGTTTACGGTCCCGTCATTGTGTCCCGGCTGACATTTATTTTCGTCGAAGTACCAGATAACTTCAATGTCTATAATCGGCTCAACGGACGTTTCGACAAGATGTGGCGCCTTTAGCAACGGGTGTTTTTCAGTGCCGTCAAGTTGCTTTGCTGTGGCTGTTTCCTTGAAACGGTCCCAGTCAATATTGATCGATACAGACTTGAGATGATCCGTGGAATCCGACAAATTAATCCAAATTTCAAGTCCGGTTGCGTTAATATGACTCTCTTCCCAGGTTTTGAATTTACTTACATCTATACTGTTCCTGGTTAGCGATGTTTTTATTTTATTTACAATAGAGTGAAAAATCGGATATTGCATAAATCAATTTTTCAAAGAATTCAGGTTTTTATTCCAGGTCAGTATCTCGACAGTATTCAACTGTCAGTATATTCAATGACTCCGGCCCACTGATGTCTCCGACTGTCCGAAGTGATTATTCGCGACTGTATTTACTCAAAGCGTTACCGACCTACAGGGTATTATTCATCTAATGAACAACTATTACACATTAATATATCTAACAGAAGAGCTAAAACAAAAATTGGAATCTTCCAATTTTGAATTTAGTATCTCTCCTCATAAAAATGTATGGGAAGGGTATTTTACCAGTAAGAACGGTGACCGTTTACGGCTGATCTTCAGTACAACTCCCGGGGAGATCGCCCTGTTCCCGGATTCTTACCGTGCTCCCAAAAAAAACAACGTACTAAATTTTTTTGAATCCCTTGAAAACCAGAAGGTTACGGGCGTCGAACTGGCAGCCGAAGACCGTTTTATTTCGATTCATTTTGATGAGAAAACTACTCTTTTTTTCCAGCTTTTTGGCAATGATGCCAATATTTTCCGGGTAAAAGAAAATAGAACAATCGATGCGTTTAAAAATAAAGACCAGGTTGTGGGGGAGGAACCTCCTCAGCCCAGAAAAGCAAAAAAAATGGAAAATGGCCCGCCGGAAAATGCAGGTGCAAGAAGGTTGATATTGCATTATGATATCAAATTCCCTCGGCAACTGATCAAACCGGTCATCCGTCACTACCGGCTTGGGGATGCCCCACCGGAAGAGATACAACAGGTTGTCAACAAACTCACAAATTCACTTATGCATAATCCTTCCTTCAGAGTGTTGGAAAACGGCGAACTATGTTTTTTACCCGCCCATCTGTTACCTGCCGGGGAGATCGAAACATTCGGCACGGCAAATGAAGCAGTACGGTTTACCTACTACAAAGCTTCTCATCTGAGACGATTCGAAAAGAAGCTGAAAAATATACAACCGGCACTGGAAAACCGTATCAATAAAACCCGGCAGGCCCTCCGGCAGCTTGAGGGGGCCGAAAAAGCACTTGAGAGAGCTGAAAAATATCAAAAATATGGCCATTTGCTGATGTCTCAGGCACACCTCAAGCGCGATTCCCGAGCCGACCATCTGGAGTTGCCCGACTTCTACAACAACAATGAGCCTGTACAGATACCATTGAAGGATCATCTCTCAATTGCAGAGAATGCACAATATTATTACGACAAATCGGCCCGGGCTGAACGCCGCGTCGAAGAGTCGAAGCGCCGAAGAAAAGAGGTCAAAAAGGAACTGATGGAACTGCAACAGCTTCAATCTTCGCTGGATTCAATTGAGAAACTCTACGAGCTCGAAGATTGGATCAGTGATCATGAAGAGATCCTGCAAAAGCTGGGGATTGCCGGGTCTGGCAAACAAAAACGATCCCTGCCCTGGCGGACAACCGAATACAACGGCTACGAAATCCGGATCGGAAAAAATGCCAAAAGCAACGACAGGCTCACAACAGAGGCACACAAGGAGGATATTTGGCTGCATGCCAGGGGCACCGGAGGGTCTCACGTCATCATCCGCATGAACAATCATCCGGAAAAGCCTCCAAAGCATATTATCCGTAAAGCCGCTTCCTATGCTGCCTGGCATTCCAAATTAAGGGGTTCAGGCCTCGTGCCGGTGATTGTAACCAAAAAAAAATATGTTATCAAACCCAAAGGGGCCCATGCCGGAACGGTACGGGTCGACCGTGAAGAAGTGGAAATGGTAAAACCGGAAAAACCCTGACAATGAAACAAAAAATAAATAAACGAATCTTTTTATGCGGTATGATGGGATCTGGGAAAACCACTGTCGGCAAGCTGCTGGCTGAAAAGCTGGACCAGCCGTTTATCGACCTGGACGATCTGATTGAAGAAAATGAAAACAGATCGATTCCTGAAATATTCCAGCAAGAGGGGGAAATCTATTTTCGGAAGGCTGAACGTAAAGCGATTTTCCAGGTATGCGATATGCGTCCCGGAGTAGTAGCCCTTGGAGGCGGTGCCCTGCAAAACCAGCCTATAACCGATTATATAAAAATAAATGGCCTCCTGGTTTTTCTGAAAGCTCCACTATCCGTACTTTTAGAACGCCTGAGTCAAGATTCCGGGCGCCCCCTTTTGCAACAAACAGACGATACAACCATTCGAAATAAAATTGAAAACCTCCTTGCGAGGCGAAACCCGCTTTACAGCCGGTCGCATATTACTGTAAACACCGAAACAAAATCTCCGGAACAAATTTCCGAATTAATTACCCATAAACTGAGCACGTATGAAAATTGATTTTTCTGTCCGCACAGACAGTGGAAGCTATCCTGTTTACGTGAGAGACAGTTTTGAAGAAAAGATCCTGCAGCAGTTGTTTCCGGCATACAAATCAGACCGTTTATTCCTGGTGATCGATCAGCAGGTCCATCATCATTTCGGTTCTGAAATAAGAAAACAACTTGAACTGGCTGTGCCGGACGTATACGACTTTATTGTCCAATCGGGTGAAGGGAGTAAATCCATCGAAGATTGGAATGAGATCGTTGACTATTTGCTGCAAAATGGCGCCAGGCGAAATACGCCTATGGTAGCTGTGGGGGGCGGTGTAACCGGCGACCTGGCCGGTTTTGCGGCTTCTGCAACTCTGCGCGGGCTCCCATTGATTCATATACCCACCACACTTCTGGCCATGGTCGACAGTTCGATCGGTGGTAAAACCGGCATCAATCACTCTGCCGGAAAGAACCTGATCGGTGCTTTTTATCAGCCTGATGCGATCTATATGAATACGGCTCTGCTTTCTACACTGCCTCGAAAGGAATGGGTTAACGGGCTCAGTGAAATCATAAAGTATGCCGCCATTCGCGATCCTGCTATCTTTTGGAGCTGCCAAAGACTGTTTCTGGATGAGAATAACCACTCAAGCCTGCAAAATAACCCTGAAATGACCGAACTTATTCGCAGATGTGCCAAGATAAAGGCCGATGTCGTTGGACAGGACGAAAAAGAACAGGGCCTGAGAATGATCCTGAACTTCGGCCATACTTTCGCACATGCCCTGGAAAAGCTTGGCAGCTATCGGGAATTTTCGCACGGAGAGGCCGTTTTTGCCGGCATGCTGGCAGCCCTCAAATTATCGAATCTTCTCGGCGCTTCGCTTGAAGCCGAACAAATTTTTCAATTCAGAAACCTTTACAGATTTAACGACAGGTTCAATCCCGTTTCCTATCCGGTAGGAGAACTTATCCATGCCATGCAATTTGATAAGAAAAGGGTATCGGATCAATTGAAATTCGTGTTATTGCAAGATTGGGGTCAACCCTACGTTAAGGAGTTGAGCGATAACAAGTTTATTGAAGAAGCATGGAATTTTTCTTTTGACCTTCTGAATGACAGAGATTAAATATATGTATTGTTAAAAAGCCCTGAATACTTTGTTCTTAACCTGGTTACATAAAATATGGAAGTTTTTCCTGACCACGATTGTCGTGCTGCTGCTGACAATCATGCTTGGCGGAGGACTGCTTTTCGGATTGCTCCAGCTCCCGGTTGGCAAGGAATATATGGCCGAACAGATCGTAAACCGGTTCAACCAGGAGTATGAAGGATATCTTGAAATTGAAGACATTACCGGAATCATACCCATCCGCCCGCAGCTTAACGGCCTTTCACTCTATGAATCGGAAGATCACGATGAACCGGTTTTGACGGCTGAATATGTTGCGGTACGTGTAAGTGCCTGGGATTTGATCAGAAGAAATATTTCCATTCACAGTTTTGAGCTTCAAAGCCCGTTCCTGAAACTGGAAAAAGATTCCCTGGATTCATTTACCGTTGCCAATGCCTTCAAACGAACTTCACCGTCAGAACGTCCTCCACGCCAGCACAGCGACCTCAACGGATTTGAAATTCTGGCACCATCCATCAGGGCTATGGACGGACGAATATCAGCGGCAAACATTCATGAGCTGGATATTGAAGGAATCCCTTCTTCCTTTGAGGCAGAGAATGTCGAAGCCGACCTGTTTTTGGAATTTACATACCTTCATCGAATACTCGATATAAATCTGCTTCAGGCTGACCTGCCGGGTCATGAGATTGAATATGTCAATCTCAGCGGACAGATATTTGATGATGACCATTACCTGGAGATGAATGCATTTCAATTTCAGACTACCGATCTGTTTCTTGAATTTTCCGCCGAAGCGTATCCGGTCAGCCTGATGAAGAATGATCTCGTTACCCAGTTTTCCCAGGCTACCTATAGGCTCAATATTGATAATTCTCTGTTCGGCGGGCGTCAAATTTCCCGTTTTTTCCCGGACTATCCATACCCGGAAATGGATCTTGGCCTGGTTGCTGAAGCTGAAGGCACCTTCCAGAACTTTTATCTTGACCGGTTATTTTTGGCTTCGGGCGAAAGTATGCTACAGTTGACTGGCGAGCTCGAAAATATCGACTCAGATGATTTTTCCTATTCTGCTTCTATCGGGAACCTGGTGTTGCACCCGGATCAGGTAAGGGTCCTGGCTGGTGATCATCCCGGTCTGGGTGATGAACAGATCGAGTACCTGTCGAAGTCCTTGCTAAACGGAACGATCCGGGGAACAAATGAAATTTTTGAGTCGAACCTGAATGTGAATACAGAAAGAGGAAATCTGAGACTGGAGCTATTGGCCGAACTGGATAATCCGCTGTTCTACACGGCAGAAATGACTCTCGATTCCCTCGACCTGAGCCCGGTATTCCCTCAGCAACTTCAACGCAATCACCTGAATGGAAGGGTTAGCCTGAAAGGGAGCGGATTCACAGCGGATGAATTACAGGCAGATATTCATGCAGAGATCGATTCCTCCTATATCAACCACATAGAATTTCACAAAGGCTTGTTTGAGGGTACCTTTTCCGGACGCTCATTCACTCATACCCTGTCGGTGGAAAACGGTGCTTCCTCGATACAATCGTCCGGCCGGATTGCGAACCCTGAAGAGGAATGGATGGTGACCGTCGACGGTCAAGTCCGCAATATCGATCTCAGACATCTGCTGCAAAATGACGAGCTGCCGGTCACATCCATAAACCTGGATTATAGTACGGACCTTCAATGGTCGCGGCTGGATGATCTTTTCGGGAGGCTGAGTTTTGAGGCCGATCAATCTGTCATCGGCAATGATACCCTGCGTTCACATCAGCTCTATGCCGACATCAATCCTCCTTTTGAAAACGACGGACACCGGCAATTGCGGTTAACCAGTAGTTTCCTTGATGCCGAGGTAGACGGTGACATCTATCCCGAAAATCTGGTTAACCTGTATAAGCACTGGCAAATCTATCTGAAACATCAATTTGCTGAAGAAGTTCTGATGGATACGACCGAGACCATCGCCGTTCTTCAGGAGGAACCGGTGGCTGAACGGGCGGAGAATGTCAGGCCGGCGAACCTCAATATTCAGATGGATCTCAAAGACCTGACTATCATTCAGACCTATTTTACCGAAAACCCGATGTTTGAAAGCGATGCGAACATCAATCTCAACCTCGATATCGATGCTGACCAGGTATTGATGACCGGCTCTCTGGATGCTCCTTCCTTGCGTTACAAGAATTTCATTTCAGAATCTCTCAGTGCAAATATCACCTCCAACTTCAGGCATGCCGAAAAGTTCAGTCAATACGGCACGGTGGATCTTCAGGTCAATGCCGGCCATACCCGTTACAACAATCTTTATTTTGATGAAGGATATCTGAATGTTTCCATGAGAAACGACAGCTTGTATATCTACCATCTGGCAAACCGTGATGAGGATGATTTGAAAGCCGAAATCGGCCTGACCAGCAAGCTGAATACGGACTCAGTCGATATTACCCTGCAGGAGTTTAATCTCGGCACCGATCAGTATCACTGGGTAACGGAAGGCACTCCCAGGATAACCTATTTTAAGGATCAAACCCTGCAACTGGACCATCTTAATTTTGTGAGCGATGAGGAACGGATCGAGATAGACGGACTTTTTAGTAACAATATCGACGATCAGGTTACCTACAATATTAAAAATCTCAACCTGCAGAGAATTTCAGAACTCATTGGCGGAAGGGTCATCTTTGCCGGAACGATGGACGGGCAGTTTGCAACCAGTACGCTTGCTATGATTCCGACTTTTGAAGGAAGGATGGGTATCAAACAGTTCAGCCTTAATGAAAGGCTTGTGGGTGACATCAATTTTAACAGTGTTTATTCTTCCGAAGATGACCGTTTTAATACCAATATCAGTGTTAAAACAAACCCCGAGAATTACCCGGAATATTATGCTGAAAATGACAGTATCGGACAAAACCTGGTGTTCGATGGCTACTTTAGAACCCCGGATGTAAGCAATCCTGATGAAGAGTTTTTCTATTTCGATGCGGAATTTCACGAAATTGACATGTGGATAGTCACCGTTATCGTTCCCATGATCATCGAGGAAACCGAGGGCAGTTCAACAGGTTCTGGCTATATCCGGGGCTCTCTGAGCGATTTCGACTTTAATGCTGATTTTGACATACGGGACGTTAAAGCCCAACCGGTATTCACAAATACACGGTATAATCTCAACGGCAAGTTGAATTTTAACCGTTACGACGGGTTGATTTTCGAAGAAATGACCCTTGAAGATGACGGTGGCGGGACCGGTTTTCTGACTGGTACAATTGATCTGGACGATTTTTCCGATTTTACCTATCTCGACCTCACCCTGGACATGGATAATCTTCATTTTATGAATAATCCGTACGATCCGGATATCCCGTTTTACTCAACAGCACGCGGGACAGGTCAGGCGCGGATAACCGGTTCCAATTTCAACCCGTTCCTCAGAACGACCGAGCCGGTCGTCATTACACCGGGTTCACGTATATCGGTTCCAGTAGCTGATGAAGCCGAACTGCAACAATCGCAAAAATTTATCCAGTTTGTCGACTCGTTCGATTGGTCGACGGTCATGGAACAGGAGCGAACTGCCAGGGAATCGGGATCCGGGCCGACATTCCAGTTCGATCCAGAGACACTTACATTTGCCGAACGATTCACTCTCGACCTGCAGTTTATTGCCCAGGATCCGGTTAATTTCCGCCTTATTTTCGACCGTGTTACCAACGAAATGCTGCGTGCCGACGGGACCGGGCAGATTCGTCTTACGCTTGAAGATCAGAATTTCAGTATCTTCGGGCGAATGAATATTACCGGCGGAGACTATCAGTTTGTAGCCGGCGACATCATCTCGCGAAGGTTTGACATCAATGAAGGCGGGTCGATTATCTGGGAAGGCGACCCGGCCAATGCGCGCCTGGATATCAGCGCTTCCTACAGGGCACGCCCGGACATCACATCCCTGTTGGCATCCGGCAGATCCGACCTCGGACAACGGGTACCGATCGACCTTGTACTTAACATCGGTGGAACCATCAGTGAACTGGAGAATGACTTTTTCTTCCAGGTGCCCTCCAGTATAGAGGGAACGCTGGACCCTGCCCTGCTCACCCAGATCAATTCCCTGAACAGAAATGAAGAAGAGAAAATTATCCAGGCAACTAGTATCCTATTGTCCGGAAACTTCATTGAACTCAACCCCCAATCCACTGAAGGCGGCAGTGGAATGGCCCTCAGGGAGTCATTTACGGGCGGGGCTGTTGTAAACCCGCTGATTACCGGCCAGTTTATCAACCCGCTTCTTTCCGATCAAATCAATTCACTGCTGAACAGCGATATTTCTCTCGACATCGACTTCAACCTGACACAATTCAATGAAGTGGATCTCGGTATAGCCCTCAGGCTTTACGACGACCGGCTGATTCTCAGGCGTGACGGACAGATAACCAACAGGCAGAGCGGTGGTGAGGTTGGAGTTGGTGACCTGGGAGCCACATACAGGATCAATCGCACATTTGCCGTAACAGCATTTCACAGGCAAGACCCGACACTTGTAAGCAGCAGTTCAAATGAACCACGGCAGGTGCAGGAGATGAACGGGGTGGGCCTTGAAGCCCAATTTCAGTTCAACCGCTGGGAAGAATTGCGAAACCGGTTTACAAGTGCGATAAAACGCCTTTTCGGGAGAAAAGATGAATCTTCTGACAATGAGGATCAGGTAGAAACGGAAGACCCCGAATATCCTATTGCCTCTGATGAATTTTTAAATAACCTAAACATAATTAATGAGTAAAAAGAAACGGCTGACTTCACTTGAAAAAGAAATTATCGATATCCTTAAAACGTATCCGGATGCTTCAATCCCGACACCGGTTTTACAGGATGCACTTGGCCTGAGCGAAAAAGGCGGAAACAAAAAATTAAAAAAAACGCTGAACACACTTCTGAACCATGATCTGATACGACTGACCAAGGGAAATCTTGTCAGTATCAATGAAGTGTATGTTGAAGATGAAAATATTTATGAAGGAATACTCGATGTAAATAAATACGGTGACGGTTACCTTGTAACTGCGGGCAGGGATCAGGATATAAAAATACCTTCACGCTACCTGGATACTGCCCTCGACGGTGATACAGTGAAAGTGAAAGTAACCCACTATCACAAAAAAAGCAGTAAACCGATGGGCCGTGTCGAAGAAATCGTCAAAAGGGGAAAAACGCTTTTTGTCGGCACTCTCGATTCAGCGGCGGGCAACTCTTTTGTCATTCATCCGGATGAGCACTCCTCCAGAACCGATTTTTTTGTAGAAAAAGGAGATCTCAACGGAGCCCGGCCGGGTGAAAAGGTGACTTTCCGGCTCATTCAGTGGAAAGACTCCAGGGGCTTGCCACAGGCACGTATTGTCCAGCGGCTGGGTGACCAGGGGTCCAACGAAGCCAACATTCTTTCCATACTTGCCGAGCACCAGTTTAATTCGGATTTTCCCAGGGAAGTGGAAGCCTTTGCAGAAACACTTAATACGGAAATTACCAAAGAAGAGATCAGTCAACGGCGCGATCTTCGCAAAGAAATTACCTTTACAATTGATCCCGCCACGGCAAAGGATTTTGACGATGCCCTGAGTATTAAAATACTGGATAACGGCAACTACTATCTCGGCGTCCACATCGCCGATGTTACCCATTATATGCCACGGGATTCTGCCCTCGATAAAGAAGCATTTGAAAGAGGAACCAGTGTGTACCTCGTCGACCGCGTGATCCCGATGCTCCCCGAACGCCTGAGTAACGGCGTTTGCAGCCTAAGGCCGGATGAAGACAAGCTCACCTATAGCTGTTTTATGGAAATAACTCCCGGTGGAAAACTTGTGGATTACACTGTTGATAAAACGATAATTCATTCCAGTCAGCGGTTCGTATACCAGGAAGTTCAGGACATTTTGGAT
>SLOU01000199.1 GCA_007132385.1 Balneolaceae bacterium | reverse complement strand
TATTTTTCAGCTTTTCTGGTGGAAGAATATACCCTGGCACGCCGGTTGCGATGGATGCTTCCGCGCGGCGATCGCGAAAAGGGGTTGTCGCTATTGGAACAGGCGGCCGACAACAGCATTTTTCTGGAGCCTGAAGCCACCTTTTTTCTTGGACACATTTATCTTCATTTCGAGCGGAAACCGGAATTGGCATTGAACTACCTTCGGGAATTGTATCACAAATACCCGGACAACACCTTCTACCGCAGGCTTTATATACGATCCCTCTATCAGTTGGATCACTTGCAGGAAGCCTTGCCACGGATAGCGGAGAGTCTGGATTATAGTGATGATCTCAATCGGCATGATATTTCCGTAATGAATGAAGAATTGTATACAATCCGTGGACTAATCCACTATCAGAACCAACTATATGACCGGGCACAAGATGATTTTGTGGAGTCAGTCAAAATTTCCGAAACACTTCACCCTTTCGGCGAACGATCCAATCTCATTGTCTCGCTCTTTCATCTCGGAGAAATTTCCCTGCAAAACGGCCGACGCGATGAAGCCCGCTATTTTTTCAGCCGGGCGGCTACAGCTAATACAGACCATCCTCTGGTAGGCAAATCTCGGGACATGCTCAAAAAGAACGATCTGGAATGAACGAATCTTTTCACCTGGAACCCGGTCTGCCGCCAATAACACTGATCCGGCGAAAAAATCAGCGCACAATGCGCATCCGGGTAAACAGTGACCGGGTCATCGTATCAGGTCCGGCCAACGTGTCCATGAACCGGCTAATCGACTTTGTTCGCGAAAAATCGGAGTGGATCCAAAAATCATGCGAGCGACGCAAACAACGCACAGAACAACTGGAGTTGCTCAGAAAGAAATACGAAGGAACATTGCTGCTCCGGGGAGAACGAAAACCGGTTTACACCTTTCCGGTTCCCGGTATACGAAAATCCCGGCTAGTGGAACATAATCATGCTATCGTCTACCAGTTCCATCCGTCAAAAATCCGGTATGATCATGATGGAGTTCTCTTTCCAGAACCCGAGGATATCCACACATTTTATCTGAATGTCGCAAAAAAGGATTTGACATCGCGATTTGCATACTGGTCGGACCGGATTCCGCTTCAACCTGGAAAGCTCTCTATCAGAAATCAGAAAACCAAATGGGGTAGCTGCTCAAGGCGAGGCACCATCTCACTAAACTGGCGTCTTGTCAAATGTCCACAGACTATTATGGACTACATCATCATCCACGAGTTGTGCCATATCCGGCATTTCAACCACAGCCGTGCTTTCTGGAAAACCGTTGCGCAGTACTATCCGAACGTCAGCCAGGCACGCAGTTGGATTCGTAGACGCACAGATGAAATATTCTCCGATTTCTGAGCATTTCGGGGTTGCGCGCGCTAACCGGCAGCCACATTCCGAATACTTTTATTTCCAACGACAGAAGCAAGTTGATCTGAATTGTGCATCTGAACCTTCAATGTAAGCAGCCGTGCCGGCGGCATATTCAGCAGCACAACCTTTTCGTCATGCAGATAGTCTCTGACAAGGCTTTTTTCGAAGCGGCTGCGAAAATGGTTGAAGTTGACGTATTTGTAGTAAATAATATATGATCCCGGTTTGCACAGCGACAATTTATGCTCCCACAACAACCGGGTGACGGATGCAGAAATACGCTCGTAAGGCAAGCTGGAGAGGACAAAATCGTACTTGTGATCTGACTGAAAAGCGAGGAAGTCCTTGTGAAAAAGCCGGACGGTTCTGTTATCCCGAAAACGCCGCCGCAGCATTTTATAGAAATAATTATTCAGTTCAACGACATCAAATCGGTCTTCTTCTCCAAGTTCAGGCAGGATGCGCTCGGTAAAAGTCCCCGTTCCTGGTCCAAGTTCAAGTATCGATATGGGATCCCTCCCGGGCTTCTTCAGCTTTTCAATCACCAAACGGACCGCATCCCTGGCCAAATATTTCGAGCTGGGCATCACCGCTCCGGTCTCTTTCCAATCCCGAATAAAATGTAATATATGTTGGTGTAGCAAATGAACCTCTACTATGTCTGATTCACACCGTTTAAAACTGACTCATAACGAATTATGACGGTATAATTTATTTATGTAGTTAATGCAAGTGTACAGTATAATAAATTAACAGATCATCTGCACAGTCGGATAATGGTTGGAATTATTCAAACATTAAAATAAGAATTTAACTATATTATCCGGGCTAACAAAGATCAACCCCAAGCCCAGTTATGAGTAAATCGGAACAAAAGGAACGATTCATATTTGAAAAGGCTTTAGAGAGGTTGTCAGAAGTACTGAAGGAACTTGAATCGGATGACGTACCTCTGGAAAAAGCCATTTCTCTTCACGAAGAAGGCATGAAACTTTCAAAAATGTGTTCCAAAAAACTCGAAGAGGCCGAACTCCGCATCGAGCAGGTAGCACGAAAAGAAAATCATTGATATGGATCAACAAGCGGTGACTCCCGGTCCCCTATTATCAAAAATCAACAGTTCCGACGACCTG
>SLOU01000204.1 GCA_007132385.1 Balneolaceae bacterium | reverse complement strand
TTCATGATAGGGTTTATAGGGAGCCGGGCCCAGCCACATATTATAATCCAGTGATTCCGGAATCCATTGTGGATGAAGGTTGGTCCTTCCGCTCCATTGAAACTTCCAGTCAAAGCCCGTGCTGTTGTTCACCGTGACGGTCAGCGGCCAGCCAAGAACGTTGTTTTCCACCAGCTTTTTAATCGGCCTTACGGGAGTATTCATGCCATAGAAGTTGCCCCGAAACCGGAACCAGGTATTTAACCGAAAAATGGTTCCATTACGTTGAACCGCTTCGACGACCTTTTCACCTTCCCCGATCGTCCGGGTCATTGGTTTTTCACACCAGATATCCTTGCCGGCATTGGCGGCATCCACCGCCATAATCCCGTGCCAATGTGGCGGAGTGACGATATGAACGATATCCACGTCATCCTGTTCCAGCACTTCCCGGTAGTCATGATATCCTCTCACCCCCGGCTCGCTCATCTCCAGCGCCCGGTTCAGATGCTCGTAATCCACATCACAAACCGCCACAAGACGTGCCCCTGGATAGTTGAGGTGGCCCCGGCCCATGGAGCCGACACCAATAACCGCTTTGGTCAACTGGTCACTTGGGGCGGTAAATCCATTTCCTCCCAGTACATATCGAGGTACAATAGTAAAAGCACCCAGGGTTAACGCTGTACGCTTAATAAATTCCTTTCTTTTCATCTCTTTAAAATTTCATGATTTAGGAAGTCAGATGTAATGCCATGACAGGTTTTAATCATGCTCCTGTGTCTCAGTCCTGCTCTGTCATGGGCATAGCACTTCATTACCTTCGATTCATCCGTTTAAAAATTTTGCTAATGGTGTCGATCCTTGTTTCGAATATAAGATAAAATCATAGTCAAACTATGGCATTATCCCCTAATATTCCAACTCAGGCAGATATAATGTCAATCCCAATTAAATAATCAGGTAAAATACGAGAATGGTTTTCAAGGGTTTTTTGAGGTGGATGTACTATCTGCATGTTGTTAGGAGGGTGAAAGACTTTATGTGAGAGAATAGGATGTTCTACCGTATCAAACCATGATTTTTAAAAGAGTGGTCAATCGTGATAATGTCGATTGTTGGATTAATCCGAGCTCATTCATGAACTCGGATTATTAGTGATCAATTAAAAGCGATTATTAAAAAAAGGTCCGTAGTCAGTTACAGTGATATATTTGATGAATGAGTAAAAACCCAGCATTTTCCTTCTAGAGTAAACGCTCATTAAAATTGATAAGATTGAATTTATGGTAGTATTTCATGATAGACTCCTTTATGGACCAAACAACAAATGCATCGGCATCTCTGTAGTCACGCAGGTTTTCATAAAGCAAATTTCTGGCCGAAACAACTTCCGGGTGGGTCCATATGTATCGGACACAGGTTCTCATCAGCCATTCTTTGCGATTCAGTTCCAAGTCTTGGAACCGTGTATCCAATTCATCCTTATGTAACCACTTTTGCCAACGGTTGCTGTTGATTACGGCCTTTTCCATTGTTTCGAACAAGCCAGAGTTTCTCCCGATTTTCTTTTCAAATTGGATAAGTTCCATCAGAGCGATAAACTCTTCTTCTGTAAACTCTGGTCCTACATTGGCGCCCCCCATACCGCTCAAAGGGTAATCTTCTGGATTTTCAACATAATCAGAATAATGACCCTTTACCAGTGCTCCAAAATGAATTGTAAGCTTGGTCAGATTTCGAGCCATATCAGGCTCAAAGTAAGTTGTGTGTAGATCTGTTCCGACTTTTCCTACCACGAAGCATGGCCATGCCTCCTTTAAGTTAATATTTTTCAATCCATCATCCAGCAACTGCAAAAAAGTTTCGAAACTGGACATATTCGCAAGTCCGCCGTGCACCTCCTCGGTACCAACCTCATAAGCAATTAACGGGAGATTTCTTGCCTTTCGGTAGTTTTCAGAATGAGCGATCAGATCAATTGTACGTTCTACGACCAGTTCTATAGGTATGGGGTCATCACCGGGAATGGTACGGTCGACGGTTGGATCGATATGAAGCAAATCATAGCCAGCATCAATGCAGGCCTCAAGGGATTTTTTTACTTGGTTCATGGTTTCTTCCAACGAAAGACCATCACGGGTGTGACTGTCTTTGAGCCAAGGCCCTCCGTGATCCAGACAGGGTACAAATGGGCTTTGTAGACCAATTTTATCACTGTAATCCAATAGAAAGTCAACAAGGTTTTGTGGAGTCCAGCCGGTGTATCCGCCATCTGTATCCACCTGGTTAAGCGTAGCAGCGAAAAGAATTGGCGCATTAGCTTCTTTGGAAGCTTCAAGGGCTGCTCGGGTTACGGATTCCGAGTTGGGGCACACAGCCAGGAGGCTTACTTTGTTTCTGAAGCGGGTGCGAATCTGATCTATTAAAAAGCCGGTTGTGGAACAGTTTTGTTCCAGTGCAGCTATACTAACTATGGATTTGTCATATTTAATTTTAGATAACATGATAAAACGTGATATTAATAAACGAAAATGAATTTAGGCGTGAATATT
>SLOU01000113.1 GCA_007132385.1 Balneolaceae bacterium | reverse complement strand
GCTATTAATCTTTTTTTCTCCAGCTTATTTAAGAGCTGTATCAATTATTTTTTCTTCGAGCCTGGGTATTTCACTAACCGCTACCGTACTGATTATATCAGGAACCGTACTTATCTTCAGCGTTGTGGGTGGGTTGACGGCTGTTGCACACACCAATACGTTGTCATTTATTGTCACACTTATCGCACTACCTTTACTGTGGTATTTTGCACGGTCCAATGCTCTTGAACTAGGTGGGATGGAGCAGGTTTTTCAGGAACAATACCTGACTCCAAATCCTTCAGGCATGTGGAATGATACGGTCATGCCGTTCAGTTTCATTTTTTCAACATATGTGCTGTTGTTTTTGATTTACATGCAAGCTCCCTGGTATGCTCAGCTTATGTCTGCTGCCAAAAGCGAAAAAACAGCCTATGCCAGCATGATGATAGGAACTGTATTAATTGTCATATTTTATGGTCTTGCCATTCAAACTGCAGCCTATGTTAGAGTTGGTTTTCCTGATTTAGAGGATCCACAGCAGGCTTTGGCGATGGCTATCAATCATTGGGTTCCCGTAGGCATCGGTGGATTGACACTTGCGGTCATCCTTGCAATTGGACAGACAACGATGGGAACAATCTGGAATAATATTGTGTCAATTGCTACAAATGATGTATATAAAAGAATATTCAATCCCGGTGCTTCAGAGAAAAATTTACTGCGTTTTTCACGATGGATCACTGTAGCCGTCGCCGTGATTACAATTATTGTTTCCATTACGATTGTTGACCAGGTTATCAACGCACTTTTTGTAGCAAATATATTTATGGCATCATTATTTTTCCCCGCTCTGGGAGGCTTTTTATGGTGGAGTACAGGTGAAAAAGCCATTTGGTTTACTACTATTACATCAATTGTTTCCGGGTTTGTCTCATTATGGTGGAATAATCAGACAGGCAGCCTTGATATCAACAACTGGATGTTTCAATACTATGTTATAATCAGCCCGATTATTATTATCATTGGCATCATTATATCTTTTCTTGAAAAACCAACCCAGCAATTTTTGGAAAAAAAAGTTTTATTTTTTGATAAAATTGGAGCCCCATGGTTTGGGAAAAAATCATTCCTGGAATATAAAAATCATCATTCGATCCGATCTGAATCAGACGTCTGAAAAGGATGTACAATGAATTCTGAATAGGTTGTACAATGAATAGGGTGGTGTTAACTGCTTGCTTCTGTGAAAATACTACGCCTGTTTGAATTTCTGAGATAAAGTATTAATTCTTACGATAGTCTTGACTTTACATAATATTAATTATGCGACAATTGGCATACTGCGGTCCATTGTCTATTCCCAGTAAAAAAAGATCCAGCCTGACATTTTTTACTCCGGGTATCCGATTCTTTGTTGGTACATCCCTGATTTCGATTGCAATTTCCGGTCTTACACTGAAACCACCACCGTCAATCTATATAATTGCGTTCGTATTCCAGTGCCCTGATGGTTTTGCGGAGTTCCTCACGCTCAGATTCAACGATATCAATACGCTGCTTGTTTTGGTGCAACTGATCGACCACCTCCACAACTCCGAGTTTCACCATGGCTTCATAGGCTAGTAAACGGTATTCGGAATAAGGATCATCCAGACGTTCAATTGTTAATGTCCTGACGGATTCCTGAAAATCGTCATCCCTTTCAGGAATACTATCGATTAAGTGACGAATTGCACGGTATGTAAAATCCTGATCGCCAGGCAAACCGGCCAATTGTATCAGCAGCTCGTCAGCATCATGATTGCCTGCAAAGATCAATGCATCAGTGGCCGCCTCTCTGATCACATCCTGGTAGGAATTCATGGTCAGAAAGGGCTCTATAAATGACACGGTTTCCTCTGGAAAAAGCTGGCCGAAAGCACGAATAGACTCAGCCGATACAAAGTAACTGGTATCATTAGACATAGCGATAAAGTGATCCCTGATGTTATTTGACTGATTATGTAAGTCCATAGTATTATTTAATAGTAAGTTAACAGCTTCTATACGCACGGAATAATGTTCTTCATCAGGGTAGACGGTATCATTTGCCAGCTTGAGTACATCTTCTCCGTCAAGCAGATTGGCATAATCGACCAACAAGCCAAATGCCTGAGCCCGAACACCCCAGAAAGGATCACTTCGGGCTATTTCCATTATAACTGATTGCACTTCAGGCTCTTCCATGAAATCATGTAGCAACGTAATCGCTTCCGATCGCACCAACACATGTTCATGACGCACCCTTTGTAAAAGCTTTTGCAAATCCATATCCACAATATATTCCCCCAGCAGCACCCGGTCCGGATCCACAATGACATCCGTAATAGTCCCTCTGAACTGAAAATGATACGTCTCTTCGAGATCGGTCAAAGCGACCCTTTCTCTTGTTGAACCCTCTTCAAATTCAAATAGTATTTCCGGGTAGAGATGAAATACCGGTTGATGCGTGGTGTCCTGAACCTGGGCAATGGTTACCGTCGCTGACGAACCCCTTAGTGTGTATGATATTTCTATATACGGATGACCGGGCGACAAAAACCACTGATCAAAGAACCAATCCAGGTTTTCACCGCTGGATTTTTCATAAACTCCTTGTAAATCATGATAATCAACAGCCTTGAATGAGAATTTTTCGAGCCACTTGTTAACTCCGTCCCACCAGTTATCGTCCCCGATATAATCATGCAACATACGCAGGATCTGTCCCGCTTTCTGATACGTATGACGATCATACATATCTTCTGGTATTCTGTATCTATCAAAGATGACGGGACGGCGATAGACGCGGGCTTCGTCGAAATAGGACAGTCTGTTGTTGCGATTTTTCCAGTGCCAGGCGTCGTCGCCCTCCGAATGGCGGGTGTAAATCCCTTCGAAATAATTGGCAAAACCTTCGTTTAATGGCAGATTAGCCCAGTCGCGTGCGGTCACCAGGTTGCCGAACCAGTGATGGATGATCTCGTGCATGATGAGATCGTGGTTGGAGAGGTCTTGTGAAGCGCGGCGGTCGAACTGAACGGCGTCATACAATAGGGTTGCCGTGGTGTTTTCCATACCCCGTGCAATAAAATCGCGTACCGGAGCCTGAGCGTAAACCGGGTCCCACGGCCAGGATACACCCGTTTTTTCTTCAGAAAAACGGATCATATCCACCGTTTGATCGTAAATCAGATCCACCGTTTCGGTAAATTCCGGTTCGGTGTAGTAGCGGTAAAGCAGATCCCCCCTGATCTCTTCTGTTACTTCATATTCACCAACGGCGAGCACAAACAGGTACGGTGCATGCGGTTTGCTCATACGCCAGTAGTCCGTACGCAGAGAGTCGCCCGGCAACACACGGCTTTCTTTGAGCAATCCGTTAGAAAGTGTCGTATACTGTGGCGGAACTGAAATCCAGGTCTCCTGTGTGCAACGTTCGGCCGGATGGTCAACCGTCGGAAACCAGAAACTGTTGTCTTCAGGCTGTCCAAGAGTCCACACCTGGGTCGGTTTGAAAGGGTCGGCTCCAACCGGATTCACAAAATAGAGACCTCGTTCCGGCGGTGTGGAAACAAACTGAAGGCCGACCGTCAGGGTATCCCCGGAATCATACTCCTCTTCCAGTGCAATCGTGACTGTTGCCGAATCCTGACGAAATGACAGTGACTCCCCTGTCATGACATAATAAATATCATCAAATTCCATCGTTTTAGCGTCAAGAATGAGCTCTGCCTGCCTTGTTTTGCTGGTGAATAGCAGTTCAGTTTCACCCAACACCTGCTTCTGTTCGAAATCAAACCGGACACGAAGTTTCTGATGGTGCAAGTCCCAGGTTCGCTCACGAAGCGATTGAACAGGTCCGTCCGGTATGATCCATTCTTCCTCTGTAAACAACTCCATTTCCGGTGCTTCCATAAATCCCGGATGTGCGCAGGAAAAAGCCGTTATAAAGGTCAAAATAACGAGAGACACTGACACGTTCTCTCTATGGGCTTTTATCATCATATGACAAGATATTTTGGGTTTTGGGGGTATTCGTCCTGTTGGGAAATATCCGTAAAACTGTGGAATTGAGCTTTGATTAATGAACAAGCTCTTCCTATTATTGTAAGTTCTGATATTTTCCTGAATTTGGGAATATTCCCGCATTTTTCAAACAAAACGAACTGATGTCGACGGACCATAAAACGCTTAACAAAGCATTTGCTGCTTTTTCATTTTTAACAGCGCTGATTCTTTACCTTTTAACACTGCCGCCAACAGCCAGTTTTTGGGATTGTAGTGAACGTATCGCCTGTTCGTATGGGTTGCAAATACCTCACCCACCCGGTACACCGTTTTACCTGCTGCTGGGACGGGTGTTTTCAATGTTTACTGGTCCGGCCTCGGCCGCTTATATGATCAATCTGATGAGTGCACTGGCATCGGCCACCACAATTCTGCTGCTCTATCTCATCATTGTTCGTTTTGTCCGTGAATTTCGGGGATACGACGCCGACAACTATGCCGCTATTGACCGGATCGGTATGTACGGTGGTGGCCTTATTGGTGCGCTCACTTTTGCCGTGACCGACAGCCATTGGTTTACCTCTATCGAAGCCGAGACCTATGCCCTGTCGCTGACCTTTACCGCCCTGGTAGTCTGGCTTGTCCTGAAATGGTCGGAAAACCACGATGATCTTCGTAACGAACGCTGGCTGCTTCTCATAACTTTCCTGTTTGGACTTGCTTTCGGGGTGCACTTGCTCAGTCTATTGGCGATCTTTTTTGTTGGGCTGATCATCTATTTCCGGAAAAATGAATTCGAAATCAAATCCTTTGCGATAGCCTCTGCCGTCAGCGTCGGTATTTTCTTTTTGATCTACCCCCTTACCATTATTCAATTGCCGGCACTGGCGGGAAGCTTTACCATGGCTACCGGCGGCATGTTCGGTCCGCTGGTGTTTTTGATACTTTTTTCAGGGATCCTTGCCTACGGCATCTTTTATACGCACAAAAATGGACACCGAACTGTCAATTTGGTGCTTTTGGGATATTTGTTAATCCTGATCGGCTACTCCAGTTACTCGATGATCTATATCCGTTCGCAGGTCAACCCGGCCATCGACCAGAATTCACCCGACAATGTCGACGCCTTTATCAGTTACCTCAAACGTGAGCAATACGGTCAGCAGCCGATACTGCGGGGTGTGAGTTACAGCAACGAGCTTGGAACCATCGATCGGGAAAACAGCAAGCTGTTCCCGAGACGGCATTCCCCCGATCAGCGACATCAACAAAAATATGCGCAGTACCAGAGCGACTTGCATTTCCTCTTGGGATATCAGATCAATTATATGTATCTGCGCTATTTTGCATGGAATTTTATCGGTCGTGACAGTGACATCCAGGATGCCCAATGGATATCAGGTTTCGGCGGGGAGAGTGATTTCAAAGACAATCCTGCACACAATCGCTATTTCTACCTGCCATTTCTACTTGGCCTGCTGGGAATGTTTTTCCATTTCCGAAAGGACTGGAAAAGGGCCACAGGAGTTCTTGTGCTATTTCTGGCGACCGGTATCGCCGTCGTGCTCTATTTGAATCAGACGCCGTACCAGCCCCGTGAACGGGACTACTCCTACACCGGTTCCTTTTTTGCCTGGTCAATTTGGATCGGGTTGGGTGCGACCGGTCTCATAGAACTGGTTAAACACTATTTAAAATCTAATCGGGTGATCGCCTATGGCACACTGGCCATAACAGCACTCGCTGTTCCGGTGTTGGTCGGCAGTCAGACGTATAGCAATAACGATCGGAGTCTTCGGTATGTGGCCCCTGATTACGCCTACAACCTGCTCAACAGCACCGCCCCCTACTCCATTCTATTTACAAATGGTGACAATGACACCTTCCCGCTGTGGTATCTGCAGGAGGTGGAGGGACTTCGAACCGATGTTCGCGTTGTGAACCTGAGTTTGCTGAATACAGAGTGGTATATAAAACAGATGAAAAATCTGTGGAGTCATGGTTCACCTCCTGTCCCTATCGAACTGACCGATTCGGAAGTCGACCGTCTGAACGAAAAATTCAATTTCCGTCGGGCATCCGATTTCCATGAACCGGGAGAGATCTCCATTCCGGTCGATAAAGAGTTTCTCCAACGGTTTTATGCCGGTGAAGTTGACGATTTTCCTTGGACGCCTGCCGAAATCCCGGATGAGATGGGATTTGGTGTACCGCTGGATCAACTGGATGAAGAGGTCATATGGGAATTCGATGGAACCTATTTGGGGAGTGACAGGCAGGGAAACGAAATGTATTATACCCGGATTCAGGACGATATGGTTCTTGAGATACTGAGAACAAACCGTTGGGTCCGTCCTGTCTATTTCTCTACAACCGTGGCTCGGGATGCCCAGATGAACCTGCAGGATTATTTTCGGTTGGAAGGCAAAGCCTGGCGTGTGATGCCGTTCCGTACCAACGATGAAATCGATACAGAGATTCACGGGAAGCGTTTAAAGTCGTTCCGGCTCCGCGAAATAAACAATGAAAAAGCCTACTTCGATCAAAATATCAGGCGAATGATGGACAATTACCGCACCATTATAAATCGTCAGGTTTCTGCTTATATACAGGGTGAGCAGCCGGACAGCGCCTCTTATTGGTTGCAATGGGGTGAAGACCATATTCCCTTCTCCACGATTGAAGGTGACGCAACTTCAATACTGAATTACGCTTATCGCTATTCAGAGCTGGATGTGACCGATCGTGCACTTTCTTTAGTGGACCTTGCACGTCAGGATCTGGATCGCTCATTACGCCGGCATCTACGAGAACTTGATCGTCTGGAAGCGGAAACAGCCCGTCTGGAAGTCCGGTTTGATAATCAAAGCCGGAGTATGGGTAGCAGTCGTCGGCGAGCGCTTCAAAATCGTATCAATACACTGAGCGAAAACCGCCAGAACCTGATACGCGACATTTCTTATGATTCCAGCAGGTATATTATCATTCAGCGGATCTTTTATATGAATGATATGGAACAGGAGGCGCTGGCTGTTGCCGACTTTATTGAAGAAGCATCCGATGATCGGTTGCCATTCCCCCGCAGTCGGGATGAGAACCTTGAACGGATAAATCGAATTTACATGAATTGATAGCTATTCCAAAATTCGGGTACTTGCATTATATTACAGATATGATATTCTCATATGATAACTTCACATCCGTGTTGCTAATATCTTCCTTACGATGATTCAAACTTTTTCCGAGGAAAACATCACTACCATTGCCCGGGTTCTTGATACGAAACCCAAAAAAAGTGGCAATGTGTATCGCTATGAGATTTCTGATTCCCAGACCGGTCGAAAAATTGCACTGGAGCTACTTTTGGAGCTGAAAGTAAACGGAGAGCAAACCAATTTGATCTCAGTCTATACCCGGGACACATTTCTGCAGCTGCATAACTGCACGGCATTCGTCGTCAGTGATCTTCTGCATCAGATCACTTTTTTTGGCAGAAATGGCGATAAGCTCTCAGGGCTTATTGTAGAAAAAGAGGCAGGTTGCAGTTTGTATGCAAATGTAAATGAAGCTTTATTGCAGGGGGATTTTACCAAATTGCCTCCTGAAGTAATGATGTGTAGTGTGGCTTTGTCCCTAACGGAGTCCACAGGTTTTGACGATTTCCAATTCGACGACGATCACTGATCGGTGATATCATCCATCGGAGGAAGTTCCCGGACGCTTGAAGAACAGAGCATTATATCAAATTTTCAATAAAAGTTGTATACAGGTTCCTTTTGGGCCCCAAACACTTGAATCTGTAATACACCGATTGGAAGAGAATGAATCCTGTCGGTTTATAAGTGTGGAAGTGGTATTTGTCGATGATAAGGAAATTCTGGAAATCAACAGGACATATCTTAACCATGATTATATTACAGATATCATCACATTCCCTTATCACGAAGAAAGCGACTCCTCCCAAGCTGACCTTGAAGGTACGCTATTCTGCTGTGCCCCCCAGATCCGGCGGCAAAGTCGCGATTACGGAGCAAGCTTTGAAACAGAAGTACTGCGAGTAGTAATACATGGCTTGTTGCACCTGGCCGGGTATCTGGATGATACTCCCGCTTCTCAAAAACACATGCACGACCTGGAAAACAGATACATCACGCTTTACCAAGGAAATTGAATGCAAAACAATGTGATAGAACTGATCATTTATCTGGTCAGAAGAGTACATTTCGGAGTCAGCCTGAAAGATATCAGGCTAGACAAAATCCATGGCTACAACAAGGCAGAGATCAGTGCTGCTTACTCATGGCTGTTGCAGAAATATGACTCCGGCGAATTGAAACAGGATATCAGTAAGCTTCGCAAAGTTTCCTCTCCAAGAGTTCTTCATTCAAGCGAACGTACACTGATATCTCCGGAAGCATATGGATATCTGCTTGAACTTTACTATCTGGGAATCATTGACGAGATCCGTATGGAGAGGATGATCGAGTACGCCATGTTTCGTCCCGATGGAAAAACCGAAACGAATGATATCAAGGAGTGGGTAGCGAAAATGATTTTCGATAACGAGCATAACACCGACGATCAGTCGCTCTTGCTGCAAGGCAATGAAACCATAAACTGACCGGAATTGCCCGGAAACATACCGCAATTGCTGTTCCTCCGATTCACACCTTTGTAGTCGTCGCCGATCGATTATTCATTTTTAAAATTACCTGGAAAGACCGTCCTCTCTAACGGATTAAGGCTTATGGATATATAGCTGTGATCATCTTCAGCAGCCCGAAACTTATAATTTCTGGAGCGAAAAGCATCTCGCTTCAGAATGTCTTTGAGTGCTACAAACCCCAGACCAAAATTTCGGTTCAGAAATTTGTGCAGCGCTTTTTCATCCTGTATACCAGCTTCCAGAGCTACTTTGAAGGCAGTTGCCGACCAGTCTGACAGAATGACACGACAAATCTTGCGAAACCGCGCTCTGCGTAGCACCAACTTGGGATTTTCATTAAATTTCAATGTGAACTTTCTGCAAAAATGAGCTCTTGAATATCCGATTTTTCGGGCCCATTCACTGACATTTTTAATTTGCTCAATGTTGTTGATCAAAATATCTACCGCCAAGTCTATTTGACGATAACCGAATTCAACTTGCGTGGATTTATTCGGGATCATATATGCTCCCCCATATGTTTGACTTATCATTAAAGTTTATGTAATCAGGCACATGATAAGAGCGGTAAGATGTATAAAACTTACATTTAATTTTTTTAACAAATATCCATTCTGTGCTTTTTTGTAGATAAGCATTCGTTATCTTGGGGTTAATCGGGACTAAATCACATAGGATATGAACGAACCCACCCTGCTGCAAAGATTCATCCGGTATCTTGAAGTGGAGCGTAACGCTTCACCGAAAACATTGGATGCTTATCGACGTGACATCGGGCAGTTTCTAGTTTTTTGCGGTAAAGAGTGGGAGTCTGATGAACAGCAACTGAATTATCATCGTATAGACCGGCTTGTGATCCGGCTATGGCTCGGCTCTCTCATGCAGTCAAAAATGGCGAAATCGACCCTTGCTCGAAAAACAGCGTCGGTCCGTTCTTTTTTAAAATTCGCCTATAAAAGAGGCGTCATACAGCATAATCCCGCTCAGCTGCTCATGATTCCGAAAAAGGAGCACCGGCTGCCCCGGACAGTCCGGCCTGAAGAGTTGCAAACGATGATGGAATCCATAGAGATTGATACAGCCGAAGGAAAACGGGATCTTGCAGTCATGGAGCTGCTCTATAGCACTGGAATGCGGCTTTCGGAACTGGTGCAGCTGGATACCGGGGATGTCGACCTGAAACAGAAAAGAGTCAAGGTTTGTGGTAAAGGTTCCCGAGAGCGTATTATACCATTTGGATCTTTTGCCGGTAAAGCGCTCTCTTCCTACCTGGATGAGCGATCCAAACTTATTGGAAAAAAATCCGGGTCTGATGATCACAAAGCACTGTTCCTTGCCAATTCCGGAAGACGAATCTATCCGCGTCTGATACAAAGAATGGTATCGGCCTATCTTTCAAGGGTCAGTGAAATAAGCCAGAAAAGTCCCCACGTTTTGCGGCACAGTTTTGCCACCCACCTTCTGGATCGCGGTGCCGGCATCAGGGTCATAAAAGAG
>SLOU01000178.1 GCA_007132385.1 Balneolaceae bacterium | reverse complement strand
GTCCATAGAAACAATGTTCCTAATTTAGGTCCAAATCAAGGTTTGGAAGATGGAGAATCAGTTGAATTCGACGTTGAAGATACTCCGAAAGGACCTAGTGCAGTAGAAGTGAAAAGTCTGGATTACGAATAGAGTTCAGTCTTGTACATTCTTATTAAGGAATTAATAAAAAAAGCCACGGTAATTTTTGCCGTGGCTTTTTTGCATTTTATCAATACTTCAATGAATCATTCATCTTTACGGGTTAATTGCTGGAAATCTTGTATCAAATGAGGTTCCTGGCTGATTACGGGCTGAATCTCATTGAATCGTTCAGAGTCTATTTCCGAATTTAACAAGGGAAACTCATTTTGAGGTGGCGGAGGGGGTGGTTGTTCACCTTCACCTGGCTGTGGAGGGGGTGGTTGTTCTTCATCCGGAGGGGTAGGTCCGCAAGCAATAAGCATAGAGATAAATGCAAATGAAAGAATTTTTTTAAACATGAAATGAAAATCGGGTTTGAGTTAGAATTTAAAAAGTGTGAATTAGGTTGATTATCGCATTAGCCTAACACTTTTAAAAACAGAAAGTTCCATTGATTAAAATAAATTTGAAACATTTATTTGATTTTAACAACAAGAAGCAAGCTTAACGCAAATTAATCCATTCCCCGTCATTTCGTGACGACTCCATGGTTGCTGTTACGATGCGTATATCTTCCAGTCCATCTTCACCGGGGACAATCGGAGGTTTATTTTCTTTTATGGCCAGTGCGTCGTTATCCATTTGCCGTGCCTGTTGGTGCCCGGGGTCGGCCGGAAGTTGTGTACCATCACTTGTTTCACCTTCTACACCACGGTAAGATTGAAAGGGTTGAAGTTTATACCATCCATCTGTGCAGTCCACTTCCAGGTAATTCATCGATTCACCAAAACTGGTTCTGCAATCGGCAAATATCCCACCGGGAAATTCAAGTTCAAGTTCAGTAGTTTCGTCTACTCTGCTGTACATTTCTTCCCTGGGTGAACTTTGAATCCCGCTCACGGCTATCGGATTCATTCCCGTGCTATATCGGGCAGCATTGATTGGGTATACGCCCATGTCGTACAGTGCACCTCCCCCTAGATCAGGATTACGCCGCCAGTTTCCTTCCTGGTGGCTGCCACTGTAACCGGCTCCGCTCCGAACTGCAGTTATAGCGCCATATTTTTCTTCCTCACCATACCGGATGATCGTCTGGGTATTAGGTTCATGTTGCATCCGGTACCCAATTGTCAATTGGACATTGTTCTGGTTGGCAGCATCGATCATAGCCTGACACTCTTCTACATCCATGGCCATCGGTTTTTCACACCAGACATGTTTACCGGCATTGGCGCTGATAATCGATTGCTCGGCATGTAGTCCTGTAGGTGTCACCACATACATAATATCAATATCGTCATTGTTAGCTACCTCATGCATATTCTGGTAGTTATAGACATTCCTGTCCGGAATTCCGTACTGTTCCTGCCATTCAGGTATTTTTTCAGGTGAACCGGTTACGATTCCTCTTAATTCACAATGCTCGGTTTGCTGTAAACCGGGTGCAAGCTGACCGGTGGCATACCCACCAAGACCGATAAGTGCAACACCCAGTTTTTCTTTTCTTTTCGGGATGATGATAGAAGGAAAACCGATTGCAGAAACTAGAAGTGCAGAACCAGTTTTCCTGAGAAAACTTTTCCTTGAGATTCGTGTATCCATAAGACTTTGAAACCATGGGTTATTCTAAAGTATGAATACGTTAATATGCAAAATTACTCTTGATATTGAAAGCAGACTATTTGATTTGAAAATCAGGTTTAATATTCAGCAGTCTGTTCAAAAACCCCATCCCAGTCTGGTTTGGGAGGTCGGATTTTGAGGAGTCTGCATCGTTCAAGATAGAGCCTGGACGGGTTTATCTTATATCCGTTGACTCCAAGTTTTCGTCTGGCATGTTCAAGTTTAGCCGATTCCCTGAAATACCCGGCAGCTTCGTCCCACTTTCTTTTTTCAAAAGAATGATGGCCAAGCCGAAAGAGCCTGGTACATTCAATAATCTCGGGTGACAACTCATCCTGAAAACCGAGACATTCAAGAATCTTTACCGGTTCATCCCTGCCTTTAACACGGATGATATCGAGAGGGCGAAAAAGTAATGGTTTTCGACCAATTGAATCTTTGGCAGCTTTTTCAGCAGTTCTGCCGGTTACAACAATCGAGACTCCATATTTTTTACACGCCGCTTCACAACGTGCAGCAACATTTACCTGGTCGCCAAGAATTGTATAACTGAAACGTTTTTTTGATCCGATATTACCCACAATCATACGACCGGTATTGATTCCGATGCGGATCGACAAGTTTTTGGCACTTTGAGGCAAATCCCGATGTATTTTTAACCAACGGTCTCTGATTTTTGGCAGTGCTAATTGCATTCGGATAGCAGTTGTACATGCCCGGTAGGCATGATCTCTGATTTCTGCAGGAGCACCATAAAAGGCCATAACCGCATCCCCAATATATTTGTCGAGGGTACCTTGTTCCTGCATGATGATCTCGGTCATCTCTTCAAGATAGTCGTTCATCAATTCAATCAGGACTGGAGGGGGAATTTTTTCTGCCATTCTGGAAAAATTAACAATATCGCTGAACAGTGCGGTAATTTCCAGATCTTCACCGCCAAGTTTAAAGGCTTCGTCCGAACGGATCATCCTGTCAACAACTTTAGGGGATACATAGGAAGAAAACATGTTTGTGATTCTGCGCCTTTCTCTCTCTTCATAAAAATAATTCAAGGAAATAACCCCGCCGAATCCGAATAATATTGCCATGGATGGACTCAAATAAAAAAGAATTACCTGTAAATGTGTGAATAGATATACAGATATTGCAATCCAGAGAATCAGAGAAACAATCATTACTGCAAAACCGAACCAAAGATTAACCGATCGGGCAATGAGTACGATTATAGCTGATATAAAAAAAAGAAGCACCAAATGTACTCTGCCGGATATTAAAGTGAGATAGTTTTGATCCAGGATATTTTGCATGGCATGAGCATGGATTTCTACCCCCGGCATGTTGGCGTTACCATATTCATTTCGCATCGGAATCGGGTGCAAATCTTGTAATTCAGGCATCGTTGCACCGACAAATACGATTTTATCTTGCAAAATACCCCTGTGTAGTATCCCGTACTCCGGATCGTCGAACAGGTTCATTTCAAAGGCTTCCCGTTCTGTCACTGTTTCAAAATCCTGATCATCGATAACCTCTTCAAATCCAATATAATCGAACGACCGGGCCCCGCCATAATAATTGATGAGCATCGTATTGGCTTGATAGGTAGGTATAGAGTAGGGTCCGAACTGGAATTGATTTTCAATCCTTTCAATTTCAAATTCCGAATCATCCGAAAGAAATCGTAACATTTCGAGAGCCAGGGAATAGTGAACATCATCAATACCACTCAAATAAAGCAGATAATTTCTGATAAATTCATCTCGATCAGTTACCGTGTTTACCAAGCCTATGGGGTTGGGGTTTGCTTGTCTGAGAATATTATTGGGTAATACCATCCTTGTTTGCTCCACACCAATGCCTGCATCCATAGTCCGGACTTCCCTGGCCAGGGTTCCTGCGAGGATGACATTTCCATGTTTTTCTACAGCTTCAGCAAACAGAGAGTCGTTTTTTAGTTCATAAATATCATTTTGATCGAAAACGACATCAATCCCGATCGCACGCACCCCTGCTTTATTCAGATTCTCAATCAGTTTTGCATATACGTAGGTTGGCCAGGGGTATTTGTATGGAATTTCATCATCAGCAGATTGGCTCATCTCAATAATAACAATATCGGAATGATCCAATTCCTGTTCTCCCCGCAATTCAAACATCCAGTCTCTGACTTTCAGTTCCATAAGCTGGACAGGGCCAAGGTAACCGATTGTAACGGTAAAAAGGAATACCCCGATGATTACCAGGATTGTGATTTTCCAGTCTTTACGGTTAGGATTTTTAAAGCGCATATACTTGCATTTGGAAATCAGAATCGGAACAGATATCGAAATTCCAATATACGATCATTAGCCAACGACGCAAGACTGCCAAGCGGATCCCGGTTATTGGTATAGTTCAGTGAACCCATCAATGCATGATTGGTGAAAAAATCGTACTGGGCACCAAGCCGGATAACGAATGAATTGGTATGGCGCAGATTGAGTTCTGAGGGATCACCGGCTCTGAAAAAATTATCAAACGATGAATCAGGATTGTCATTATCGTCTATTTCCAGGGGCAGTGAACTGAAACGGTTTCGGGTAAAAATAAGATCAGTAGTCAACGAAAGTTGCCTGTCGAAAAACAGGGATTCCACACCGATATTCATGCCATCGATACGTACCTGTGAGAGACCGCTTACCGATTCAGAGTCAGTAAAATTATAGCCGAGCCGGGTGCGGACTGGTATATTCACGTCATCAAGGCGACTGCGCAGGTTGATCGAGATGTTATGGCTGACGGCATCACCAAATTCAAATCGCCGGTCGTTGGTGTTGGTCAGCCCATAACTGAAACTGAGCTGGTGATCAGCAGAAAGAAGTTCGAAATTTTGTGATACGGAACTGCTGATGGTAAACGTTTCCCTGAGCTGTGGAAGAGGAGAGGTTAATGTATCCCCATCGACAATGTTAAAATTGCGCATGGCCGCATTACCGAGTTCCGGATTCAAATCAGTAACAAATGGGTTAAAACGGTTGAGGTTATTATCCCGTTTCCGGTAGCGTGTCGTCAGGCTGACCCTTGGAAGGTTCGGGTTTACCGGGTACCAGCTCAGGTTGCTTCGGAGTGATGTAGTTCGAAGGGTCGCATCCCGGTTGTTGCGGAGATTATCGCGTAAACTTTCATAGCCGAGTGTTACATATAATCGATTATTGAGCAATCGGAATCGGTCTGTTATCCCAAATCCTGCAACATCTCTTCGGACGGTACTATTGGCAAGAGACTGATAGTTGGGACCGACCCAGCGATAACTGATTTGAAGGTTATGATCAAAATAATTGAGGTTTAATCTTGATTCGTTGGCCAAAATACTCGTCGGGAAAAAAGGATCCACTTCGAGGTCGCCTGATTCATTTTCTGTGTATCGGAAAGGAAGTACATTCATCTGCTCATTTATGATGATAAACCGGGAAAAGCGGCTGAAAAGTGATTCCAGGTCAGGATCGAGAATAACGCCCAGCTCTTCAGCACGTTGCTGGTCAAATGCTCCCCCCGAAATGTTATTGTTGAGCATGCTGACTCCGGTTTCGGATCTGAACCGGATCCGCTGATCGTCCAGGGAAAGGCGTATTTCACTTCCGGCCATTAGATTGCCACGCGGGTTCGGATTATTACCTGCAATCTGGATTTGATTTGGACTGTTTTCCAGGTTTTGAAGGTGGTCCTGATTCAATCCGCTGGTAAGATCAGGATTTAAATGAGTAATGTCGTTATAGTCACGAATGAGATTAATTGAGGTGGTATCATCCTGAATTTTTGCACCCTGAAATGCAATCTGAAAACGGTTTTCCCGTCCAAAAGCGATTCGTCCAGCTGTAATTTGTTGATTAAATGTCCCCCTGCCACCTTCATCAAAACCAAGAGTGAAGAGTGTATCGACTACCACGCCATTGAATTCAATTTCTTGCACAGCCAGGGGTTGATAGTGATTGGGTACACTCCGGTTAAGGTTTCCCCGCAGAAACGATGCTTCGACATTTTCATTTAGCAGGTTTATGGCAGTATGTATCCCTCTGACTCTTCGCCCGGAGATTGTCATATCGCTTAAATAAGGATGAAAGTCGCCCAGTTCAAGTTGTACCCGGTTGCCATACCTGAAATTGGCATTGTAACGGTTTTGAGGTTGCAGCCGGCTGGTTTCCTGACTCGTTAAATAACTTCTCAGGTGATAGTGAAAATTACCTTCCTGGCCGGAAAGGTTTAACCGGCCGCTAAGGGCGTCATTGTTAAAACCCGCAATTTCCTGGTTCCTGGCAGAAAGCTCCACATTCCCTGTAGGAAGTCGTCGATCCCTTTCGGGTTGAAATTCACCGAATTGTATCGGTTCACCGGATATGATGGTAAAACTCCAGGCAGCAACCTGATATACGGTGTCATCCTGTTCATAGGTAACCTGTATATTTTTTTGACCTGAAGGTGGTTCAGTCGGTTGATATTTGATCAGATATGAAGAAATATCCGCCTGATCGGTAACATCTTCTCCATTGATACGAAGGCCGAAACGACCGAGTCCGGCGATGTCATCATCGTAAAAGAGTGCAAGTGCAATGAGCAGATCATCATTTTCCAGACCACGGCCGGGTAGAGGTGATAAAATGGTGTAGTCAATAAAACCAGCTGAGGGAAGATCTTCCTGTACTTGCGGGATGACATTGATTTCGTAAGGAGTTTCTCCCGACGGTACGTCAGGGTAGTGGATTTCACTTCCATCACGCAGCCGGAGTACGAGATAGTATTCAATACTCGTAATCGAAGGATTAGAGATTAACAGCTCAAAATCGGTTTGACCGGCTAAAAACCGGGATTCGTTTTCGGAGAAACTGCTGCGATCGGAAGGTCGTACAAAGAGCAAAGCCTCGACCACCTGGTCGCTGCTGAGCTGATCCGCCATAAACTCCAGGGTGACTGGCTGATCAAGTTCAATGACGGCCGGTTGTTGATGTCTTACCAGTGTTTGAGACAGACTCCATTCGGCAGACATTAACAAAAGTGCCATCGCAATGCAAATAGTGGTAAACAGCCTCATTTGCGGGCAATATTGCCGGTTTAATTGTTTGGTTTTAAACTAAGATTTAGTGACTAAATCGCTGGAAAATAGAATAAAAGTGTGAAGTGTTTTATTCATTCTCAGTTTCAAAATACTCAATTTCGATTTCCCGGATTTGACCATTTTCATCTCTGAAACGCAGGCGCAGATTTCTTTGCTGCAGGTCGGTATCAAGTATGGAATATTCTTCACCAAGTTCATTTATTTCATCCTCTTCAAGGGTCCCTGAATCGATCTCAGTGCCATCTTCACTGACTCGTGCAAACATATTCTGGGTAAGGTTTAAGGTTTCACCGGTTTCCAGTAAAAGGACCTCAACTTCTCCATCCTGCACCCAAAAAAACCCTTCAGCCAGCGCTCCGAAACGGGTGCCCTTCACTGTTGCAACAGTTCCGAACGCTCCGATCTCTACTTCACTGTTTGATTCGGGATTCACATTCATAAAAAAACCACCTCTGTTCAATTGAATCCGGGTATTGGTGCTCCTGTCCCGGTTTACATCACCCCGGATGATAAGTTCCGACATGGGGCGGACTCTGGTAACGCTTTGATCAATAAAGAGTACCATAGCGTATCCGTCTTCATTGGTCCGTAAGGTGTCACCGCTGAAAAGGGACCGGCCAACTTCAGCCGTGTCGGTGTGAACATTGGAAACCAACACAGAAGGGACCTGTCTGCGAATTAAAGCCAACTCACGGTCATTCATAATCAGATCCACTTCAGTGTAAATCATCCCCATACAAAAAAGCAGCAGTATGGATTTAGCGAATATGGTTGTGGTTGTCTTCATGATTAAATGAATTCTATCTGATAGAATAGATTACTGTCTGATTTTTATTTGACCTTCACGTATTTTTTCAGCGATTTGTATGAGTTGTTCACGTGCAGAAACTCCTTCAAGTAATTCACCTTCTATTTCAAGTCCCAGTAATTCAAAATCCTGGCGCTCCAGCTCTCTGAATGCATCCATGCCAATGAGTGCGATCAGGATACCCTGTAATTCGTCATCGATTTCCACAATGTTTGTTGGAGCCTGTACTCCCTCCTGATTCAGTGTAAAACTCCAGATTTCCGAGGCTCTTTCATCTTGTCCTGAGGTAGATTCCAGTAAGGAGAAGACTTGCCAGTAATATTTTTTCCCACGCTGTAACTGCTGAACTCCGGATGGTGGGTATTGCAGAATCGTACCTTCAGTCAGGATATCAAACATCTCATAATCAAACAGAGAGGTTGATTGCCCGAGTCTGCCAGGACTACTGCTTTTTGCACTTTGAATCAGGGTTTCAGGACTTTCACCGTCACGTTCTTCGACGACGATTACTCTATAGGTTTGATTTTCACGACCTTCCCATCGAAATTCCGGAAATGGATTCGAAATAGTAATTCCTGCGCCAATCTCATCACCCGGGGCCAACAGGTGAAGGGAAAAATCGTCCTCAGTAAGTTGACTTCCGATTGTTATCGAGTTGCTTGCGAGTAGATTGCCACCATTAAGGCGATTATTTCCTTGATAAAGTTCTATTGTCAGTGTGTATTCATCGAACGGCAGATGACTGCTTCCTTCAAGGTCATTTAAAAAATCATACCCAATATCCGTGAGGTCACCAATAAAGGAAACATGTTCGTTAATTCCAGGTAAATTACCGGATGCTAAATGGTTGTTGGATATAAATAAAGTTTGACCAGATTGCAGGCTGATCGGGCGTATGTTAACTTGTGAAGACTTGGCGATCAGCCCATAATTTCGAGATGAAAAAGAGAGATCCAGGTAAAGCCGGTCTTCGCTTTGGTCGGATAGATTTGCCAAAAATACGGAAAAAAGCCTTGAGCCATGTCCGGTTTTATCAAAAAAAAGATTTGTTAATTGAATAACCTGTGAATTGGTTAAAATGGGTTCAGCCTGAATCTGTAAATCAATCTCATGCGACTGTGCCTTACTGTCGGGAAGGAATGGAACCACTACCAATAGCACTCCTAAAAAAAGGCCTGTGAATAAAGATTTCATAATCGACCTCAGATCCGTTCTGTAACTGATACTATGTTAAATCAATTATTAATCTATTGATTTCGCCAATCAGATAAAATTAGACTTACCAAATGTAGTCTATTAAACCGGATGCAAATAGTTTATTGGATTCAATACCTTATCATAATACAAGACTGTTCAGAGTGCAGAACGTTACAGAAAAAAATAGAAGACATGTAAAAGTGGAGCTACGGGGATTCGAACCCGCCGGGTACTACCCGGCAGCACAGCAACGGGCGCAGTACAAGTGGATCTACAGTCGAACCCTTTGCCTTTTCAATTAGTCAGGACAACGTTTCAGGTCGGGGAAGAGAGTGGAGCTACGGGGATTCGAACCCCGGACCTTCGCGCTGCCAGCGCGACGCTCTAGCCAGCTGAGCTATAGCCCCAAAAAAAATAAATATAAAATAGTTAAAACATTATTGCCAACTCTCAAAAAAACATTTATCATTGGTACTTGGTTGTTTGCCAGTCTTGTAAAAAAAGGCGTTTGGTAAAATGCTGTATTACATTTTTTCTTAAATGTTCTATTTTTTATTTCGACAAACAAATAATTATAATATTTTTAGATCTATATTTCCGAAATAACACAAAACAATGACCTATGACCAAATCGATTAAGTTATCTCTGATTATCAGCCTGATCTTCGGTTTAGTGGTTCTCAATATAGGATGCGGTACTACCGAAGAGGTAGTCGAAGAAGAGCCTATTGAAGAAACTGAAGAAGAGCTGGATGATGAGGTGGATTGGATGGAAGAAGAAGAGGAAGAGGAAGAAGAAGCTGACTTCATTGAAGAGCTTCACTCAATTAACTTTGACTTTGATAAATCCGATATCACAAATCAGGCTGCACGAACACTCGCACAGAACGTAGAATTACTGAGAGAAAACCCGGATGTGAATGTCCGAGTTGATGCTTTTACGGATCATATTGGTGGAGATCAATATAACGTTCGCCTGAGTGTCCGGCGTGCAGAATCAGTCGCAAATTTTTACAGAACCAACGGTATCAGTTCAGATCGCATAGAAACACGTGGCCTTGGTAAACATCCGATACCCTGCACGGATGAAGAAGCAGATGATGGAACACCGGGATGTTTGAAAAACCGGCTTGCTGAGTCTCATCCAATTAATCCGGACCCATACGCACCCGGAAGCTGACAGAATTCAAATCGGATCCGGTTAATTTTACAAATTGGTTTTTAAACCGGATTTGATTTAGAAAATTTTCTATACATTGATTGAAGGCAAACTTCAGCAGGAGGAGTTTGCCTTTTTTTTAATAGGAAGTTAAAGGTAAATGTAATTGTCGATTTTAATTCTGGTAGCCGAAAATTGCCGGAGGAAGAGTCTCAAAAATCTATTCATGAATC
>SLOU01000179.1 GCA_007132385.1 Balneolaceae bacterium | reverse complement strand
TGATTTTGAAAATGCGATCTTCAAAATCCGGATGCTCTGAATCTATCCCTGTATCGGCCACTCCAATGATCTGGCCATCACCTTTATAAGGTATATTGGCTCGAAGAAATCCTTCAACTTTACTTTCAATGTTGATGATTAACCTTGCATTGTCGTTATGAAGTTCTGGTCTCACGTACTCCTCTATTGCCAATACTTCGTTCATACTCCTAAGTTTATTGAGATGATCTGTACCTGTTAATCTTATACGAACTTTATCTCGTCCGATCGCAAGAATTTCTACATTGTTTTGTTTCATGGAATGCAGGAAATTCGTTGCGTTTTCTTCCTGTAACTTAATGTCGTATATGGCGATTTTATTCTTATTGGGCTCAAAAAGTTCAAAATCAGAATGTATAGACCTTCTGGCAACAACTTCTGTATCAGTAGTTTCGAAAGGCCTGACTGAAACAATAAATTTCAATTGTTGCAAATGTTTGATGCTATGAGTTGTGTAAACTTTGTAAATATTGTTATGAAGATGTTCTAATATCCGGATATTCTCCCGCTCCAGTATTTCCTTCCATGCCTGGAAGCAGCAACACCCTTTCAGACTGATCAGGTAATAATGCTTTTTAATTTTTTGGGCTCCTGGATCAGTTCCCAAACTGACAAAACTTTTGCCTATTGATCTATTTTGAACATCTCGAGGTATACCACTGCGGGTGTTGTGAGAATCGGTGATAATGTCGATAAGTATGCCTTCTTTTTTGAGTAATGAGATATTAGCTTTTTCAATGGACCCAAAAATAAAACAGTCTGTCTTGACGAAGTCCTTAAGATAATGACGAATAAATTCTTCCTCTTTACTGGTATAGTAATAGGCTATTACAGATATTTCAGACATCATATCAGTAGTTAAAATATACGGGGAATTCGAGATTTCAAATCAGATTATAAATTAATAAATCTTTGGGATTTAAATGTCATTACCCTCCATTTGAAATTGTCATGTATACAACGCTGCAGCGAGCTCTCTAAAAGAACAATTTAGTGATATTGGAGTTGCTGGGAGTAACAGATCCTTGTAGAGGTCTATGCGATAGGAAAACAACAATTGTAACTGATTAATTCATAACAACTCGGGAAGATTCTTTCAGAGAATGAATTGGCCGGTTCAGTTGCACCCGATTTGCCCGGATGCCATTATTATTGGTATTTGCCTGTGTATGTAAATCACTATATAGTCTTACTTGAAAATTACAGTATAAACTATTGTGGTAAAACAAGATGGGATGCATTTAATGTTGTCAAACCAATAAAAAAATTCGTATCCTTAAACAAGAGCTTGCAAATATGATCTGATAAAGTCCGAATCAGGACCAGTGCAACTGCTTTGCCCCGCTGTTTCATGACTTGATCAATTCGATTTTGGAAAGTAAAAGCAATACCGGAAAAAAGCCTAAAAACTTTCATTTAGTTCTAATAAAGAAGAAAAATGAAGCAATGTCGAGGTACTACATGACCTGGTGGAATGTGGAGAATCTGTTTGATGTAAGTGACTCACCGGATCGACCGGATTATCTCCAAAATCGGCTAAGCAGGGAGTTGCAGAGGTGGACCCGGCAAGTTCTAATCAAAAAGTTGTCGCAGCTTTCCAAAGTCATCATGCAATAGAATGCCGGCCATGGCCCGGATACAGGTTTCAGTGATCAATACCCGATATCAATGATACTGGAGGAGAAATGATTCGAATGAATGGAATGGTACGGTCTGGCAGGGTAACCATTATAACGGAATAACGAATTGAGACTGTCATGTTTTCAACATACCCTGTTCAAAAAAAAGACGCTCTGAAACCGGCAGGTGCTTTCAGGAATCCTCGATTCCAGGCAAAACTGGAGGTCGGACAGACTGATGATGAGTATGAAAAGGAAGCTGATGCGGTGGCCGATCGGATCATGATGGAGCCGATCAAAGATGAGAAGGATGAGACTCTGCAAATGCAATCGAATGAAGAAGACGAGATGTTGCAAATGCAGTCCATAGATGAAGAGGACAAAATGCTGCAAATGCAGCTGGAAGAAGAGGATGAGACTCTGCAAATGCAATCGGATGAAAAAGAGGTAATCCGAACCAAACAGGTCGGCACTACTACCCGTGAAGGAGCAAGGACCGCTTCACCTGAGATGACCGAGATGATTGTATCTGCCAAAGGTGGCGGCAGTTCCCTCGATACGGGAATACAGCGTGAGATGGGTGGTAAAATGGGAGCCAGTTTTAACGATGTGCGGGTACATACCGACAATACAGCGAAACAGCTTAATCAGGATTTAGGAGCGAAAGCCTTTACAGTAGGGAGAAATATTTTTTTTAATGAAGGTCAGTACAACCCGGCTTCAGGCGAAGGAAAACGGTTGATGGCACACGAGTTGACACACGTGATGCAGCAGACCGGCGACCGGAGCGATGGCTCATCCGAATCCAATGTCGTCCGGAAAGCGGAGTTTCTCACAAGCCGAACCACTCCAGCTATTCAGCGCGACAGCGAAGGTGAACAGACTGACCTCCAGAGACTTGACGCTTT
>SLOU01000107.1 GCA_007132385.1 Balneolaceae bacterium | reverse complement strand
TTACGCTCTGACATTTTTCTGCCCACTTCTCTTGTCAAAGCAAACACTCCGTTCAGATTAGTTTGAATCACTTTTTGAAATTCATCATCCGATACTTCCAGGAGATTTTTCTTCAGATGAGCTCCAGCATTGTTTACCAGGATTTCTATCTCACCAAAACTCGTTTCGATAACTTCCAACAAAACAGGAAGTGATTCAAGGTCTGTAACATCATTAACCACACAATATACATTGTCGCCGAGCCTTAAACATGCATTACTCAAAACCTCATCTCTTCGACCGGTGATAATAACCCTGGCCCCGGCTTCGGAAAAAAATCTTGCTATTCCAAAACCCAGGCCAGTTCCATGTAAGATTCCCGGAAAGTCGGCCACTTGAAATTGCACCAGATATTGAAGCCAACCGTCTACTTTACAAGCGTGACCGGCCGGGTCATGATTTTATTACTACTAATTTGCAATCGGATAAAATATACACCGCTGGCCATTCCCTCTGCATCCCATATCACCTTATGCATTCCGGGATCCATTATCCGGTTAACCGGTTGGTTCACTTTTCTTCCCGCACTGTCGTAAATAATCAGTTTTGCCTGACCTCTCTCCGGTAAAGAAAAAGACAAGGTAGTCTGATAATTAAACGGATTGGGATATGCCGGAAATAGTTTCGGATGATTGGCGATTTCGTTCTGCTCATTGTTGGAAGAGGTGTCCCATTTACCACGAACCAGGCGAATGCCAAATTGCTGCTCGGATAATACCATTGTGTCTGCCACGCCGGCCTTTACTTTCCAGCTCAAGTCCATGGCCTCATTTTTTTTAACTCCCATTCTCTCCAGTAGTTCATCAAGTTCCTCATAGGAAAGTTGAACCAATCTTTCCTCCGTAGTCCTGACTGCGAGTGGGTCTGAAAAATCATTTTCGGGTTTGTCGAGCAGCCATTCATAAGTAACCTTAAAATCCGTTTCAAAATGATTCCACCAGAATGGAATAGTTTGACCGGGATCGCCTTCCAACAGATGTTCCGATCCGTCCGCGGGATTTCGAAGTTGAAATGAGCTTATTGAGGAGTTAAAGGACACCATGCGGGACCAGCCGGAAATACGGTTCTCATCGACTGCTCTGATGCGATAATGATAGTTATCGGATGATATGTTTTCATCAATGAAATAATCCTTAGTTGATGAAATCCTTCCAATCTCTTTAAAACTATCCGACTTGTTTTCTGCTCTCTGAATAACAAGTTCCACAGGAATCACACTGTGATGTAACCAGGTTAGTTTCAGTGCATCGAATTTGTCATCCATCGATTTAACACGCAATTTTGCAGGCGAATCCGGTGGTACTCCCAGATCCAAACGTTCCTGAAGCTGTGCCCGATAAAGTGAAGAAGGATTCGGTACTTTTCCCGTACCTTCAATGAAACCGTCCGGGCCCTCCCATGGACCGTCACCTGTAACTTTTCCCTGATTACCTATTCCATAATTTTGTGCTGTCGGTGGTTTCTGAATGATTATGCTGTGATTTGGTCCTGCATCCGTATTCCAGACTACAGAATGCGCAGCACTCCATCCGTGTCGGGTTCCATAATCTCCACGGTTATAAAGCCCTAAAACATCCTGACGATTGGCATCTCTAAAGGTGAGATTATCAAACAATAACCCTTGGCTCCATCTCCGATGTCCTTCAGATAGAGCATAAGCTCCATAAGATTCACTGTCAAGAAAAACGATTCCTGATGCGGAGGCCGTCCCGTTTGAGACATAACAATGTCTTCCCTCGGTGGCTTTATTGTTGCTGAAGAGAATGTTACCTGTTCGGGCCGAAACCATAAAATTGTATCGGTAACCTCCGTCAATCGGCGAATGAGGAGCCAACGCCCGGGAGTTTTTCACCGTAACAAAGGAAGCGTTGGTAAGACGAACCCCTGCCAGTCTGAAGTGGAGAACTGTAATATCCTGAACCCAGCAATGTTCTGTTCCATTGAAAACAATTCCATCCCGTACATGGTCATTTGCTTCCGGACCGTCATTTTCAAGGATCAGGCGAAAATTCTCAACACCTGATTCGGTGATCATATTCGAAAAATCCGGTTTGTAGAGTATGGCAATTGAGAGAGACGCATCCAGATGATTATATACCGGAACATCAATAGAAACAGTGTTTCCTGAAATACCGGTAATAGTGCGCCTTTTCATTATGTGAAGGCCGGCATCACCAGCTCGCCAGGGATTCGGAGCCTCCAAAGGACGACCGCCATAATCCACCGCTTCAATCCATTCCTGCGTAGCACGATGAAACAGGATAACATCATCATCAATCTTAAATCCCGAGGGGTCCTTAATATCAAAGCTGCGAGCTCCCACGGGCACAAAATCACTTATAATTTCTGATAGCGGTGACCCTGAAGCAATCGACCAGTCCACCTGCCCGGTACCAACCAAAATTGCATGATGTCCAATATCTTTTCCTGCAACAATCACAGTATTGTTTGCAGGATCTTCTCCATCTCCTGATCCCCGCAAAACCACACCGCTGTATGGAATGCTAAGTTGCTCTGCCAGATAGTAGTTACCAGGTGCAAGTTTCACGGCGCCACGAACACCATACTCATCCATCTCCATTGCCCCGACGGAATCAATAGCCGCCTGGATAACTTTGCTGTCATCTGCATTCGTGTTCGGCTCAACCATCACCCGAACAGGCACATCCGGCAATGCGATCCCGCCGCCATGATATCCTGCATGGCTGAAATCCGGGATTCGGTTGTCTTCGTGATCCGAGTGATATATTAATTGACCATCGAGTCCGGGATAAAGAATCGAAGAGTTCCAGTCAATAGATGCAGTCGACGTTTTAATGCCGGAACTTTGTCCAAGACCCCGGGATTCTAACTGTGCGGCTATGGCATTAACATGTAATGAAACCAGAATGAGCAACAAAGGCACCATAATAACAGTTCTGTAAAAGGCAGTATCGCTGTCAGAGTGACGCAAATCGAGATGGTATTCACCAAATAAAGGGGTTACATTTTGATTAATAAAAATATCGCCGGCCTTTGTAACAGCCAGCGATATTCTTGCCATAAAGTGGATTATTTAATAAGGGTCATCTGCCGGGTTTTTATCTGGTCACCGGCTTGCATGCGAAGCAAATATACTCCGCTGCTTTGATCTGATGCGTCAAAAGTGACTTCATGCCGCCCCTGGTTTTTGGTACCCAGATCCAAGACAGCTACTAGTTGCCCAAGCACATCGAATACCTGTATCTGTACTTCGGCTGTTTCGCCGAGTTCAAACACAACATTTGTTGTGGGATTGAACGGATTGGGATAATTAGCTTTCAGACTGAAACCATCAACTCGTTCTGTATCCTTCGTAATACTGGTTTCACCAGCTTCCCAAAGTTTCCGCTTTTCCGGAAAATAATTCAGATTCCCAACCGGGAAACCATTTTCAGCATGAGTATAAGACTGCGAATCGGAGTTGTAGGCCAGATTCCGAAACCAGGATGCTGTAGCTTCACTTGCAACGGGATTTCCGGGGGCGGGATGATAATATCGTACCAAGGAATAGCTGGTGATGTCATCCCAGCGGTCGTAGTGCGGTGGAGGGTCCAGTTCAAACCACCAGGCACGAACCGATTCAGCCATGCTTCCGGGAGGGTCTTCAATATCCACATTTTCGTTAATGTTGTTTCCAATATCTACCCAAGGCTTTTCGTGATCTCTCCAGGCTCGCAACAGAGTGTCCAGTGCGGGCAGATTTATTCGGACGATTTCCACCGTATCCCGCGTTTCCCATACCGGATCATCCGGATCGATATCGGGATTATCCCAAATCCACTGGGGATCGGTAGCATAATGCTCCTCCTCATTAATTTCGTCCCAGATCGCCAGAATCTGATCATCCGGCAACCCTCCAAAATTATTGTTTTTAATCACTATGCTGCGATCGGCATCAGTAGGCTGATCGGGATCGTCCGGATTAACAAAATCTTCCCATGTCTGAGTCCAGAACATGCCTCCCTGGGCGATATATCGATCTCCATCGTAATCATATCCGTCTTCGCCCACCAATGCTTTCGACTCCCAGGCTCCGTCGAGCCGGGTATTCTGGAACAGGCTGTTCTTGATGGTAACATCCGGACTCAACTTCAGGTTAAACCCGCCACCAAAGATATTGTAAAAATTATAAACAGTCACATGATCAAAATAGAGATGATTAAGTATTGCGCCACCCAGTCGAAGAAGATGTGAACTCTGATTGTAAATGCTGGTATTTCTGACAATCAACGTATCGGTATCATTGCCCCTCAGATCGACAAATCGCTGATTACCAGGGCTTGTATGCCGTCCGGCATTGGCAAGTTGCGAATCTTCGATAATGAGGGTGGTGCCCTCCGCCCCAAGCCACCAGAAATAGTTACTGCCACCCATCAGGTAGCAGTGTTCGTACACGAGCCGGATGCCTTCTCCGGTAGTTCTCTGGTTCTGTGGTTTTCCACCCAGATCGTCAATACCGTAAAAGAATATTCCGCGTGCATGCAGATCATCGCGATACATAGCAACAACATTTGAAGAACCCTCCAGATCTGTACCCGGTCGTATGATTGGAGGATTGTCGCTCGGAACTTCCTCGGCCTCGAGGCGAAGGGGGTGATCAAATGCCAGAGATGCTTCAATAAAATAGGTCGCCCCGTTTTCGAGGACATAAACCACATCACCGCCATGCTCTTCAATGGCAATATTCAAGGCATCAATCTGGGCAGGAAAGTTGTCCGGTTCTACATGAACCCTGGGCAAGTCTTCTGCCTGAAGAGACTGATATCCAAACAATGTTAAAATCAAAGTTAAAAATAGCGTTAATGAAGATTTTTCAGCTAACTGCCGTATATTTGATATTGTATCATTCATAATCATGGTTTTATTATTTTGTTTACTGTTTGAGATGGCATTTCAACAATTAAGGACAAGCACGTACCTTATATCTTTGCTTGTTGCTATGGTTGGGTCTTCCAATCTGGATTTGGTTCATTCAGAATCACAGTTATCCGACTTACAGTTTGGAGAAAATTTTTAAAAACGAAGCTCTATCCCGATATCAAATGAAGCTCCATAGTACTCTATTGATCGAGGCCTGTCGTACGTAAACTGCGAGGAGCGATCTTCCCGATTGGTAATATTGTGAAGATTCGCCACAATATGAAACCGGTTTGCGTAGAATCGTTGCCGAATACTGGCATCAAAGCGCAGATACTCGTCTGTATAGTGATCTGTCTCCGGTCGGCTACCGATCGATCGAAGCGTTGCACCCTGGTACTGCATCGAAACACGGGCTGAAAATCCGGCATAATCATATCCCAACGACAGATTTGCGATGTGATCGGCCTGGTGTACCATCGGAGCCGTTCGAAAGGTATCTACTCCGATAATGCCTTCTGCAGAACGCCGAAATTCAAAACCGTGATAATGCGCTTCGGAGTAAAAACGTGAATAGTTGGCATTGACCACCAATCCGTTGAAGGGTGATGGCAAATAGGTCAGATTACTCTGCCATTCTACCTCGTATCCCCGAACCTCTGTGAGATTTTCATTATTAACCGGCTCACTGATCCTGAAAAGTCGGGTATTCTCCGGCAACCCCTTTGCTTCCGGATCGATAATATTCGCATTGCGGCGGTAAATCAGATCCTCTACTTCCTTGTAGAATGCACCTATGGTGAACAACCCAATTCGGTTGTGGTGAAACGTCAGAAACAGATCGTAATTCATGGAGCGCATCGGATTGATCTGCGTATTACCCCGCCTTACACTACCTCCGTCATAATCGATCCGGAACTGGGGAGAAATATGGCCGAATGAAGGTCGGGATGTCGTAACGGTACGTGCTGCCCGGATATCCATCCACGTAGTAACCTGATATCGTGCCTGCACCATGGGAAACCACATACCCATATTACGCGATTCTGTGGAATCGGTAAATTGCTCTTGCATTTGCCGCTCGTCAATATCTTCCGGTTTGTTTTTAAACGTTCCCACCATGGCGGTATATTCCGAATGCTCATATTCGTATCGAACACCCGGCAAAATCATCAAACGGGGGCCGATATTGAGTTCGCTCATAATGTAACCGGCTGAAATTCTTTCCGTGGCCTCATAATCGTTGAATCGATCATACAGCAACATCCTGTACTCATCCCGATAATCATCCCACATTTGGTTGACATGATCCATGGAGGGTAGGAAAGCCATTTCATAGTCTCCGTCAAGTATGGTATAAGTATGATCAATATCTTCAATGAAGGGAAACATCAAAGCTCTTCCTGCTTGATCTACCTCCCATTCAAAGGGCATATCCTCCATACCATAAAGATTTGGTATTTCCCATTGAAACACCCGGTATCCGGTAGTTTCCCGGTCACGGAAGTTGTTGTAATGCTTTCCGCCGAATTTGACGCTGCCGGACACGTACCTTCCTGTAACAACTGGAACTTCGATGTCAAGGGAAGCGGTAAGATTTTCCTGTCTTTGCTCCCGATTTTGATTTGTCAGTGTGTGCAAATTTGATCGTTCGATTCGATTAAGAGCCAAATTCGGTATTTCCACCGTTGCCATGGTCACCAAATCCATTCCTGAGCGATCCAGAGCACTGGATTCCACGAACCTCGCTTCATGATCAAATGGGGTATCGTTAGTCGTAACGCTGCGATTCATTCGCCAATCTATCTGCATTTCACTCCATTCATGCTGCCCGGATAAGGTGGAATTCAGCGTGGCAATATCCCGTTTGGTCTGACGTGGACGCCATTCCTGATGATTGTTATTCAAATTGTAGCGGCGATCCTGTCGGATCTCGTTTCTATTCTGATAACTGTATGTATTGTTGAAAAACAGGCGGCCATTCTCCATCTCCCAATCCAGTGACAATCCTCCTCCGTAACGCTGCCGGGTTGCATCGGTATCTACAAGACGCAGCGTGTTCACTTCAACGGGTGCGTGCGGCTCGCCGGGACGAGCATCCCGCATCACCTGGTATGTCGATCCGAGTACATGGGAACTGCGATCTACCTGCTGTGCATTGGCAGAAATCATTACACCAAAACGATTGTCAAAAAAGCGGTCACTTCCACGAAAATTAGCCTTGTAGTTACCTATGTCGGATATATGACTGCTGTAACCGCCTTCCAAACTCAACCGGTACTGTGTTTCTTCCGGGGCGCCGCCCATCCGGAAATTCACCGACCCGCCAATGGCATTGGCATCCATATCCGGGCGTATCGTCTTATAAACTTCAATCCCCTCTAACATATCCGGTGAAATCATACTTAAATCAACAGAGCGGTCTTCATGCGTTCCCGGAACCTGATTGCCGTCTATGGTGATCGAACTATACTCCGGGCCCATCCCCCGAATGGCTACGCGCTGACCCTCTCCGGCATCCCGCAACACCGATACCCCGGGCAAGCGTCCTATGGATTCGGCCGCATTGGCATCAGGCAGTTCCCGAAGCCGGGACTCCGATACTACATTCATGATCGTATTAGATCCCAGTTGCTGACGAATCGCACGAGCCTGCCCCAACGCCTGGGTAAGAATGATTACTTCCTCACCTTCTACCTGATCTGGTATCAAAGGAATTTCACGTTCAATTGTTTCATCGGGCAAAATTTCCAGCTGCAACTTCTTGGTCTCATAACCCAGGTAACGAATTACCAGGGTCTGCTCTCCGGCCGGAAGTCGGCGAAGTGTGAATTCACCGTTCTCATCGGTGGCAGCACCAATTGAGGTATTCTCCAACACCACATTCGCTCCGGGAAGTGTTTCACCACTGGATGCATCGACAACTCTACCGGTAACCGAACCGCGACCTTCTTGCTTTGAAGTAGTTGTTGCAAATGGGGCGGTATGTCCGCTCGCGGCAATGACAGACTGCAACAAAGTATGGGAATTGATGGATTCCGTCTGATTTCCAAGAGTGCTATTAGACCAGCCTGTAAATAGCAAAGCGATCAACGCCAGTTTCAAGATTATTTGTTTACCGTAAATAATCATTTCAAATAAATGTGTTTGAAAAAACAACTATAGAAATTTCATCTATACCCAGTGTCCATTATTGTTTTTTTTAAAAAATGCTTTTATCCTGTTGCCGAAACAGCATTATTCAGAATCCTTTATTATATATATTAAACTTTTGTTAACATAAAATTAGACTACAGATTTCTATTTTGAATGTCAAATATCAAAAGATATATTTTAAAAAACAGGTGTGATTTGCCGCAAAAGCGACCATTTATTAAAGTGGTTCAACCGTTAATCCGGACAATTTTACAATTCCATTGCCTGGAATAATTCTTAACAGTGTCTCCCCGCCTCCGGTTGTAAAGATGGACGTCGTAACTTCTTGACCTTCTTGAACTTCCTGAACCTGAAACGAAGAAATTATCTGTCAGTTTTCAATTATTTGAACCTGATAATCAACATTTTCGATTACGACTTCCACCACCTTGAGCCAGGGATCATGAGAGGACACAGCTCCGGACGTTCACCCTCGCTGGAACAGTCTGATGGAAGATATGACCAATGAAAGCGGGTTCTCAGCACTGCCGGGTGGTTTTCTTTCAACCACCGGCTATTCAATTGGCGAGGGAGAAATCGCTTACTGGTGGACCGCAACGGATCGCAACCCCACTTTCGCCTGGGTTCGTAAGATACAAAATGACTATACCGATATAACCCGATTGGGTTTCACGAAGAATCTCGGATTCAGCGTCAGGTGTTTGAAAAACTGACAAGGCAATCAGTTGAAGTATCCCGGATGCTGTTGCATCAATCCGGATGAAAATTGCCAATCTCCAACTGTACAGTTTAAATTTTTTTTACTGGGTATTTTGTTCTACTTAACCAGGCTCATGGTTTTGGAAAATACCGAACCGTTGGTTGTCAATCGATACATATAAGTTCCACTGGCAAGATACAAACTCGCAGCATCAAAAATCACTTCATGCTTACCTGCACCTTTTGTCTCATTTACCAAATTGACTATATGCCGTCCCTGGACATCGAATACAGACAGATTGACATGCCGGGTGGTTGATATTTCGTACCGTATGGTGGTTTTCGGATTAAAAGGATTGGGATAATTCTGATGCAGCTGCATTGGTCCCGGCACTTCCCCGGATTCTTCAACAGAAGTTGCCTCACCTGACCGGTACATTAGCGACCCCTGCTGACCATGTTGAGGGCTTCCTGTATCTAGTAAATCAAGAAGGAGGCTCATCCTGTCAGATCTAAAATCGGCGTGAACAAACCCACCGTTAGCATTTGCAGCGGGTAAATTAACCCCGTGCAAGCCATGCCAGTTCTGGATACGCCAGTTATGAGTGTGTCCATATACGTAGGCTTTCACGTGCCGTAATGGTACCACAATTTCCCAAAGTTCTTCTACGTCATCGAGGCTGCTCAAACCGCCGGTGGTAGTACTGGGATGGTGATGTCCGTACATGATAACCGGTTTGTCATCATAGTCGGGAAGTGTCTTTTCAAGCCAATCCAGTTGTTCCTCACCAAGCATACCGGGAGTGCCATTCACGATGTAAAGAGTATCCAGAAGAAAGTGGTAAGCACTGGGACTTTCAACGATCAGGATATGTTTATCACTGACAAAAAGTTCATCGGGTTTTTTATCGGGCACCGCCTCCCATAAATTATCGCGGTCATCGTGGTTCCCCATGCATAAATAAATAGGGATTCCAGCTTCCCGAAGGGGATGGACTAAATTCATAAAAGTCGTGTAATCTTCAGGCAGACCTCTTGTTCTCGCGACATCACCTGTGATGATCATCCCGGCAGGTACTCTGGATGTATTGCTTAGTATACGACTGACCATCGTTTCCAGATAACTGGCCAGACGAGCACCGGTTTCCGTGCTGAGATCACCGTCTATATGAGTGTCCGAAGCCAGGATAAAATAATCGGGATCAACATTGCCATTGCCATTGTCATTTCCGAACAGGTTTCCCTTTAAGCCGAACAGCAAACCGGCTGTCGCCAGGGAAGTCGATCGTATAAACTTTCGTCGATTAATCGGGGGCAGATAGACAGGCATTTTCTTTTATATCCTCATTTTTAAAAGCAATTACAATTGAATTCTGATTTTTTTATCCAGTAAATATGACAAACAACCGCTTCAACCAATGTGATTCAAACTATGTGCTTCAAACTATGTGATTCAACCAATGTGCTTCAACCAATGATGATGCTTTTGTGTACGTGCGCATGTTTGT
>SLOU01000277.1 GCA_007132385.1 Balneolaceae bacterium | reverse complement strand
TCGGGTTTTTCTTGTTCTATTCTTTTAATATTCTCAGCTTCTGAACCATATATGCCGTACCTGTCAACTCCATTGGATTGATTTGTCCAACCGTGTATTTTCATATTTTTTGTTTGGGACGGCCGGTTTTCAAGATTTGCAATTCCCAACACCTGATTTACGGTTTCTTCTCCCATCCGGCGGTACGTGGTCCACTTGCCCCCGGTGACAGTTGTAAGCCCGGAAGGGTCAATCAGAATCGTGTGATCGCGTGATATTTTTTTTGTGCTTTTGTCATTGCCGGTATTGACAAGGGGCCGCAGCCCGGTGAATGTACTTCGTACATCAGATGGTTCAGGATCTTCCGTCAGGTATTTTGCTGTATGTGAAAGGAGAAATTCCAGCTCGTCATCCAACGCTTGCGGCTCAAGCTCAGCTTTTTCGATTTGGGTATCGGTAGTACCGACAATCACTTTTTGATGCCAGGGAACCGCAAACAATACCCTCCCATCTGCAGTTTTCGGGATCATAATGGCACTATTTCCAGGCTGAAATTTTTTATCAAGTACGATATGAACCCCCTGGCTTACCCGAATGATATTCGCTGTATCCGGATCATCCATTTGACGAATTGTATCGGTAAATACACCAGTCGCATTTACGACAGCCCGGGAATGCAGATGAAGGGTTTCACCTGTTTCCATATCCTTTGCTTTTACACCGCTGATTTTACCATTTTTCTTGATCAATCCGGTTGCCTTCATGTAGTTCACAGCAACACCACTTTGATCAAAAATCGACTGCATCAGGTTGATAGCAAGGCGCGAGTCATCGAATTGTCCGTCAAAATAACGAATGCCTCCTCTTAACCCTGCTGGCTCTAACGTTGGCAGCTCTTCCAGAGTTTGGTCTTTCGAAAGGATGGTTGATCTGCCAAAACCGAGCTTTCCAGCCAGCCGGTCATATATTTTCAATCCGATACCGTAAAACATTTTGTCAAAGAATCCGTAGCCAGGTACAATAAAGGCTTGGTTTTTTACAATATGGGGAGCATTTTGCAATAACAGTCCCCGCTCTTTCAGAGCTTCAAGCACCAGGGAGATATTTCCCTGTCTCAGGTAACGAACCCCGCCATGAACCAGCTTGGTACTTCTGCTTGAGGTTCCCTTGGCAAAATCATGCTGTTCGATGAGAAGGGTTTTAAATCCTCTTGAGGCCGCATCAAGGGCAGTACCAAGACCGGTGGCGCCGCCGCCAATGACAATGATGTCCCACCTTCCCTGATCATTTTTCAGCTCCTCTACGATTGCATGTCTGTCCACTTTGTCCCCGGCTTATTCATTCTTTTACCCAGTTTTTAGAACGTTTGACCGCCTCATTCCAGCCTTTCAACAGATTTTCTCTTGTTTCCGTTTTCATGTCAGGTTCAAACTTTTGATCGGCTTCCCATTTATCGGAAATGATATCGAGATCATCCCAAAAACCGACGGCAAGTCCGGCAAGATACGCGGCACCGAGAGCTGTGGTTTCCGTAATCGTAGGCCGCACCACCGGGACGTTCAGAAGATCTGCCTGGAACTGCATCAGCAGGTTGTTCACCGAGGCACCTCCATCAACCCTGAGTTCTTTAAGTTCAATTCCGGAGTCGGATTCCATCGCCCTGAGCAGGTCGTTACTCTGGTAGGCTATGGAATCAAGGGCTGCCCTGGCAATATGAGCGGCTTCAGTCCCACGTGTAATTCCCATCATCGTTCCACGGGCAAATGGATCCCAATGAGGGGCGCCAAGTCCGGAAAAAGCGGGAACGAGGTACACTCCGTCTGTATCCTTTACTTTTTTTGCAAGCGGTTCGACATCTTCCGATTTACGAATGATACCGAGACCGTCCCGAAGCCACTGTACTACTGCCCCGCCAATAAAAATACTGCCTTCAAGAGCGTAATATGTCTTGCCATCGAGTTGCCATGCAATTGTCGTAAGCAGGTTATTTTTTGATTCAATAGGTTTCTCCCCGGTTTGCATAAGCATAAAACAGCCGGTACCATATGTATTCTTTGCCATACCGGGCTTTGAGCAAACCTGTCCGAACAAGGCGGCCTGCTGGTCACCGGCGATACCGGCAATCGGGATCTTGCGTGCAAACATATCCGGCCCGGAATGGCCATATATCTCGCTGCTTGATTTTACGTCGGGAAGCATCGACTCGGGGATATCAAGAATCTCAAGAATTTCCTTGTCCCATTCCAGCTTACGAATATTGTAGAGCAGTGTCCGGCTGGCATTGGTGACATCTGTGATGTGAACTTCCCCTTCGGTAAGTTTCCAGACCAGCCAACTGTCGACGGTTCCGAAAAGCAATTCGTCATTTTCAGCCTGCTCTCTAGCACCTTCAACGTTATCAAGGATCCATTTTACCTTGGTTCCGGAAAAATAGGGATCGAGAACCAGGCCGGTTTTATTTTTGAATAACTCGGTATGACCCTGCTCTTTAAGTTGATTGCAAGTAACGGCTGTCCTGCGATCCTGCCAGACAATGGCGTTGTAAACAGGTTTCCCCGTTTTACGATTCCATACAACGGTGGTCTCCCTTTGATTCGTAATACCTATGGCGGCAACGCCGGCAGCCGTGATATTGGCTTTGCTGACCGCCTCTGCTGCCACACTGATCTGGGACGACCAGATTTCACCGGGATCATGTTCGACCCAGCCGGGTTTGGGAAATATCTGTTTAAATTCTTTTTGAGCCCTCGATACAATGTTTCCGTCGTGATTGAAGAGTATTGCCCGTGAGCTGGTCGTTCCCTGATCGAGTGAAAGTATGTAAGCCATAATTTTTCGATTTAGCTAATGGATGAGATATTAATTGCAAAGAACAGTGTTTTGGTTCTCCGGAGTTACCGATTTATCAGACAGAGAACCGCGGTTAGACGTTTTTTTAATCGCACTGACAATGATTAAAAAAAATCCGGTAACAGCAAAATGAAAGGTTTGATTTGGTTAAAACCAATCAATTGAACAGGGATTACCAAAGAGCCCCGGGTGTAAGGGCAATACCGACATTAAAACCGGGATAATCCCGTAGCCCGCGCCGAAAGCCTTCTCCGTAGGTAACATCCAGTTCCAGCCGGTCGGGAATTACTGAGAACCGCAGGCCAGCCTGAAATGCAGGCTCTCTGAAATTCGTAGTAAACACTTCGCTAAGTATCGTCAGGCGCCTGCCCAGACCAAAGTCACCGCGGATACCGGACGTAAAGCCGTATTCCCATTCCTCTTCTTTCACTCCGTCCAAGCCAAGGTTTACATGAAATTGGGAAGTACCGTCCAGGAATTCAAAAGTGATCGGAGAGTAAAAATAGAACTCCCTGAATACAAAATCGAAATCAAAGACAGGTGCAAAGACAAATCCATATGCATAACCGTCGTAATCAAGGTCTCCGGGAATGGCTTTCAGTTCTACCAGCCAGCTCTCCAGCTCAAAACCATCAGATGTATCAATAATTATCGCCGGACCCAATTCAAACCAGGTAGCAATTGAAATGGCGGGCTGAACCCAGGATTTCTCGGTCCCGTACCAACCTTCAAACTGAACAGACCGGGGTGTAACGACCACGGCATCATCCACAACCATTTGCTGGGCCACTGATTGATTGAATGAGGCCAGTGATATCAACATTGAAAGGGCAGTAAACAATAAAATTTTGTGGAAGCTGAAAGGAAGGCTGTTTGAATGGATCATTTCGGAAAAACTTTTATCACAGATTGACATTGATAAACAGATATTTTGTGAAAGACTTTAAATTTGTAAATAGTTAGAAATTAAACTAAAAAATTATATTAGGTATCATACGTGTAAAGGATAAATAAAACATTCCTGATGTTAGTTCCTAAAACGGCAAAAAGCTACGGGCTTCTACCTATGGAAGCAAATTTTATCATGCGAGGCCGACATCCATTCATCTGGGTGTGCTTTTTTAAAAGAACCCGATTGATGAAAGCACAAAAAGTGAAAAATCCTGATAAAATTCGTTCATATGAAATGAAAATAAAACTGTAAGGAGTGTAATGTTTGTAGTATTATTTAGTGAATGTAAATGGCCAATACTTCGGATTCTAAAGTGTTCCTGCAGAAAAGAATATATGACATTGTGCAATTCCTGTTTTTTCTGATTCCGTTGTTGCTTCTTCAATCAGGATGCAGCCAAATCGAATATACAACTACATCAGCCTCTGCAATACCCGCTGTTGAGCCGGTATGGTATGATTTTTCCATCGTAAATACGTACCCGCACGATCCGGAAGCATTCACTCAGGGGCTACTTTTCAGGGATGGATACCTGTATGAGAGCACAGGCCAGAGGGGATATTCCACGCTTAGAAAGGTTGAACTCGAAAGCGGGAGGGTTTTTCAGTTGCACAAACTTGATTCCAACTATTTTGGCGAAGGCCTGACCGATATGGATGACCGCTTTATTCAACTGACCCTCAGTGCGGGTACCGGTTTTGTCTATGACATCGAATCATTTTCACTGATAGAAACTTTCAGCTACGAGGGCGATGGCTGGGGCCTGGCAAATGACGGAGATCGATTGATTATAAGCGACGGAACTACCGAACTCCGTTTTCTCGACCCCGAGACGTTTCAGGAAACCGGTCGTCTGACAGTGTGGGAAAACGGTGAGCCTTTGAGAAACCTCAATGAAATGGTGATGGTGGACGACAGGCTGTTCGCCAATGTTCTACATACAAACCACATTGTGATCGTCAATCCGCTGACAGGTGTTGTTGAAGGGCGTGTTGACCTGGATAAGCTGGCAGATATTGTCAGAAATAAAGGCGATGCAGTCAATGTAATGAACGGTTTAGCCTACGATCGTGAAAACGACCGGCTATTTGTGACCGGTAAACTCTGGCCGAAGCTTTTTGAGATCCGGATCATCCCCAGAGAGTAAACAGGCATGATGCAAGAACTTCCTCCTGCCCGGGGCTTGCATCCAGCTAACTGATTGACGATCAAATCGGATATTATCCAAAATACTTTGTATTTTAAAAGTCTGTAAACAGATTGATTGAACAAACGTCAACCCTTAACAGATAAAAGATTTAGGACTTCTACAAAATGAGCACAAGCAACAACCTTTCGAACACACGAATTGAATTTGATACAGGCAGCGGTAAAGCACATCTGTACAGCTTGAAGAAACTGGAAGAATTGGGGTATGGCAAGGTCAGCAAGCTGCCATTTACGATTAAGATATTACTGGAGGCAGTGCTCAGGGAGTACGACGGTTTTGCGATTACCGAAGAGGATATAAAACGTTTGGCCGGGTATGATGCAAAGAATCCTCAGGGAGAAATCCCGTTTAAGCCGTCAAGGGTTGTTCTACAGGATTTTACAGGGGTTCCGGCGGTTGTAGATCTCGCTGCATTGCGGTCTGCAATGGAACGTATGGGTGGAAATCCGCAATCGATCAATCCGCAGGTGCCAGTCGATCTTGTCATCGACCACTCGGTCCAGGTGGATATGTTCGGACAGGAATACGCTTTCATGTTTAACGTGGAAAAAGAGATGGAGCGAAACCGCGAGCGATATGAATTTCTCAAGTGGGGACAAAAGGCATTTGACAACTTCAGGGTAGTGCCTCCGGGCCGCGGGATCGTGCACCAGGTAAACCTGGAATATCTGGCCAAGGGTGTTTTTACCAGAAAAGAAGATGACGGGGTTACCGTAGCCTATCCGGATACTCTGGTCGGAACCGACTCTCATACGACAATGATCAACGGACTTGGAATTCTTGGCTGGGGGGTTGGTGGTATAGAAGCGGAAGCGGCCATGTTGGGTCAGCAGATCTACATGCTCGTGCCGGAAGTGGTAGGAGTTAAGCTGACCGGCAAACTGCGTGAGGGAATTACAGCGACCGATCTCACGCTCACTGTCACTGAAATGCTTCGCCGGCACGGGGTGGTAGGGAAGTTTGTGGAGTTTTTCGGGACGGGGTTGAGTAACATGAGCCTGCCCGACCGCGCAACCATCGCCAACATGTCACCGGAATACGGGGCGACAATGGGCTTCTTCCCGATCGATAGTGAAGCGCTCCGCTATATGCATCGCACCGGCCGGTCTGATGAGTTGGTGAAATTAGTTGAAAATTACACCAAAGAGCAGGGGCTATTCCGCACGGATGATACGCCCGATCCGGTATTTACCGAAGTGCTTGAATTGGACCTTGGGGAAGTGGAGACCTCCCTGGCAGGGCCGAAGCGTCCTCAAGACCGAATCTCGCTCCCGCGCATGAAAGAAACTTTCCAGAACTCACTGACCAGTGATGACCCGACGATGGGTTTTAACCTGGCCCAGGAAAAGCTGGCCAGCAAGGGAGTCTTTAAAAACGGCGAAGCCGTGGATATGAAACACGGAAATGTGGTGATTGCAGCGATAACCAGTTGCACCAACACCTCCAACCCCAGTGTCATGCTAGGCGCCGGCATTATCGCCAAGAAGGCGGTGGAGCGTGGAATGAAAGTACCGCCCTTTGTTAAAACATCCCTGGCGCCGGGGTCAAGGGTTGTGACTGAATATCTGAATGAGGCCGGCCTGACCGATTACATGGATAAGCTCGGATTTAACCTGGTCGGGTACGGATGCACCACGTGCATCGGTAACTCAGGGCCGCTGCCGGATCCGGTTGTCAAAGCGATCAAGGAAGGTGACCTTATTGTAGCTGGCGTACTTTCCGGAAACAGAAACTTTGAAGGCAGGATTCATCCGAACGTGAAAGCCAATTATCTGGCATCACCTCCTCTTGTAGTGGCATATGCTCTTGCCGGGCGGGTGGATATCGACCTTGAAAACGAACCGATCGGCAAAGATAAAGACGGAAACGAAGTATACCTGAAAGAGATCTGGCCGACTACCGCTGAAATCACGGAATTTCTGGACAATGCCATCCGTCCGGAGCTTTTCGAAAGAATGTATAGCGATATATTTGAGTCCGAAGCATGGGACAAGATCCCGGTTGGCGGAGGTGAACTTTATGAATGGAAAGTTGAGTCTACCTACATTCAGGAACCACCATTTTTTGTTGATATGGGTAAATCACCGGATCCGATCAAGCCGGTTGAGGGAGCCCGCGTCCTGGTCAAAGTAGGAAACTCGATTACCACCGACCATATTTCCCCGGCTGGCAATATTGATGTGGACAGTCCGGCGGGTCAGTATCTGATCGAACGGGGAGTGGAGCAGAAGGATTTTAATTCGTATGGCTCACGGCGTGGAAACGACCGGGTGATGACGCGCGGTACGTTTGCCAATGTACGTTTCAAAAACCAGCTTGCACCCGGTACCGAAGGCGGGTTCACCAAATACTTCCCGGACGATGAAATCACGACAGTCTTCGATGCGGCTCAAAAATACCGGAAATCCAATACACCGCTGATTGCGCTGGCGGGTAAAGAGTACGGGACCGGTTCTTCGCGTGATTGGGCTGCAAAAGGTACTATACTGCTTGGCGTCCGGGCCGTGATAGCCGCCTCTTACGAACGAATTCACAGGTCGAACCTTGTGGGTATGGGAGTGTTGCCGCTGCAATTTGCAGATGGCCAGTCTCATGACAGCCTGGGGCTCGACGGTTCCGAAACCTTCGATATCCTGGTTGACGATAACCTGAAGCCACAGCAGGAAGTACCGGCTAAAGCTACCCGGGAGAATGGTGAAGTGGTAGAATTCAAAACCATTTGCCGGATCGATACCCCTGTAGAAATCGATTACTACCGCAACGGCGGTATCCTGCATAAGGTGCTCCGCGACTATATGGAAGAAGATCTGAAGAATCGGTAGGGCAGCACTGATTCCTTCGACACGTATCTGATTTGCAGAATGGGCAAGCTGAAAATTCACCCGGGAATTGTGCTCTCATCAGATCCGAGCCAGCTCTGCCTCTGCTGCAATAAATCCGGAGGCAGCCCAATTGTCACCCTGCACGACATGGTTCCAAATCTCTGATGCGCGCCCGGCGCGGCCGTTGATATAATGCCAGTTGCCAATGCCGTAGCCGATTATTGTATCTTCAAGGGCATCGGCTGCTGTTTCAAGGAGCTTGTCGGCATCAAACTGCCCGTCAAAAACTAGCAAGAGCTGATGATATTTGTCATTTTCCAGGATCTCCATCCCTGGTTCTACCAAATTAAGCAGGCTCCCGGCATATTCATCATTGCCGGTACGACGTTCGGCCATGTAATACCAATAAAGTACAGCCACTTTCATATCGTCGTTCTCGGAAGCATCCAGGCTATTTCGGAATGATTCACTTGCATCACGGAAGTCTCCATTGAGGTAGTGAGCCAACCCCAGGTGATACCAGACTTTCGTCTGAAGAGTACCTTCCGGTTCACCCGTTACATCGGGCAATCCGTCGGGTTCCATTTCCACGGGTGTTCCTCTCAAAAGGGAAGCCGCCATCTCAAGGTCATCGACAGCCGCATCAAACAAGCGCAGAGTGAGATACCGGTGTCCCCGATGGCGGTAAAAACGCGCATCTTCCGGGTGCTTGAAGGTTCCTTCGGTAAATGTTCTGACGGCATCGCGATAGTATCCCAGGTTTGCCAGGCGGAGTCCCATCCCGATAATTGCATCCGGGTCTTCCGGGTCCATGCGGTAACGTTCCATCGCTGCGTCGAGACTGTCCCTGAATTCACGTTCTGTATCTGCAGGCAATTCAGGGATCCGCAATGTATCACCGAGAAGTGAAATAGCTTCAACATCAAGAGGCAACGAAGGGAGGTCGTGGGATTCCTTGCAGGCAGCAATCAGAATCGACATCGCTCCGAGAAATAAAATGATATGGGTAAAGCTGATCGATTGATTGCTCATATTTATACCTGTTCTTTTTATCATTTTAATAAACTGAAATCGTTGATATTTCCAAGCGGAATTCTCCCTCTTGCTTATCACTAATCAGAAAACCGTAACGCCAGATGGATGAAAAGTCTGGAGGAGGAGCATCTGGCAGTTTTCTGCCACGGTATGTGGCCACAAACTCGCTGAACGGGAGGGTAACATCGATCCATTTATTCGGTATAGTTTCAAAACGCAATTCATAATACCACTCATTTCGCTCTTCCTCTTTTCCGGATCGGAACCGAAAACTGTACCTGTTGCCATCTCCTTTTACCCGAATGACAAATTGGGAAAAACCGCTGAAATTCAGTTTGGCATAATTGTGAACCGATGCAAAACCTCCGTCATTTTCAAGGGAAACCGTACCAAGAAAAACACCATGACCGGCTTCATTGATCTGAAATTGACTCGTTGAAACCCCACCCATAACTGCATCGTTGATGATTTGCCACTTTTGGGTAGCCAGATTGCTGAAATCAGTGATAAGCAGGGATTCAAAATGTCTATTCATGGAGTGATTTTTAGGTTATGGATTTATCTGAACAATAAAAACAGAAAAAATAGTCGATCAATTTCATAAACTGAGTTATAATAAGACTAATAAAACAAACCCATTGGTTGTCCTTTCAAAAAGAAAAGTCCTATATTTAGAGTCTTTCCAACTTTGAGAATTGCCAATGAGCCCTGGTGGCGGAACTGGTAGACGCGCTGTCTTGAGGGGGCAGTGACCGAAAGGTCGTGCTGGTTCGAATCCAGTCCAGGGCACATTAAGCCTTGTAAGTCAATGACTTGCAAGGCTTTTTATTTTTTGGTACAAATATTGGTACAAACGTTCATACTTGAATTGGATGAAGGATTAGAACGACATACAATTATTTTTTTGAGAAGTAGCCATCAGGGTAGGAATCAGTGATTTATGTAAGCCTTTTGTGGTATGCTATAACAGTTTCTGGGCGTAAAATAGCGACCTTTTATGAAGCGTAATTCAGAACAAAAAAAGTGGGCATGCCATGACCCTCAACAGGCAAATAAATCGTTTTCTTCTGTCCGCACATATCTCTGTCTTCATTCTGATAGCTGGTTGCCAGTCAACAGGAATGGAGCGCTCTAATGAGACCCGAATCTCGCTACAAACCATGGACGATGATATAACGTTGGCGATCCAGCAGCTTGATGCCACAGGGGCCACGTTGGGTGATCTCCTTTGGCCCGGTCAACCCGACCTGAAGAAGGCTTTGGAAGCCTTTTCGGATAACGTAGCCAAAATAGTTGCTACCGAGGCCAAGTTTGTCCGGCATTCGAACGAATTAACTGCACGCGGCACCGAATATTTCGAGGAATGGCAAAAAGAGGGAACCGAATATAATAATCCGCAAATACAGCAGCTGAGTGACCAGCGCCGGTCAATACTGGGTGGTGTTTAC
>SLOU01000154.1 GCA_007132385.1 Balneolaceae bacterium | reverse complement strand
ATTGAAGAGTTTACCAGCCAGGTAAGAAACCGATTTTATATCCCTTTCAGGGGAATCCGAAAACTTGACATTGCTCATATGAAGCAATATTACAATGAGCATCATAATTTTCCCGAATCGTTTAAAAAAGTACTATCCGATGCCAGTAACGACTCTATCTTCGAAAGTATTTATTTTTCACCACAGGACCAGGATCACTGTATCGATTCCGATTATCCGATTCATGTTTTCAACTCTGTTAACAAAGAGTTCGAACCAGTAGATGAAGTTTCTGAACTTGTCTGTGACGGCATGGGACTGGCTCGTTCCAGAATGAAGGTTCTGATAGACGATTACAGATGGAATAACAAGGTAACATTTGATACTCACCGGAGTATGACCCTCTCCATGATTAACCTGACCGATCAGGAAGTGATAGGACATCTCACTTTTGTTGTCAACCGGGATTACCTGGTAAATGATTTCTTATCCAATAAGCTGAAAAAAAAGTTCAGCCCGACAACCGAAACCGGTGTCGTACTTTGGCTCCGTGATTTCATGATCGATGAAATTCTGGCTGTATCCGATGATGATGAAAAATTCAGACGTGACCTAATCGATATAAATCAGCGATTTCCGGATATGCTTGACAACTGGGTGCTTCATGCAAAAATTATAGATTCACCAACGATAGCCGCTTCCAACGCTTCACTTACCAGAAACCTGATCGTTTTGGGTATGGCTGTTTTCGCACTTTCCGGAGCGTTGATCTTTATGTTTATTACTGCAAGACGGGAAAGAGAACTGGCTCAACGTCAGGCCGGATTTCTTGCCAATGTAACGCATGAATTAAAGACACCTCTTGCCGCTATGCAAGCTGCCGGTGAAAACCTGGCCGACGGTAGAGTTACAGATCCGAATAGACTCAAAACTTACGGAAATCATATATACAATGAGACGATCCGTCTCAGAAAAATGATTGAAAAACTGCTGGATATTGCCAGGATTGATTCAGGGCAGAATATGGTTCAGATCACCCCGCAAAATATCGATGAATTGACCGAGTTTTATCATCAAAATCATTATAACTATGTGACCGGAAAAGGGTACCGCTTTGAACTTGAAATCGAACCCGGCCTCCCTCAGGCTATGGCGGATCCCGATCATTTTGAAACCATTATTGGCAATTTGGTAGACAATGCTGTTAAATACAGCCCGAACACCAAAAGAATCACATTAAAAGTGAAAAAAATGGGAGACTACGTTGCCCTAATAGTGAGAGACCGCGGATTAGGCATACCTGCAAAAGCCAAAAAACAGATTTTCGAGAAATTCTACAGGTATGAAGACAGCATGACAGCCAAAACCAAAGGCCACGGACTCGGATTATCCATCGTTAAAAATTTGGTAGAATTGAACAAGGGGAAAATCGATGTTATCAGTGAAGTGAATGAAGGCACGACATTTATTGTTAAGTTCCCCATGTGTGAAACTATTGAAAATGGAGATCGACAAAGAGAGATACATCATGAATATGTGAACGAAGAATTAGAATCATCCGCAGATTATGTCAAATAATAAACAGCCGAAAAAAATAGTCATAGTAGAAGATGAACCAAGCCTGGTTTTTACTCTGCGTGACACCCTTGAAAATGAAGGATATAAAGTATTTGTCGTGGATGAAGGAACTCACGCCGTTGAAAAAGTACAAGAAGTAGATCCGGATCTGATGCTGCTGGATTTGATGCTTCCCGGGAAAAGCGGATACGATATCTGCAGTGAGATCCGGGAACTCAAATATAGTTTTCCGATCATCATGCTTACTGCCCGCGATCAGGAAATCGACAAAGTAACAGGGTTGAATATCGGTGCGGACGATTATATGACCAAACCGTTTGGTGTCAAAGAACTACTGGCCAGAATCAATGCACGGCTCCGGCGAGCCAGTAAATATTCAAAAAGCGGACCGCTGAATGCGATTACACTTGATCCTGTCGAAGTCAATCTGAAAGAATCTTATGTCAAAAAACCGGGGCAGGATCGTATTCCACTCACTACCAGGGAGGTTGAATTGCTGCGCTACCTGGCACCCCGCAGAAATGAGCCTATCTCAAGAGATGAACTATTGGAACAGGTTTGGCGATACGAATACAGTACCAATACACGTACAGTAGATGTCCATATCTCCAAACTGCGGGCTAAAATCGAAATGCATCCTGACGAACCCAAATACCTGGTAACCCTTCACGGTGTCGGGTATATGCTCAAATCGAACTGATAAACCTTATAAATCCTTCAGCCTGTTTTTTGATCCGGTCAATTTTGGCTTGTTCATCTATATCACCGGATTCATCCACTACATCGTTTACCCCGGGAATAAAAACTCGCTCTGGATACACATGCGCTTTGCGATATATTAATAAATTCTGAACCTGTTCGATCGGACGAAGTGCCCCGAATTTGCCATCAGCTTCGCCAATTAAACATATAGGATAGAATTTAAATGATTCAGGAAAAGGCAGGTAATCTATCCAAACTTTCAAAATACCCGGAAATCCACCATTGTATTCCGGGACAACCATTACAAGCCCGTCCCCGGCCAATACCTGATAAT
>SLOU01000104.1 GCA_007132385.1 Balneolaceae bacterium | reverse complement strand
TGGCAAAGATACAAAAATCTCTTTCAACATAAACAGACATGTCTCATTAAAACTGATTTTTTCAAGAAACCGTATAATAAATTCATTAAATTTCCCGCTCTTTCGAAATCAGTACTAAAATGTATCAAAACTTTTACTGTACTGAATTCTACTTTTTTTATATGTTTGGTCTGATTTTTCGACGGGTAAAAAACTTGACCAACAGCAATAACTAACCGTTGTCTCTTCGGATGAAGAAGTTATCATATGTAAATTTGGTATTATCATTTATTGCATTGATGGGCTTTTGGCTGATCATGAGCGGGATCTATCAACCGATGCAGATAGCACAGGGCGTTATTAGTGTAGCTATCGTCATGGCTGTTAACCATAAGCTCAAGCTTCACAAGTTCTTCGACGATGAAATGGACGATCTGAGGCTGCTTCGTTTCTATTATGTGCCTGTTTATGTGATCTGGCTGCTCAAAGAAATTATCCTGGCCGGTCTGCATGTTGCAACTGTTATTATCTTTCCCGGACGACAGGTCGAAACCTACATTTTAAAATTCAAAGTTGACCTGCCCAGTGCACATGCACGAATGATTCTGGGAAATTCGATCACACTTACACCGGGAACCCTGACCATCGATATCACTGAAGATGAATATATTGTCCACGCCCTTACACCAAAATCATTTGAAGCAATTACCAGTGACATCATGCCCAGAAAAGTATTGAAACTCTTCTCAACTGAAGAGATACCGGTTATCTACGATATTCAAATTCTCAATAAATCGGAACAGATCAAACAACGATGACCCAGTTTTTTCTCTACAGCACAGTCATTCTTGCAATCATTATAGCCGTACCTTTGATTCGGGTCGTTAAGGGGCCAACGATCTACGACCGGTTGATGGGAACCAATGCCATTGCAGCAAAAACAATCGTATTGATTACTCTGATCGGGTTCATGTTCGAACGAATTGACATGTTCATTGATATCACACTTGCTTATGCGATTCTCGGCTTTATCGGAATATTAACCATTGCCAAATTTGTAAGTACAAAACGAGTTGACGAGCAATAATGGAAATCCAAAGTATTTTAAGCATCATATTTATCGTTGCGGGCATTTTCTTCATGTTCGTCGGTAGTGTTGGGGTTATTACCCTGCCGGACTTCTACTCTCGCACACATGCCGTCAGCAAGTCGGATACTCTCGGCATCATGTTGGTCATTTTCGGGCTCATCGTTTTTGAAGGATTTACGATGAACAGTGTCAAACTAACCCTGATCGTGCTCTTTGTGATGCTTTCAAACCCAATTGGAACACATGCACTGGCCAGGGCCGGGTACATGCGCGGAGTCAAACCGAAACTGAACGGTCCGGAAATATCAAATATAACACCTGATTCGAAGGAGATTGATCCATGATTTGGGAAATTGAACTTGTACTTTTTCTATTTCTGATTATCTCTGCAATCGTTGCACTTGAAGCCAAGGATCTTTTGATCGCTGTGGTAACACTCACAATTTTCAGTTTTACCATGGCACTGCTGTTTACAGCTATGGGCGGAATTGATGTCGGGTTTACAGAAGCTGTAATAGGGGCAGGCGTAACAGGAATCCTATTTGTTATCGCACTTTTTCGAACCACGATTAAAACGAACGACTAACGATCAACGATTAATGAACCGGCAACACTCGTCAATCCATCCTGTAACAGAGTCAACTGTAATAAAAATATAGCATAACTGAATCGTGAAATACGCAAAAATAGTTGTACTGGCAGCTTTTGCAGGATTATTGATCTATGGATCAACGGGGCTTCCTGACAGGGGTGATCCCGATAACCTGATGCACCAGGAGAGAAGTATTACTAATACCGTCGTAGCGGGCAGTTACTTTATCCGGGAAGCTTATAATGATGCCAACACCCCCAATATGGTTACCGTTGTTCTGGGTGACTACAGAAGTATTGATACATTTGGCGAGCAAGTGGTTGTATTTGCTGCCGGTTTAATCTGCTTGTTGATCCTGAGGAAATACCGATCGATATGAGAACACAGTTTGAAAGTCCGATTGTACTTTTGGGAGCCCGGCTGCTGAGTCCTTATATCATGCTTTTCGGGATCTATGTGATCTTTCATGGCCACTACAGCCCAGGCGGCGGGTTCCAGGGCGGGGCACTACTCGCTTCATCCATCATTCTGATACGTATTGCAGGTGGAAGGCTCGTCTCACGCCTTCAAATTAAGGAATTTTTCACAACCCCGATGGCAGCGATCGGTGTCATTGTTTATTTTGCCGCCGGATTTATATCTGTGCTTTATGGAAGCTATTTCCTGGATTATGAGGCTCTCCCCTTTCCCGGTGACTTGACGCCTGCAGAACTTCGTTATTACGGTATTCTGGTAATTGAAATAGGAATCGGTATCGCCGTTATGGCAATCCTTGTAATGATTTACGACCATATGGCAAGAGGTGAAGACTATGCTTGATTTTCTACTTGGACACTATGCATACTGGCTGACAATAATCCTGCTCTGTATTGGACTCTACGGAATTTTATTCAAAAAAAACCTCGTCAAAAAAACAATCGGGCTGACGATTTTGCAAGTGTCCGTCGTATTGTTCTGGGTATCCATCGGATCCAAATGGGATGCAACCGTACCGGTCCGTGATCCCGGAATCTCTACAGCAGAAGTAGCTAACTATCTGAATCCATTACCACACACACTGATGCTCACCGCTATTGTGGTTGGTGTAGCTACACTCGGAGTTGCCTTTGCTTTGCTCATAGCCACCTATAACCGCTATAAGACGCTTGACGAAGAAGAAATTCTGGAGCAGATTCAATGATCGAAACTCATTTACCGGCAATAATCTCACTGAATTTCCTGGTTTTTTCGGTCATCATTCCTCTTTTCGGAGTATGGAAAAGAGAGTTATGCCAACCACTTGCTTCTCTGGGAACCGGAATTTCTTCCGTTTTTTCGGTTTATGGGTTTATCTATTATCTGAATGATATTCCTTTGAGGTATCTTTTTGGTGGATGGGAGCCTCCCGTCGGCATTGAATTTGTATACGACGGTTTGTCGGCTTTTGTGATCATGGTAATCAACGTGATCGCCTTTTTTGTATTGATCCATTCAAGGCAAGTTGCTGTTAACGAATTTCCGCACAAACAGATGGCCTATTACAGTGTCGCTATGTTGTTGATGCTCGGTTTTAACGGCATGGTACTGACCGGTGACCTTTTCAACCTGTTTGTTTTCCTGGAAATTGCGTCTTTGTCTATGTATGCATTGATTGCAATCGGTGACCGGGCAGCCCCGTTTTCAGCTTTCAGATACCTGATTATCGGTACTACCGGTGGTACACTCTACTTGTTAGGAGTTGGATTTCTTTATACCGTTACCGGTACTCTGAATATCATTGATATGGCACCGATGCTGCCCGAATTTGCAGGCAACACGGCAGTCATCACAGCAGTGGTGCTGATGGTGGTTGGAATTGGAACCAAAGCTGCCCTGTTTCCGATGCACGGCTGGCTGCCCGACTCCTATACCTATGCCGCTTCCTCTTCTTCTGCACTTATCGCCCCGATCGGTACAAAGGTTGCCGCTTATGTTTTGATACGTATCATGCTTTACCTTTTTGGTATCGAACTGATCGATCTTGTTGTTCCCATTTCCTATATCGTTGGACTACTGGCCTGCATCGGCATTTTATACGGATCCATCATGGCTATTGCACAAAATGAAATGAAACGGATGCTGGCCTATTCCAGTATTTCGCAGATCGGGTATATCATCATGGGAATCAGCCTGGCTAATCCATACGGGTTTATCGGCGCCTTGCTTCATATCCTGAATCACGCCGTTATGAAAGCCTGTCTGTTTATGGTTGCCGCTAACCTCCGGCAAAAAGAAGGCCACTCCGACATCACCCGGTTCGATCATTCCTACAGAAGAAAATATCCGTGGACAATGTTTTCCTTTGCAACAGCAGCTATCTCAATGGTCGGATTACCTCCTTTGGCAGGATTTTTCAGCAAGTGGTACCTGGTACTCGGAACAGTGGAAGCCGACAACTGGCTCTTTCTTGCCGTTATTCTGGTCAGTTCACTGCTGAATGCGGTCTATTTCTTCCGGGTACTTGAAAAAGTGTATATGAAAAATCCGGATGCCGATGAGCAGATTCCGGACCATGTGGGTGAAAAAGATGAGGTCCCTCCATCCATGCTTTATTCAACTTCAATACTCGCTGTCGGACTCTTTTTGATCGGAATTTTTAACGTTGCCATTGTTACTGTAATCATGAATATGATACCGTCAGGATTTTAATCATTCGATTTGAAAATATCTAAATGACCATTTATTGATGGATTTAACGTACGTACCATTATATGCTATATTGGTTTCCCTCGTAGCGGTGATCCCGATATTGCTGAGCTCCAACAGGCCCAATCTGCGTGAATTCTGGACGATTCTCGCGGCCGTAATCAAATTCGGGCTTGTATTGACTCTGCTGCCATCTGCTGTTCGCGGAGAAACCATCGTTTTTGATATTATTGAGATCGCCCCGAATGTACCACTGCAGTTAACGGCCGACCCTTTTGGCGTCTTCTTCGCAGTGATTGCCTCCGGTTTGTGGATATTTACCTCGTTCTACTCCATCGGGTATATGCGGGGGGCCGGAGAAAAGAAACAAACGCGTTATTTTGCAAGTTTTGCTGTCTGTCTCTCTTCAACCATAGGCATTGCTTTTTCTGGTAACCTTCTGACTTTTGTCATCTTTTATGAAATCCTGACACTTGCCACTTATCCTCTTGTAATTCACAAAGAAAACAAGGAAGCCATTGCAGGTGGTCGCCAATACCTGGCTTATACCCTCACAGCCGGTTTGATGCTGGTAGCCGCTGCCGCACTCACTTATTACCTGACCGGCACGATGGATTTCACCCCGGGTGGTGTATTTGGCGGATTGGACATATCGGCACCCATGATGCTGATCGTATTTCTGCTCTTTTTGGGCGGTGTCGGTGTCAAGGCAGGAATCATGCCGATTCATTCCTGGTTGCCAACGGCTATGGTTGCCCCCACCCCCGTTAGTGCTCTGCTTCATGCAGTTGCAGTCGTAAAGTCGGGTGTATTCGGGGTGATTCGCGTAGTCGGCTTTATATTCGGAAGTGAAGCGATGACTGCATACAGCCTGAATGAAATTCTGATCGTCATTGCTGGTATTACGATTTTATGTGCATCATTGCTCGCTTTCAGGCAGGATAACCTTAAACGACGCCTGGCTTACTCAACAGTGGGGCACCTGTCCTATATTGTACTCGGTGCTGCACTGATCACACCTCTGGGCATGACCGGTGGCATTATGCATATTGCTGCTCACGCTACGATGAAGATCACTCTCTTTTTCTGTGCTGGTGCGATTTATGTAAATCTTCACAAGCAAGATATCAGTGACCTTAATGGCATTGCGAAAGTAATGCCCTGGACGATGGGTGCTTTTGTCGTCGGGTCGATGGGTCTTGCAGGTATACCTCCCCTGAACGGGTTTGTCAGCAAGTGGTACCTGGCAATCGGATCGCTGGAAGGCGGTATGCTGATTCCAGTCCTGATTTTGGTCATCAGCGGACTGCTGAATGTGGGATACTTCTTCCCGATTATATGGCGCGCCTACTTCAAAAAAGGAGGCCCCGAACTTGAGAAATATGGTGAAGCTTCGCCCTTTATGGTAGTACCCATCATGGTTACAGCTGCTCTGTCAGTTATTTTCGGACTGTTTCCGGACCTGTTTTTCAACTTTTATGAACTGGCAAGCAACATCAGCAATTCCATTTTTAACGGAGGCATGTGATGAAAAACTGGCAATGGATTGTACTTGGCATTCTCTTTTTAACCACCATTGTACTTGAATTTACCGTCTTGGCCGATTACGACAGCCACTGGTGGAATGCCATTCCGGCTTTTTATGCCATTTGGGGATTCTTGTCGTGCCTGGCCATTATTTATGTAGCTAAATTTATTTCAAAAAACATTGTGAAGCGAGATCCAGACTATTATGATCGCTGAGATTATTACAATACCGGGTATCATTTTAATACTGGGAGCATTTATACTCCCGTTGCTGCCGGAAAAACTGCGAAGCACTGTCTTCCTGATTTTTCCCATTGCAGCCCTCGCAGTAATCTTTGGCAGGCCGGATGGATATGAAGTATCCGGTTCATTGGCAGGTCTCGAACTGGTGCTGATGCAGGTAGATTCTCTGAGCCGCCTGTTTGGAATCATTTTCGCCGCCACAGCTTTAATTGCCGGAATTTATGCCTGGCATATCAAGGAACTGGGACAACAGCTTGCCGCGTTGGTTTATGCCGGTGGAGCTATCGGTGTTACCTATGCAGGCGATTTCTTTACTCTCCTGGTATTTTGGGAGTTAATGGCGGTCAGTTCTACCTGGCTTGTCTGGGCTCGCCGCACTGCCGAGAGCGACGCTGCCGGCATGCGCTACCTTATTTTTCACGTGTTGGGCGGAGGTATCCTGCTCGCCGGGATTCTTTGGCATCTTGCTTCGACGGGATCCATTGCCATTACCATGTTCAGTGATCTTGAGTCTACCGCTGCCATATTGATGCTTATTGGAGTTGCTATCAACGCAGCTGTTATCCCACTTCACGCCTGGCTTCCTGACGCCTATCCAAAAGCGACTATAACCGGTGCGGTTTTCATGAGTGCCTTCACGACCAAATCTGCTGTCTATGTATTGATACGGGTTTTCCCCGGCTGGGAATTACTGACCTGGTTCGGTGTGGCCATGGCTATTTACGGTGTACTTTATGCTGTTATTTGTAAAGATATGAGAGAAATCCTGGCGTATCACATCGTAAGTCAGGTCGGCTTTATGGTTGCAGGCATCGGCGTTGGTACCGAAATGGCGTTGAACGGATCCGCAGCTCATGCCTACAGTCATATACTTTATAAATCATTGATGTTTATGGGTGCCGGTGCCGTTCTGTATGCTACCGGCACAACCAAATTGGTCGAGCTTGGAGGTCTCAAAAAGAAAATGCGATGGACCATGCTTTTATATATGGTGGGGGCGTTTTCCATTTCCGGATTGCCGCTTTTCAACGGATTTATCAGTAAAGCTATGACAGTGGATGCCGCCGGTTATGCCGGAAACGAAACCGTTATGCTGCTTTTAATTCTTGCCGGGGTTGGCACCTTCCTCAGTGTGGGCCTGAAACTGCCTTACTTCACATGGTTTGACAAGGAAGACACCGATATTGAAGTACAACCACTCCCTGTCAACATGTACATTGCAATGGGTATGGCCGCATTTTTATGTATTTTTTACGGCCTCTTTCCAAACACCCTCTACATCTATCTTCCTTTTGAGACTGACTATCAGCCGTTTACGGTCTACCATTTCGTAGAGATCACACAAATCGCCCTTCTCACATTTGCCGGATTCTGGCTCTATCGCAAGAAATTGGCTGGAGAGCGAATCCTGGCATTGGATGTTGACTGGTTTTACCGCGTACCAGCACCCTTCTTTCGCAGGGTTTTTGTTAACGCAATCGACGATTTATTTGACTGGACTGAAAAAACCGTTCATAATTTTGCTATCCGCATCTCCGGGCAATTCAACAATCCGATGGAATGGCTCAATCCATTTTCTAAGAAAGAGCATCAGGCACGTACTTACAGTCCCCCGATGGATGTCATCATGGTCTTTGTATTGTTCGTGACCCTGATTTTTGGTCTGTTCCTTATCTTATAAAAACTTGCTAGCAAAAAACTACCTGTAAATTATTGGAACTGCGGGCGTTTACCAGCGGAGGAGGTTTATTTTGGTAATATCGGTAGTAAGGTTATTACGAAAAATTGCAAGAATGATGGCAAGTCCGACAACAGCTTCGGCTGCAGCAACGGCAAGCACAAATAAAACAAGTACTTGTCCGGCAATATCACCGTGATAACTTGCAAACGCAATCAAAGTGACATTCACGGAGTTAAGCATCAGTTCAACACACATAATGATGACAATTGCGTTTCGCCGGATTAATACACCTACCACTCCTATAGAAAAAAGAATTGCACTTAAAGCAAGATACCAGTCAATTCCAATCATACTTGTTCCTGATCAGTTTTATTCACCTTGTATTGGGCTATCATCAAGGCACCTACTACCGCTGCTGTCAAAAGTATAGCTGTCAACTCAAACGGTATCACATAATTCGTATACATCACTTCCCCGATTGCTTCAACTGTGCCTATATATTCCATATCAGGTGATATTTCAGGCAACATTTCCGTTACCCCGCCAATACTGTACAGTAATTGCCCGAAAACCACAACACCGAGGAGAAAGACCACCAAATATTTCAATCTGAACCTGTTAAATAGATCTTTTTCTTCATCTATATTCAACAGCATAATCACAAAAAGAAAGAGCACCATGATCGCACCGGCATAAACAATCACCTGTACCATGGCCAAAAATTGAGCCTGTAGCAACAGGTATAATCCGGCTACCGACAGCAGGTTCAGAACCAAAAAAAGTGCGCTGTTTATCGTATTTTTATTCAATATCATCGCAAGGGCCGAGGAAATGGCCAGTACTGCGAGCAGGACAAAGGTGTATGTTACCATCAAATAGCTTTTATTTTCAAAGGACTAAAGGTAGAGAAATTTGGATATGTCATCAAGGAATATTGTCTATTGAAACGAATTAATTATGAATCATTACCTGAAAGCCATAACTGCGTTTCATGTGTTAAAAACTTGATTTAGTTTTGTGAACCTTTTTCTCACTTTATGTACCTTGTTTGCCAATATTAATAAGATACAGTGTACCGGTAAACAAAGTGGGTATGTTTTCATATCAAAAAAAGAAAAACGGCAACAGATGGATAGCATACCCTCGCAGTTTGGCGCTATTATTTTCTGTATTAATAACTAACTATCAAAATAATACTACATTCTCGAATGAGCAATCAAATAGATATGCAACAACTGGGTGAGAAAATTGAGAAGTCCAGTCAGTTTATTGTAGATATATACAGTGAACTTGAAAAAGTAATTGTAGGGCAAAAATATATGATTGACCGTCTGATGATCGGGCTTCTGGCAGACGGTCATGTACTGCTCGAAGGTGTTCCAGGTTTGGCAAAAACACTGACGGTTTCTTCCCTGGCCACGGTTCTCGATACAAAGTTTCAACGAATACAGTTCACGCCAGACCTATTGCCTGCAGATTTAATCGGCACACTCATATATAACCAGAAAGAAGCTGAATTTACGGTAAAAAAAGGCCCCATTTTTTCAAATATTATTCTGGCCGATGAGATTAACCGATCACCGGCCAAAGTCCAAAGCGCCCTGCTCGAAGCAATGCAGGAACTTCAGATTACAATCGGAGAGGAAACGTTTAAACTTGAACAGCCATTTTTGGTCCTGGCCACCCAAAATCCGGTAGAACAGGAAGGGACTTACCCGTTGCCCGAAGCCCAGGTCGACCGGTTTATGCTCAAAATAAAGATCGAGTACCCGACTGAAAGAGAAGAGCTTGAAATAATGAGACGTATGTCCAAAACGGGTAGCAAACCGAAATTAAAACCGGTTATTAAAACCGAAAAAGTATTTGAAGCGAGAAAAGTAATCAACGATATCTACATCGATGAAAAAGTCGAACAATATATTATCGACCTGGTTTTTGCCTCCCGTGAGCCGGCCCGTTTCAATCTAGAGCGCCTGTCCGACTTGATCAGTTTCGGAGCATCTCCCCGGGCAACGATAAATCTAAACCTGGCAGCTCGTGCACATGCATTCATGGAACATCGTGCTTATGTCACCCCGGAAGATGTCAGGACAATTGCTATGGATGTATTACGACATCGAATTATACCAACTTTTGAAGCTGAAGCTGAAGATATTTCACCAGAAGATATAGTTAACTCCATACTTTCATCCATACAGGTACCTTGACGGAAAAATAGTTTGATTTATTAAAAACAATTGACTTGTTTTATAAATCAAGATGAATGAATACTCGGTATCATGAAAGTGAAAATTGTACCAAAATCAAAAGTAAAGGTTTCCCGGAGCAGTACTTCAAAATACCAACCGTTAATCGATTCTGTAAAAAAACTGAAAGCCGGGGGAGACGCACTTAAAGTTAAATATTCTGACGAAAGAGAATTAAATTCCATGCGTAATATTGTCTATACTATTAATCGGGAAGAGGGGAAAAAAATAAAAAGTAATAAGGATGCCGGAAATAAAATTGTCTATTTTTATATAGAATAAAATTGTTTTTTCCAATACAAGTATGCGATAAACGATTGCAGCCTGAAATAAAATTCAATGAATAGGTTGTATTTATTGATTTAGCA
>SLOU01000238.1 GCA_007132385.1 Balneolaceae bacterium | reverse complement strand
AGGATATGAACGTCAACGGGTCGGCCGAACAGTTCGAAGGCAACATCCGGGGAAAAATCTGAAAAGCAGAGCCCCGCACCGGTACCTCGTAGCCTCAAATATATCAATATATACCGGCCCGTCCTCTGGTACCACTTCGTGGACCTATACTACTGAATAGATACAAGATCCAACAGGAAGAATCCCCGGAAAAACTGTTATTGCGTGAGGATGCCTGCCTTCCCCTGGTCGAACAAAGCCAACATGTAATTGGCCGGGTGAATTATCCTGTTGCAGTGGCGCAGGTTGTTGTTTATTCAACCCGTCAATCGACCGGAAAGGCGCTATCCCCGTTTTCCAGCGCTTTGCGGTCCTCTTCCACCATCTCCCTGACCAGGTCGTCGAAACTGTACTTCGGCTCCCATCCGAGTTTTTCTTTGGCTTTACTGGCATCCCCGACAAGAAGATCGACTTCCGTGGGCCGGAAATATTTGGGGTCCACTTCAACCAGTGTTTTGCCTGACTTTTTGTCGATGCCAACCTCGTCAATACCCTCGCCTTCCCATTTCAGTTCAATACCTGCGTGATGAAACGCTTTTTCGCACATCGAGCGGACCGTATGGGTTTGTCCGGTTGCAAGCACAAAATCCTCGGGGGTATCGACCTGAAGCATTTCCCACATGCCCCTGACGTAATCTTTGGCGTGTCCCCAGTCACGTTTGGCATTCATATTCCCCAAAAACATTTTCGGCTGGATCCCGGCTGCTATCCGTACCGCCGCCCTTGTTATTTTGCGTGTAACGAACGTTTCCCCGCGGATCGGCGATTCGTGGTTAAACAATATTCCGTTCACGGCAAACATGTCGTAAGCTTCGCGGTAGTTCACCGTAATCCAGAAGGCATAGAGTTTGGCCACGCCATAGGGTGAACGCGGATAAAACGGCGTCGTCTCCTTTTGAGGAACTTCATGAACTTTTCCAAACAATTCACTCGTGGAAGCCTGGTAAAACCGGGTCTTCTCCGTCATCCCCAAAATCCGAATCGCTTCAAGCAGCCTGAGCGTTCCCAGCGAATCGCTATTGGCCGTATATTCGGGTGACTCAAAGGATACCTGTACATGACTCTGAGCCGCCAGATTATAGATTTCATCTGGCTGCACTTCCTGGATGATGCGAATCAGATTCGTCGCATCCGTCATATCTCCGTAATGCATATAAAACGGCAAGCCGCTGAAATGCGGATCTGTATACAGATGATCCACTCTCCCGGTATTAAAAGAACTCGACCTCCTCTTGATACCATGAACTTCATATCCCTTTTCAAGTAAAAATTCTGATAAATACGCTCCATCCTGACCCGTAACCCCTGTTATCAGGGCAATTTTCTTCTTAGAACTCATAGTAATCTGTTAGCTTGATTTTTTGATATTGATTTATTTTCAGACTGTAGATGATTCAGTAAGATTTCCTAAAGATAAGTGAAATTATCTATAATGCGTACCAATTAAAAAATCCAAATCATACAAAAAAATCGATCGCCGGGACACTCAGGACCGCGTGTATGCTGAGAGCAACCATTTTAAAGTGCATGTCATCAGCCCGGTTCATGCAGGAACACGTGCACTGGAAGCAACCGCCGGGGCCAGTGTCCTCACTCCCTGAAACGGCAGCCACACGTGCAAGCAGGAATGTATCCCTCAGTACATCAACATTGTCAGCTTGAACATCGCAGGGGCATATGCATGCTGAGAGCACCCAAGCATGAGAGTCACTTGTGTACCTGCAACATCTACAGTTTCACCTCTTTAACCTCTCCTTCATTTTCCAGGAACCACTCGTAGGTTTTATGAATGCCTTCTTTCAGTTCCGTGCGGTATGTCCATCCCTGTTCTTCCATTTTGGAAACATCCATCAGTTTTCGCGGAGTCCCGTCGGGTTTACTGCTATCCCATTCAATTTCGCCTAAATGGCCGGTAATCTCCTGGATAGTTAGTGCAAGTTCCCTGATGGTGATATCTTTTCCTGTACCGACATTGTACAGGGTTTCATCCAGGTTGTTCTGCAGAGAAAACAGAACCGCTTCGGCCAGGTCTTCCACATAAAGAAACTCCCGCATCGGGGTTCCGGATCCCCAGAGAGTAACCGGTGTGTTTCCCCCCTCCTTTGCCTCATGAAACTTTCGCAGCATCGCCGGCAGTACATGTGAGGTTTCCAGGTCAAAATTATCCCGGGGGCCATAGAGATTGGTTGGCATCAGGGAGACATACGCACGGCCGAACTGTTTCCGCAACGCTTCGATGAGCTTGAGTCCGGCAATTTTGGCGACAGCATACCATTCATTGGTCGGCTCCAGCGGGCCGGTCAGAAGATACTCCTCTTTTAACGGCTGATCGGCATGTTTCGGGTAGATACAGGAGCTGCCCAAAAAAATGACCTTGCGAACATCGTTTTGATGAGAAGCATTGATCAGGTTGTTCTGGATCTGCAGGTTGTCGTACAAAAAAGGATATGGATAGCGGTCGTTTGCCAGAATTCCGCCGACCCTCGCAGCAGCAATGATCACAACCCCAGGGTGTTCCTGTCCGATAAAATCATTGGTTTCCGATTGATTCCGGAGATCGAGTT
>SLOU01000219.1 GCA_007132385.1 Balneolaceae bacterium | reverse complement strand
TAAAATATTTATTATATATGTTCAATATATGTAAATTACTACATATAAAGGAAATTGAGTGAGAAAGAGGGGAAATCTACGAAAAGCTCAACCTGTAATGATGCTCTTGAATTCATCATAGAATCCCATCTGAAAATAAGCCCATGACATACCACCGCTCAGAAGATGAGTTTTAGGGGGCAATGCTAGAGAGTTTTCTGACGGTTGGAAAATTATAGATGTGATTCGTAATTCACATCTATAGCATGAGCGAGGTTCCTACTTTGTTACCCAATTGTTACCCAAATTTGGACAATCAGCCGGCATAACCCCAAAAAAGAAACGCCCTGCAAGACCGTTACCGGAAGTCTCGCAAGGCGTTAAGAAAAGTGGGACCGGGCGGAATCGAACCGCCGACACACGGATTTTCAGTCCGTTGCTCTACCGACTGAGCTACAGTCCCTCATCGAGACGCTAAATATAAGAGCTTTTTCCCCCTTAAACAACGCACCTGCAGACAGTAGTTACGTGGCGGAAAACTACATTTTCCCGTAACTATCTCATAAAGCATAAACAAAACCACCAAGTCATTTATCGATAAAACCACAACTAGTTATGCCTGACCATTACACTCCTTTCAACCCCATAACCAGCAATTATATAACCAGGCCAACCGGAATCTAATTACCACTCAGCTGAATTTCCTTCGGCTGGCGATCACCCCGGTCCGCTACCTTGATCAGCAGGGAGGTCTCTGCAGACTGGTTGCTATTTGGAGTAAAATGAACATCAAAACTGACAGTCTTATCTGACCCTATCACATATGGCAGCGTATACGGGAAATCCACAACAAACTCCTCACTTCCGGTCACAATCATATAGGAGAGAAGAATTCCCTGATTACCTCCGCTATTGTCGAGCTCAAATGTAGCGGTTTTAGTTGTGTGAGGTCGCACTGGACCAAAATCATGACTTTCGCCGGATAGCTCCAAAGTACCGGCAACAATCGGTTCGTTTTCAGAGCTTTCTTCTTCAGAAAGGGTAAACTTTTCGAGTGAGCTCAATTCCGGGCCACCACCACGGTCGCCACTTCCTGCTTCAATATACAAGTTTCCTTCTGAATAGATCACTTGTGTACCATGACGGCCGGTATTCAACGCTGGCAAACTTCGCCAGATACCTGTTTCCGGGTCTAAAGCTTCTACCTCATTGTGGGATACGGTTTGACTGCCACTTTCACCGCCAATAACAATAGCTTCACTGCCTGTACCGATGGCCGCTGTACCGGCCCGTTGTGTTGGAATATCACCCTCTGGTGAAGGCAGAGTACTCCAGGTTCCAGTCAGGAAATCGTATACATCCGTTTCAGCAATCGTAGCTTCAAACCCTTGTCCGTCGTACCCGGATTTTCTTCCTCCGGCAGCTATAAGCTTGTCGCCCACAACAGCAGCCTGAAAATGGTCTCTGGAGCGGGGAGCATCCGGTAGTTCTCTCCAGCTATTCGTGGCTGGATCGAACTCATCTAACCAGGGGACCCAGCCAGATGTATGTCCATTGACAATCCCGCATACCAGATAAATTTTATCGTTGTAGACGGCAACACCTGCGGCTCCACGTTGTCGGTGTGAGGGTATTTCAGGGCCGAGAAACCACTTGTCGATGAGTGGATCATAGATATATATGTGCGAGAGAGGTGTTTCGGAAGGCCAGTTCCCAGTAAGACCACCCATTACGTAAATGAGCCCCTCGTAACTTACAGCCTGAAAATGAGAGATTTCGATCGGAGCAGGGGCTCCCTCCATCCAGGTATGAGTAGAAGGATTATAAATATCTGTTGGCCTGGAACCCCGGCCACCCAGCAGATAAAAGTTTTCACCTGACTTGACGAAGGCATTTTCATGACGTTCTTGCGATTGGCTTTCAGTTTCCAGTATTTGCCATTGATCCTGAGCCACTGATGAATCGTACATGGATAATGCAACAGTGATTATTAAGAGGGTCTTTAATAGCAGACAGCTTTTCATATCGAAAATATTATAATTGTTTATTTTATTTGCGGAGATCACTCAGACTCAGCTGAAGTGATAATTATTCGGTTCAGAAATTTTCCCCGACTGAATATACTGCATTCACACGGCGATCACTAAATTCCGGGCCGATGGGCATAACTAATGATGTAGACGGTCGTAACTATTGATCTTCAAGCGAATAAATTGAAACAGGGTACCTGCAAATCTCCCATTTCTGTTTTTTAGTTTTGTACGTGGATATCTTTCAGCCGGAGCTGCAGTGTTCGTTCGTTTTTCCAGTAATTTTCTTCAATGACATAAGCGATGTCTATGCGTTCACCTTTGGCATCACGTATAAATGGCAAATGATCGTGCATATTGAACCCGATTGCATCAAATACGCTGGACCCGTTTTGTCGAATTTTCATCTTCAGGTGCCCATTGCCAACAATGGTGGGAACGCCATAAATTTCAACTCCTTCACTGACGAATATCGGCCTTAGATTTCCCGGCCCAAATGGTTCAAACTGGCTGAGTAATTTCCAGAATCGTCTGTCTACATGACTCAGGTCAATCCTAGAATCGATTTCCAGCTCCGGTTTAAAATCGCTTTCAGATAGTTTTACACAAGCAATCTCGTCTATCCGCCTTCGAAATTCTTCCACATTGGATTTTTCCATGGTAAGCCCGGCTGCAAATTCGTGCCCCCCAAACTGTTCCAGCAAATCCTCACACCGCTTTAAGGCATCATAAATATTAAAACCCTTTATCGATCGCGCCGAACCTTTTACCTTGCCTTCTACCGAACTCAGCATGATGGTCGGGCGATAATAGGTATCGACCAGCCTGGATGCGACGATACCGATCACCCCGAGATGCCAGTCGGGATCATGCAAAACCATCGACGACAATTCATCCAGGTTATATTGACGCTCGATCATCTCCATGGCCTCTTCCATCGTACGTGTATCGGTATCCCTGCGTCTGCGATTGATCGATTCAAGTTCCGATGCATAACGATTAGCATCTTTTTGATCATCGGAAATCATCAATTCAACAGCTACCGTTGCATCTCCCATTCGCCCGGCCGCATTGATGCGGGGACCGATTGAAAAAACGATGGTGGTTGTTGTAATCTCACCCTCAGCACGAATCTGTTCAAGTAGTGCCCGGATACCGGGCCTGGAATTTTCGTTTATCATCTTCAGTCCTTTTCGCATCATGATCCTGTTTTCATCGATAATCGGCACGATATCCGAAGCGATGGAAATTGCCACCAGGTCAAGATATTGATACGCCATTTCCGGTTGTAAACCCAACTTGGAAATGGTTGCCTGGATCAGTTTAAACCCTACCCCGGCACCAGACAGACCATCATAGGGATAATTGCAATCGGGACGCTTGGGGTCCAGAACCGCAACACAATCCGGTAACTCGTCGCCTACAGTATGGTGATCACAGATAATCAGATCGATCCCCTTTTCCCTGGCAAGCTTTGCTTCATCTACCGCCGTGATACCGCAATCGACTGAGACAATCAGATCAGCTCCCATTTCAACGGCATATTTTACTCCTTCCGGATTAATTCCATACCCCTCTTTGAAACGGTGTGGAATATAATAATCCGCGTCGACCCCAAATTTTCTCAAAAAAAGGATCAGTGAAGAAGTTGCAGTTGTGCCGTCGACATCATAATCACCGTAAACCAGTACTTTTTCTGAATCACGGATCGCATTGGAAAGCCGGGTCGAAGCCTGTTCCATATCTTTCATCAGAAACGGATCATAAAGTTGTTCAACCCCAGGCCTGAAAAATGCCCTGGCATGCTCAAAAGTATGTATATCTCTCAAAGAAAGAAGCCTTGCGATTTCACCGGGAACTCCGAGCTGTGTTTTTAATTGCCGGACAGACTCCTCCTGCGCAGGCTCTGTATAGACCCATCGAAATGACATTTTGATTTGTTGGTTTTATTAGCATTTAAAAAGCCTGCAGGAATCACCCCAACAGCCAATACAGGCAATGTGGCAAGTGATATCTTTTACTTATCGCTGACTCAGCCTGATCATTTGTATAGTATATAAAAATACCACTCTTGTGCAACAATACTCAGTTACTAAAAGGCAGCCCCGAAGGAAATACTTCTTATGTAATATTCTGTAAACAGAAAATACCTTCCTTCTGTCATCTCCACTTCTTTCTGTAGTTATATAATATAGGTGGGAAGCTATTCCAGCCAGGTCGTCAGGATAGAATTATTCAGCCGGAAAACAAGTCCTGTAACTATTTTGATTTTTTTGTACTCTTGAAACATTCGGGAATATCTCCGGTTACATGTATGTTTAATTTTAAATACTCTGTGATAACCAAACCTGATGTATCAGAAGATTCACATAACAATCCGGCAAGAGTCGAGCCAGCGAAGAATACTCAATGCTCTTTTGGCCCTTTCGACCGGTGCCCTCGCCCTGATTTGGCCTAACTTCATTTATTACATTGTCGGCGGCTACCTGGTAGCACTTGGTCTTATCCTGTATTACTTCAGGGTAAGCAATTTTCTTACGGCTCTTTCCTTATTAACCGCCCTGCTGATCTTCCTTCTTCCTGAGCTGATCCCCTACACCTTTGCCTTTTTTCTCGGAGTTTTCGGGCTCACATTTATATTGGCTATTAAATTGATCCCGCTTGGAGTTATCTCTTTGATATTTGCGGGTTTAATCATTGCCTATCCTGGTTCTGTAGCCTATATGATCGGTGCATTCCTCATTCTGTATGGGGTCACACATTTCATACAACTTTTTCAGGAAATCAGGAATATGAGACAATTACAAGGTTAGATGTAAACTCAAAATGAGTGTGTCGTCCTAACTCTTCCTTGAATACATTGTAACGCAACCTCAATGCTGCTTCGACTTCGTGTTCTGTTTTTACAAACTTAATCGTATAACTTCTACTTTCTATATCAGAAAGTATGTGACCTTCTATAATCAAAACAATTTGGAATTAAGATTTAGTTGATAATTAAAAGTTATTGTACTCAATTTTACCAACTGAGTGAAATTAAGTTTTTAATTCCCTCCTGTTTATATTTTACAGTTATCAATATTAAAAAGTTCACGACGTTAACAATCTTTGATGCAGACAATAGTCTTCATTAAAAACACTTCCCACTTGGGGTAGCATAATGACATTTCGAATTTATATCTGCCTGACTTTTATATTTTACCTGATACCCTGGACCCATACAATGAGTCCTGAAGTGGATCATGACGAACCGGGCTTTTTTTTTCAGAACGATTATTACCAGGTCGATTTTTATCCGACTTACGGTTATATAGAAGGAGAGTACTGGGTTGTTCCTGTAAAATATTATGTGTATGAGCAACGCAATTATATTGAATCAATCGTGACCTCCATTTTTAGCCTTTTCAGAAGTTTATCTTCTGAAGAGTCAGAAATTTTCCGCTCCCGGCTTCAATATTTTACTGCCGACAGTGAGTCCAGGGAACAAGTTGAATTTGTTTTTGATCATGATCCGGAGGAAGAAAAATTCCAGCTTCAGGACACAGATGGCGAAACGGTACGGACGAATCTCAACGGCATCGGACGAGGCAATTTTCAAATACCACTTAAAAAGGCTGAAGATTTATACAGGTACCAACCTTCCGAGAGTGAGTGGCTTACCCTCAGGGTAGTTTCACCAGACCATTTCGGGAAAGGGAAAATCAGGCTGATCCAGCCGGAAGGATTATCTGTAATTTCAGATATCGACGATACATTGAAAATCAGTGAACTCCCAGCCGGTTCCCGTATAGCTGCAAGTAATGCTTTTTTCAAAGAATATATTGCAGCCCCTGAAATGGCTGAATTGTTTCAGCAGTGGGATCAGGCAGCTATCCATTATGTATCCGGTACCCCACGGCAATTTTACAGGCCACTATCTGAATTCCTCCTAAGTGCACAAACCGGTTTTCCACAAGGCACATTTCATCTGCGGAATGTACGAAAGAATCCTCTAAGCCTGAATACCTGGCGTGATCTGGAGGATATTATTTCGGCTGAAAATGTCACCATCAATCATAAAATTGAACATATTATGCAGATCATGCAAGATTTTCCAAAACGGGATTTCATCCTGGTTGGTGACTCCGGTCAGCACGATCCTGACATTTTTCGTGAGGTCCGGGAAATGTATCCGGAACAGGTCCGCGAAATTTTTATCCGTGATATCATAAACGACAGAAAACATAACCCGGAACGCCTGGAAGGAATGACCGTTATTCCGGCTGAAACCATAGTCGAAGGGGTTTCGCAGTTCAATTGATGGTTTTATTTAACTTATCTCCTGCAACAATACTCTTCCTTCTTCAATGTAATCGGGGTCATCCTGATATTTAGGTTCAAGTTCAACCAGCCTTTCCAGAACTTCTTTCGCCTCATTTTCACGATCGGTAAGCTTGTAAAATTTTGCCAAATCAAGCTGAAATAAAATGTTCGTCTCGTCCAATTCAATTGCTCTTTTCAGCGCCTCTTCGGCTTCACTGTTGCTGGCACCTTCGGGCGCACCTCCAAGCAGCAGATTTGCCGCCCATCTTTCGGCTCTTGACAGGTTCGCCGCATTCATATGCCAGACACCAAGCACGTGCCAGGCAAATTTATGGTCAGGGTCAAGTTTAATGGCTTTTTCAACATGATGCCTGATATCGTCGGCAGCCCGAATCCTCTCGCGAGGACTCGAGATATCGGAAATTCTGCCAATCACTACAGCATAGGCAAAATGAGCGTTTGCCTCGTCGGGATAGTTTTCAAGTGCCGTATCAGCCAACTCTTTTGCTTTCTCATAATAGCTTATCATTTCCGACTCGTCATCATACCGGAAACCTTCCTTGGCATAAAGAATACTCAGGTTCCATAATGCTTCCAGGTTTTCCGGCTCATCCTCAAGTATACTCTCATATAGTTCAATGGCTGACGACTCGTCCATTTGTTCTATCTTTTCTTCTGCTTTCTCAAGCATCTCTTCCAGTGTCAGGTCCCGTTCCACCGATTCACTCTCCTGTGCATATACACCACAGTACGAAATGCATAACAACAGCACCGAAATGATGACCGTAAAGCACAATGAATTATATCTCATTTATAAATTGATTTGATAAATATAAATTACAAACTCTGCAGGCGGCTTCCATAACAGTTATCCAACTTCAGAAAGCTCCATAATCCCAAAATACCTATTTTTCCGATCGATGTATCCTTTTCTAATCCTTTGCAATTATCATTACCATTTTTGAAAAATCAAAATCCGATTACGTCTATTTACCTGAATTCATTTCCTTATACAGATACCAACCTTCCAACAAGACAAATAAACCCGGAAACAGTGAGACTATAAATAATACTTCATAAACTCTTCCAGGAATTAAAGTGGCGGGCAGGAGTCCGCTGATCCACAACAACATCCCGAGAAGTATCAATACGGAAAGTACAAATAACTTAAAAGCTCCTTTTTTTACATGAGTCAACATTGAATGCCAGGCAGAAAAATAGATCAAACTAACAACACCGAGCAATGTCAGGTGCAGGTAAAACACCCTCAGACCGTGCTGACCCAGCAAAAAATCGAATGGTAATACAGCCGCTCCGAATTGTATCAGTATTTTAGCTGCCAATAAATTTAGCACTACAATCCACCACCAGGTAATCGGCCAACGAATCGATCTCATGAGTTGATAAAAATTAGCTGCCAATCCAACTGTTACGATAATGGCTCCAAAACTGGCTGTAATCAGCAATTCGTTGGTCAACAGTTCCGCACTGATACCGAAGGGAAACATCAGGGGAACACCCAAAACGATTGGGCCTATAAGCCAGCTCTCATGTAATCGTCCCCGATGAATCCCAAGTGTATGATAGATGATCCCAAGAGCTGACAAAACTGTCCAACCTTCTATAAAAACCGTTAGAAAAAAATGGGTCAGGGCTGTTGAGAGGAGTGGATTTTCAATTCCGCTAAATTGGAATACCGCAATCCCCCAGGCACCGAGTGAACTGACCACAAGCAACAGCAGGGAGGCATCATAAAACATTCCGGGGAGTCCGCCGCCGGTTTTTTCCCGGTTCTTCAAATAGATCCAGCAGAACCAATACCAGGTAACCATGACCATTCCGGACAAGATCACAGAAAACGGAAGGCTGGCACCTCCAACCTGAACCGGTTCATATCCATTAAAAAGGAAAAAAGGAAAAGAGGCGAAACCTATGACCAATACAGTTGCAATGCACTGCTTAAAGCTTTTTACTGCACCCGGAGCCTGCTGGATTACATAACCTGCAATAAATATCATCGGGATGGGAGTCACCCAGTTAAAAAACATCAGATGAGAATGAGCATGACGCACATTTGTCAAAGACAAATCCAGGGGCAGTCCACCTATCAAGCCCAAACGATAAAACGCACCCGTTAATGCAGCGAGAGCAAAAAAGCCCAGGCTCCAAAGCCAAACCGACCGGAAAGTTTTTAAAAACGGCATTTGCAAAGGTTTCTGATTTTCCCGGATTCCGCAAACGGATTAATCAATAACATTTAACATGGACAACATCCACACATCATCCACTGATGCAGACGGGTGTTCTGCCTGCAAAACTGCCCGGCAGTCTGTATAAAAACGCATTACGACTTTATTCAAATAAACCCTATCCACGTACCAGAACTATCGCGTAATATAAAATAATCAGGCCAAGCAGCAGATTAATCCTGCCGACCCAGCTTGAGGCCTTCCGGAAGCGGCGAGTCAGAGTACTATCGGGCTCATGATCCATCAATTCTGCCGCTTTCGGACCGAGCCAGAAATCATGAATTCCGCTCAGAATCAGCACGAGTGAAAAAATGTGCAGCTTGCCCATCAAGGCGCTGCCATAGGCCGATCCCCAAAAATGTGATGACATCAGATCATCCATACCGTACCCCATACCCAGCAACATGGTTACACCTGTCACTATCATCAAAAGAAAGATCACCCAGCTTATGCGGCTGAATATGGTACCCGCTTTTTTAAAAAGGTAACCGCGTCGATGTTCGAACATCTTGTCACGGCTGACCGGCACCAGGACTGCCGCGGTAAATAGCATCCCGCCGATCCAGAACATTGCCATCAGTATATGAATGTAAGCTGACCAAAAATACATGAAAGTGCTTAATTCAGGTTAATATTTTATATCCTGGTTCTGTTGAACCCGGCATTGAACTTAAACTTTGTCGATTAAACAGGTGATAGTGGTAACTGTTTTAATTGATCGTTTCATTCAGGCAGTTACCATTACCACTATCAATTGTATATTGCATCAGGATTGATTCGTAATTTCCGGTGAAGTTGTGATCCATGAATTGAGATTTCATCAACTTGCCTGTTCCGGTTCTGTAACCGTAACCGAACTCTTTTTGATTTTGTAATAAAACGCAAGTACGACACCGAACAGAATCATGGCCAACGCCTGGTGGGCCACTCCCAAAACTACCGGCACATGATAGAGAAGTGTATAAACACCTGTCACATATTGAATCAATACCATTCCCATCAGTGCAACTGCCCAGAATTTTAACTGCCTGCTGGTTTCAAAGAACAAGATTCTGCCCCAGATCAGCAGAGCCATCATACCGAGCAAGGTTCCCAGCAGACGATGCATCCATTGAACGGCTGCCGAGTTTTCGAAAAAGTTCAGTATCAACGGTTCCAGCAGCCAGGCTTCAGGGGGTATCCAGAACTGGTTCATTTTGGGAAAAGTATTATAGACATGTCCGGCGTGGTGACCGGCCACAAACGCCCCCCAAATGATTTGCAGAATCAGTAGTCCTGTGAATAATAGTAATACGCGCTGCAAACCGGACTTCCAATTTATTTTCAACACTTCCTGTTTTTCATACAAATCCAGGGCGAACCAGACGCAACATCCGAATATGATAAATGCAAGTGCAAGGTGTGCCGCCAGACGATATGGACTAACATACGGTACATCAACCAGGCCGCTTTGCACCATGAACCAGCCCAGTAATCCTTGCGAAAGTCCGAGTCCCAGCAACAATACTGCTCTTTTCAACTGCCGCGTTGAAAACTTTTTTTTAATCAGGAAATATCCAAATGGAATCAGAAAAACAAGTCCAAGCAGTCGTCCGGCCATCCTGTGCAGATATTCCCAAAAAAAGATGAATTGAAACTCTGCCAATTCCATTCCACGATTGCGTTGTTGGTATTCGGGAAATTCTTTATACATCTCAAAAGTTTCCAGCCATTGTTGCTCGGACAGCGGAGGGATCACTCCCATGATCGGATTCCACTCCACCATGGACAGTCCCGATTGAGTAAGCCTTGTTATACCGCCGATCACCAAAATTATAAATACCAGTACAGCACCGCTCCAGTACCAGATACGGATCTGCTTCCGATCCCCCGACGTCATAATGGATGTCTTTCTGTTTTGTTTCGTTTCATTTC
>SLOU01000162.1 GCA_007132385.1 Balneolaceae bacterium | reverse complement strand
CCATCAAAACTAACCTGATATGTGCCGGCTTCGACTTGACTGTTCACGAGTGTTTTAACGTGCTGGCCTAGAAGAGAATAGACATTTAGTTCTACATAGGTATCAAGATGTACTTGATATTCTATCATCGTCATTGCATTAAAGGGGTTTGGGTAATTTTGCCGAAGAGAAATTTTGTTGGGTATGTTAGGTTCTTCTTCAACCTCAGAAGATGTGATATTCTGTGGCAACATCGCCTCTCCATTGGAAAAAACGACCAATAGTTCTATATAAGGTAGATCCTGATCATCTGATTGATCTGAATATCCTGTTAGGATTGCGAGGCCGCTAAGCTCTGCATCATCGGCTGTATCTTTTTCAAAAGTAAAAATGGGCATTTCAAATACAGGGCACGAACCGGAATTATGGTAATTGAATTCAAGTGTGCCTGCCGGAAAGTTTTTGTAGTCAACGGATGAAACACTAAACGTTAAATTTTCTGCATAGATATTCCTTTGAGCGCCCCAAATATCGATGGCAGGAAGGTCTGTTACCGCATGATAAAATAACAATGACAACTCATCCTCACCTCCCTCTATATCTTGCAAGTTAAGTAGATCTACCCCCAAATCAGTATGACTGCTTTGAATGATTTTTTTATTAGCCGTCACGGCAAGATCACCCCGAATAACTCCGGCATATCTTTCACCTTGTTCTACTGTTAGACTATTTGAGTAAATGATTTCCTCCGAGCCGGCTTTCGTCAATATGACCGTATTCTCATCCTGAATTTCAATTTCCAGAAACTCAGTAGCCTCCTGGAATGAAAATTCTGTAAGATCAGGATCACCATTTGAAGGACCTCCATTTAAATATACATCAATTTCAAAAACTGCCGGGTCTGCAGAGCCATGTACCAACTGAAGCTCTGCATAATCTGATTCCTCCATCAGTTCATTCGAAATATGATTCGGCTGTTGCAAGAAATTATCAAATGAACTGGAACCGGCTTCCGGTAATATCCCGAAAATACTAAGTATTACTATTGACAATCCGGATAAGCCAATACGTCTTAAATTCAAGTCCCTGCGTAATGCGATTACTGATATCCCGAAATTATACCATGATTTAATAGTGGTAGATCTTGCTTTCATATCATTTCCATTTTCATGCTCAAAGCTAATATTAGCGTTAATTGTAATACTCTAGACGAGCTCATAGCACTTTACCCTGAAACAAAAAATTCCAAATTGATTTTTTGTTTCACCCACTTTGCCAACCCCCTGATTTTATTGGTGAATAATGCAGGCTAAATTCGTGAACATTATAAATGTGAATCCTTCACATCAATGAATCAGGCTCTTTAAGAAGTGCCTGAACGAAATGAGGAAGTGTCTTAAAAATGCCAAGGTCAAGGCGTGTGAAGCTCCCAAAAAGCGCAGCCCCGACAGATCGGATTGAGATATTTGGGACGAGCGGAACATCATTATTGGCGTTTTCCTACAGACATTTAGTTCACTCTTTTATGTTATCTGCTCCAAGAAATAGCTTCCTGTAACTATCCATGCACATTCGTTAGAATTAATTTTTACGCCGACCTGCAACAATAAGAATGTCGTCAACTTGATACATGCTATCATACATTCCATCCAAAGCTACCAATTCTTGAGAAAGTGCTGAAATTCTCGTCCAACCAATAAGAATCAAATTCAGAAGTCCCATCAGTTAGAACTTCGCGCTTATTTCAAGCATGTATCAATTCACTCATAGGAAGATTCTAAAATACTCGGATTATTAAGACTTGAATAAAGAGCTTAGTGGGCATATGGGTTTTAACTTTGGCGAACAAGCCATTTTCTTATACCTCAACTTCCAGAGTTCAGAATAGCTTGCAAAAAACTTGGTTCCGCCCCTGATTTACAATCAAGAACATGAACAAAGATCCGGTAATGTACCTGCATACTGCCTCGACGACCCAGGCAAATGCAGCCAATGGGGGCGACTGGCTCCGGGTACACCAGAAGTGTTGAGCTATCCAAAACAACTCTCCACTCGACCCGGAAGCCGATATACCTGATTTTAGTGACACACAGATTAAATACGTATCAAAGCCAGATCAAGGCCATATCAAAGATGGTTATATTCGAATTTGATACGAATTTGATACGAGTTTAATCCGAATTTGATATGGCTTTAATCAAATGCGGATTGCTCCCGGATAGAAAGGCAAGACATGCCGGTTAGTTGAGGAGCCGGGATAAAAAATCGGATAAATGATGCCGGAAGGGCGATGGGATTATGGCCAGACGATGCCTGGAAGCAAAACATGTAGGCGATTCACCGGAGTATGGAAACAGATCTGATTAAACGACTACAGACTATCGCCTGTATGTGATCGGTCATCTGCCAGACCAGGCGATCTCGGTTGCAAGGGGGGGGCCGGAGTTATCAGGACTACTCCTGGCTGCATGTCTTCCCCGGCTCAGGAAAACGTATCTTGAACTCCGAAAGTTAAGTTATACCCCAAAAACTTATATAGTATATATGCATCAAGGATCAGTCAATACATTACTCTTTTATTTATAACAAAAAAACTAAATCAGTAATCCATGTATCTATATGAGCACTAGCATGATCAACTACTATCTGTT
>SLOU01000021.1 GCA_007132385.1 Balneolaceae bacterium | reverse complement strand
TTTTCAGATGTACTCAAGAAATATGATATTTCCATTAACCTCCCTTATGAATTGATGGAAGGTGTAATGATGGATCTGGAAAAAAACCGTTATAAGACTTTTGACGAACTATACGATTATTCTTATAAAGTGGCATCTGTTGTCGGGCTAATGACCAGCGAGGTTTTTGGTTATGAGGATGAGAAAGCTCTTGAATATGCTGTTGATCTCGGTATAGCGATGCAGTTAACCAATATTCTGCGTGATATAGGTGAAGATTTGGGCAAGAACAGGATCTACCTTCCTGAAGATGAACTTGAATTGTTCGGAGTATTGGAACAACAGTTGTTTGAAGCACATATCGATAATAATTTTATACATTTCATGCGTTTCCAGGTAGCTCGTACCAGAAAGTACTATCAAAGCGCAGAAAAGGGGATCAGCATGCTCGACAGTGACAGTCGGCTTCCGGTTTTTCTTGCACGTGAAAATTACAGCAGAATCCTGGATAAAATCGAAGAGAACGAATTCGAGGTGTTTGATAAGAGGGCTTTTCTCAATACACGAGAAAAGTTATCAATCATTCCGCGGCTCCTATATACGACAAATACAGCTGGATGAATATCCGGCCAGTGAAGTCAAAGTTTGCTATTTCCTAAAACGTTCGCTGAAGCTCTGCGACTTTAAGCAAGAACGGTTATATTCTGCCTCACTGGTAACCGACCGATGAAATCCGGTACATTTCGAGCATCCTGATCATAAAAATTCTTTTCAGTATGAAACAAATTCGTAAGATTCTGATCGCCAACCGGGGTGAAATTGCACTTCGGATCATACGTACCTGCAAGGATATGAATATTGCTGCGGTGGCGGTTTATTCGGATGCGGATTGCACATCTCCCCACGTTCTATGGGCTGACGAATCTGTTTACATCGGTACATCTGCATCCGCTGAGAGTTATCTAAATATCGAAGCGATTCTTAAAGCAGCCCGAACTGCCGGTGTTGATGCCATTCATCCGGGGTACGGATTTTTGAGTGAAAACAGCCGTTTTGCAACTACGTGCAGGGATGCTGGATTTCTTTTTATAGGCCCAGAACCTGAATCCATTGAAGTAATGGGTGACAAAACACGCGCAAGACAGTTAATGACCCGGGCTGGGGTGCCCTCTCCTCCGGGTTCCAGCTCTGATCTGCAGGATGTGGAAGAGGCAAAAGCGGTAGCCGATAAGATCGGCTACCCTGTACTTGTAAAAGCAGCAGCCGGAGGCGGAGGCAAGGGTATGAGAGTGATCGATTCTCCCGGCCAGTTTGAACCGGAAATAAAAGCAGCCAGATCGGAGGCAAGAAATGCATTTGGTGACGACAGGGTCTACATTGAAAAATACCTGAAATCACCACGCCATATAGAGTTTCAGATTCTGGCTGATCAATATGGCAATACAGTTCATCTTTTTGAACGGGAATGTTCGATACAGAGGCGCCACCAGAAAATTATAGAAGAAGCACCCTGTTCGATTATGACACCGGAACTGAGAGAAGATATGGCCGAAGCGGCTATTGCAGCCGCCCGCAGTTGTAATTATACGGGTGCCGGAACCATTGAGTTCCTGGTAGACGAGAATAAGAAATTTTATTTCCTTGAGATGAATACGCGCTTGCAGGTAGAACATCCTGTTACAGAGTTGATCATCGGAATCGACTTGGTTGAAATGCAAATCCGCATAGCCAGGGGTGAAAAGCTACCAATGAAACAACAAGATCTCGGGATTCAGGGACATGCGATCGAATGTCGTATATATGCTGAAGATCCGGGAGACAATTTTCTGCCAAGTACAGGGACACTGTTACGTCACCGCATTCCAAGCGGGCCAGGTATACGGGTGGATGCAGGAGTCGAAGAAGGAAATGAGATTACCATTCATTACGATCCGATGATCTCCAAATTGTGTGTACATTCAAAGGACAGGAAAGGTTCGATAGAACGCATGAAAAGAGCTCTCAACGAATATGAAATTTCCGGTTGTAAAACGACGATTCCTTTTTGTCAGTTTACGATGAATCATGAAGGATTTGTGATTGGGGAGTATAACACAAATTTTGTGATGGATGAATTTAACATGGAATCAGATCAGAATGGGATATATACTGAAACTGATGATGTCGCTCCGATTGTTTCGGCATTGCTCATGGCTGAAATTCCAAAAACAGAACAGAAAGGTTCACCGGCTGATCCAGGATCCAACTCCGTTCACTTCGGCGAATCCAATTGGTGGTCAAAACGCCGTAAATTTAAACTTTAGATGGTTCAACTTTGGGAAGCAACTACGACAAAGACAAACTTTTTGAACAGTTAAAAACCTTATTAACCGAACAGAGAAATCCCGATACAATGGGGATCGATTTGGCCGATTCCGAAGAGATTGTCAGGCTTATTAATGAGGAAGATGCACAAGTTGCCGGTTGTGTAAAAAAACGGCTTTCGCAAATTGCCCGGGCAGTAGAAAAAATCAGAAATTCGATGCAGAAAGGCGGCCGTCTACTTTATTTCGGAGCCGGGACAAGCGGTCGTCTCGGTGTTCTTGATGCGGCCGAATGTCCCCCGACATTCGGCACGAACCCGGAAACCGTGCAGGGATTTATTGCCGGTGGCAGAGAAGCGATATTTGTTGCCCAGGAAGAGGCTGAAGATCATGAGTCGAATGGCCAAAAGGATGTAAAAGATGCAAATGTCACATCAGTGGATGTGATTTGCGGTCTTGCCGCCAGCGGACGAACTCCGTACGTACATGGAGCATTGAAGGAAGGAGATAAGCGAGGATGCCTGACAATTTTGGTGACCACGGTTCCTGCCCGGCAGGTTGAATTGGAAGTGGATATTATGATTGATATACCCGTTGGTCCGGAAGTAATTATGGGCAGTACCCGTATGAAAAGTGCTACGGCACAAAAAATGGTGTTGAATATGATCACGACAGGCGCAATGATTCGAATGGGCAAAGTTTATGAAAATGTGATGGTCGATTTGATGCTTACAAATAACAAGCTGAAAGAGAGAGCAAAGAGAATTATCATGTTTTTAAGCGACAAAACATACGAGGATGCGGAAAAATTACTGGAGCATACAGATGGCCACGTGAAAACAGCACTCATGATCGCACTGACCGGATTAGATCGGAAAACATGTGAGTCGTTATTGGAAAAAAACCAGGGATTTATCCGACAGGCACTCCAGGGAACTGATGATGGATCCTGAAAGCCAGAAATGCTCCTTTCCGGTTCATGTCGGTTCTCCCTGCAATGATAGTCCGTTTATGATCGTTTTGAAAAAAACGGTGTCAAAGCTGTAATAAAAAACGGTTTGGGATATCTTTTAACTTTCATTCATAGTTAGGATAAAGAAATTGACGGCTGACAATAATAAAAATACATACAATAGTCATACTGACGAGCTTATGTACAGGCACAGTATACTGTACGGAATCGTTTTGATACTGGTATGTTTAATTTTAATGGTACGTTTTTGGCCTGTGAAAGAAAAAAACATCCAAGAGATGGAGGAATTTGTTTTTCAAGAAGAAGTTTTAATCGATGAAATAGAAATCACTCGCCAACAGCCTGCAACTCCTCCACCCCCCCGTCCGATCGTCCCACAACCGGAACCGGTCGATGAAATAATTGAAGATGATATCGATTTCGACCCTGAACTCGATCTTGCTGATTTACCGGATCTGCCGGATGAGTATGGAACCGGTCGGTATGGTGATGATGATATTATTGTAAGCGATCCGCAACTGCCGCCGTCTGTGGTAAGAATCGTGGAACCGAGTGTTCCGGAGATGCCGGAGGAATTAAGAGGTCGAATCGAAATGATCGTAAACTTTTTGGTTAATGAAGATGGTTCAGTTGAAGAAGCAAGTATTGTTGAGATTCGTAAATATAACAGTGACAACCGTGATGAGTATGAAGTACTGCCATTTATTCAATACGGTTTGATGGGGGCTACCCTGGAGGCAGCATTAAACTGGCGTTTCAGAGCTGCACGTCATGAAGGAAACCAGGTACGAACCTATTCTACCCACCGGTTCAATTATTAACCAATAACAATTGAAAAACGAAACAATTACACCTATCTTTGCCCTCGCTTCGGAGAGGTGCCAGAGTGGTCGAATGGGCTCGCCTGGAAAGCGAGTGTGCCCTTATCGGGGTACCGAGGGTTCGAATCCCTCCCTCTCCGCACTTACATGCTTCTTTCAATCAGTATGGCAACCCGGTTTTTATCAGCCCTTTCTGTACATTGTGCATTGGCTGTCTAACCGGTTCCCTTTCCAATCCATCAGTTCCCTGCTCTGCGATGTTAGACAGGTCCGTGCAGATCCGGATGTTGAGTATCCCCTCCCAGTCCTTCTCGACATCAGGGACGATTCTGTCATCTCCCGGTGTGTTAAGCGTCTCGTAGGAGAGGGTAGACTGCAGGAATAAACCAACCCTGACCGGACCGTTTCACGGCTGATAACAGAAATCAGTCGGTTCCAAAATCAGCTATATCTGAATTTATGCCTAAATCATTGTTAAATAATCCATACCAAAAAATTTCTATAGAAACATTAAAATTTTTTAATATTTCATAAAATTTACTATCTTCATCTATCATCTAAAAATTCATCTGCAGACAAAGACCCCTAAAAAACTATATAAATATGGTCAGAGAGAACCGTTTTATACTCTATCTATGTCTTTCCATTCTTTTTTTATTACAATGTGAGAGACCAAACAGCCCGGATTTTACTTTTTCCAGAACCGTTGAATTCCCGGTCATTCAGGATCGTGTTATACCATTAATGGGAGGGAGTGATGCTTTTATCGATACTACTGGAGAAAATTTGCAAGATCTGTTTCAAGTAGATGCGGAAAGCTTTATTACCCTCACACGTGATGAACAATTTGAATTCGGTAACCTGTCTGAGTTGCTGCCAAAGTTGAATCTGCTTTCCCACACATTTTCAGCCCGAATCGGTGAAATTCGATTGGATAATGTCTCCTCACAACAGGAGCCCGGCTCGACTGGGTTTACAGATCTCACCGGCATGAGTGACGAGATGGATGAAGGCGATACCCTGCCGGCCGGAGATACAAATGGGCCGGTAACCGTCGACCTGGAAACAGACTATCTTGTAAGTGCTACAATTATAGACGGAGACCTGCAGTTAGAACTGCAAAACGAGCTGGGTTTTGACATCACAAATATGCAGGTCAGCCTAATTAGTAACAGCATGTCGGTTGGGTCATCGCATGTTCAGAACCTGTTTCATGATACATCTGAGCTTGTCAAGATACCACTCTCAGAAGGAACTGTTTTGGAAGATCTTAACCTTGAGATTGAGATGGACTGGAATGAACAACCGTTACAGTCGAACCCTGGCAAACTTGCAGTATCCGGAATTTCAGGAATTAATCTTATAGCATCCGAAGCAGAAGGTATTTTTGAATCGCAGGAAACATCCCTTCAGGACGAGATTGAGATAGAAGATGAGGAAATACAGTTTGACTCACCGCAGCATTTTGTAGAACTCGATGCCGGAATACTGACAATCAGTAATATTGAAAATGAACTGGATATAGATATTGAGGCAGCTGAGATCAGTTTTCCAAATATCCGAAGTGCACCATTTGGTCTATCCGACTCTCTTGTTGTATCATTGACACTGGGTACTACGACGGGCTTGCAACAATTCGAAAACTCCATATCAGTTGACCTGGACGGTTACAGAATTTATGGTGAGAATAACCGCCTGGAATATCATCTGTTCCTGGAAACGGAGAATATTCAAGATGATTCGAATCCGGAACCCAGAACCCTGAATGAAAATCACCGTTTTGGAGCTGACATTGCTTTGTCGGATATCACGATTCGAAGGGCTGACGGGATCATCAGAAATCGTCAGGTTTTTTTAAACAATGACGATCCGATTAACGGGATCGGAATTATTGACCTGCACAGAGATAATGAAGCAAAACTAATTGAAATAGAGGGTTTGCAGGATTTCTCCGGGAAGATAGACGGACTTGAGTTTACCGATGCACGGTTTTCTATCCGCTATGATACGAATGTGGATATACCGATGAAAATCATCGGAGCGTTTATGGGGTCTACACCCGATGGGCAAGTTTATTTTCTTTCCGGCAAGGAAGGTGAGGAAACCTTTGTAGATAATGCTCAGCTTGCAGAAGGGTTATTCTATAACGGAATGCAACTCGATAAAAATCAATTGATTCAATTTGACGTTGATCCTTCTTCGCTGAACGGAGAGGGGGAGATGGTCACTTTTACCCGGGATAATTCCAACATTTCCGGTTTTTTGAATCGTCTTCCATCAAGTATCCGTTTTATTGGCAAGGCTGACCTGAATCAAGCTGAAATACCGGGCTCTGTGACCAAACCTGTAGAATTTGAACCGGCAATTACGATCGATATACCGCTTAACGTTCAAACTCTTGAGCAGGCTGTCTACAGTGATACAATCGAGCAAAACCTTGAGAATCTGCCCGGAGAAGATGATGACACAATTATTGAAGAGGCAACACTTTCGATTAATTACCACAACCGTATACCTATATCATTGAATTTGAATTTGGACTTTCTTGATGAACAAGGCCAAATAATCACATCAATACCGGTTTCTGCCGGACAGCATGTGGTCATGCAAGCGGCACAAACAGGTCTTTCCGGTTTTTCATCGGCTGACCCCGAAACCGGAAGAATGGTTATTCCACTGAACAGTGAGCAGTTAAAAGTCTTGAATACAGCCAGGCAAATCCAGCTCCGTTTAGGTTTGGAAACTTTTAACCGGGAAGAAGTACGATTACGATCAACCGACGATGTTACAATTTCTGTTAGCTCAAAATTCATACTTGAATCTGCAGTCAAATGAATAAAAAAATCAATAAAAAAAATCATGAGATGAAATTGCAAATTCTGCTTTTTGCAATTTTAAACTTCATTTTCTTCTGCGATTATGCAGAAGCCCAGTCGTCCCTCCAAACACCCGTTAATTTAGGTATGGGCGGTGGGGGAACAGCCTATATAGACTCCTATCAGGCCAATTTTGTAAATCCTGCAAATTTGATGTTGAACGGGGCTGAGCGTCCTTCCGTATCTGTGGGTATATTAGGTACTTTCGGTGTTTCTTCCGGCGGTTCCCTGGTTAACATCGATGTATATAATCGATATTTGACCCAGGGATTAACCATCCGTGATGATGTGGCAAATGATATGCTTGATGAATGGTTTGGCAGAGACCTGGACCGCTTTCGTTCCGTAGACCTGGACATCGGTTACATACCGGCCGGTACAGCTGTTCGGACAAATTCATGGGCAGTATCTGCTGCTCTGCGTAACCGAGTTCTGGCTGATATTGAGATGAACCGTGGCAGTGCCGAGCTTATTATGCTTGGCCTTAACTCGTCAACTTTTGGCGAAGGGAAACCTGTAAATCTTAATTTTGAAACCGTTGCTTTTTCAGAACTCTCTTTTGGATTTGCAACCATTTTGGCAGGCCGGCAAGAATCTTCTGCCCGCTCAAACAGAGTTCTCTATGCAGGTATTGCCCCCAAAATTTTGTTTGGCCATCACGCTTCGGGATTTAACCTTGATTCCAGGCTGACAGTACAGGAAGCTGCAGACCAGCAATCTGCCGGAATTATGCATGATTTCACTTATACAATGGAAGCCTCTGGTCAATTAGCCGATCAACTAAATGAGTATTACATGGAACGCAGAGTTGGGGGTAACCCGGTGAAATCAGGCGACTTTATAGACCTTCAGCCAGCCGACTTTTACGGGATTCAGTCGATAGGGTTCGGTCTGGATATCGGAGCTACCCTGGAGATGAAGCTTGATGAATCATTCCTTGATCTGCCTCTGTTGCGTGGAGAGAAAACTCTGCGTGCAGGCTTGTCTTTGACAGACATTGGTGTAATACAATTTGGTAGTCGATCCGGTGTATTTTCAGCAAACGGTCTTGTCGACTGGCAGGGCAGTAATTTTGATCAGGATCTTATCGACAGCGAGTTTAATGGCAGTTCAGAAGATTATTTCGAATCAGTCCTTGTTGATAGCATTGGGAGTGATATTTATGGTAATTTTTCACCGCAACAGGGCGCAAGTGTATCCCGGAACTTACCCGCTTCGGTTAATTTGGGAATGCATTTGGCAGTTGGCAGGCTCGGATTGGCATTCGACACGGGCAAAGGTTTTAATGACCGGGGAATTAATAGCCGCAGAATGTATGCTGCTTTTGGAGCAGAATATAAGTTTTTCGGTTTTTGGCCGATTAGAACCGGTATTAGGACAGGGGGATATTCATCAAACAGTATCCATGTTGGTACCGGACTGGAATTTAAGAATTTTGAATTCACTGTCGCTGCGAGTACTGTTCCGCGATCCAGGCGATATGGCAGCGGTGCGGGAGCAGCCTGGAGTGGTTTCATATTTCATTTTTAGAAGCCAGAATTCAGTACTTAAACAAATCATTAAAAACTGTTATTGTTTCTCATAAATCGCTTAAACTGGATTTGCTTCGTAACATGGTTGAGTGAAAACTCCGGGATGGATTAAATCATTCCGGTTCTCAAAGCACTTCGCTGGAAACAACGACATTTGCTCCTGCCGATTTCATCTCTTGCCAGGCTTTCTGGATGCTGTCATCGATGTCGATTCCCTTGACAGCGTCTTTGATTACATGAATGGTAAATCCTTCCTTGATCCCGTCGAGAACCGACCACTTGACACAGAAATCAGTGGCAAGTCCACAGACATGCAACTCATGGATACCCCGGTTTTTAAGATATCCTGTCAGGCCGGTTTTGGTTTGCTGGTCATTTTCATAAAATGTGGAATAGGAATCGATCTCTTCTCGAAATCCCTTTCGTATGATAACCTGGGTTTTAGCTGTATTCAGATTGGAATGAAATTCAGCTCCCGGTGATTTTTGGATGCAGTGATCGGGCCAAAGAACCTGTTCACCGTAGTCCATTTGTATCGTTTCATAAGGATTTTTGCCTTCATGGATAGAGGCAAAAGAGGAATGGCCGGGCGGGTGCCAGTCTTGCGTTTGAATGATACAGTCGAAGGATTCAATCAGTTGATTGATCACCGGGATAACGGAATCACCTTGAGGGACTGCAAGAGACCCACCGGGGCAAAAATCATTTTGAACATCGACAATTAATAAAGTTTTCATATTCTGAATTATTCTTTTTCTTTGATTTCAAGCATTAACTGGTCGCGTAAATCCATTAAATTTTGACTGATTCCTACTTTATAAATATGTGGATTATCAAAACGTTTATGTTCGCGATTAAGTTTAGACAGTTCAGCGCGTGAATATTCTGCGATTTCCAAAACATTCGGCAGATCGGTACAAAGGTCACCTTCGCTAAAGACTTTATTGAGCATATTCTTGTATTTAAGACCCTTCATACGGCTTCGTTTGGCAGGGTAGTAGGGATGGTACATCCGGTCGATATCTTCTTCATTTTCAAGTAGAATGGCATCTGAATTAAAAGTTCCGTTTTCATTGTAAAACCGGTGAAATTTCTTTCTGCCGGGTAAGGTGATTTTTTCAATGTTTTCCGAAATTTTCAGAGTGGGATCTCCTCCGATAGACGTGAGTTTATACACTCCGTCAAGAGCAGGTGACCCCTGGCCAGTTACCAGGCTGGTTCCTACACCGAACTGGTCGATCGGTGCATTTTGCCGAAGCAGACTTTCAATAATGTTTTCGTCGAGTTGGTTGGAGGCGGCTATTTGAACATACTCCAGTCCTTGATCATCCAGCATTTTACGTGATTCTTTTGCAAAATATGCTAGATCGCCGCTATCGAGCCGAATGCCTTTGAGGCGATGACCTTTTTCTTCAAGCTCTTTTCCAATCCGGATGGCATTGGGCAGGCCGCTTTCGAGCGTATTGTATGTATCAACAAGCAATACACAGTTATCCGGAAAATTTTTTGAATATACGCGAAAGGATTCCAGTTCACTGCTGAAAGACTGAACCCAGGAGTGAGCCATGGTACCACTGGTCGGCAGGTTATATTTTTGAGCTGAATAGACGTTGGAAGTACTGTTTACACCACCAATTATGGCAGCCCTTGATGCATGAATGCCGGCGAGACCCTGTGCGCGCCGTAATCCGAAATCCAGAACTTTTCGACCCCCGGCGGCATAACTGAGTCTTGAAGCCTTGGTAGCAATTAGTGACTGGTAATTCAGAATATTGAGCAGGATCGTTTCAATCAATTGTGTTTCAATCAGGTTACCTTCCACCCGCACAACAGGTTCTTGTGGGAAAACAATGTCGCCTTCATTGACAGCATAAAGATCGCCACGGAAACGAAATGTTTTCAAGTAATCAATCAGTTTTTTATCAAAACCGATTTTTGTGAGGTAGTCCAGCTCTTCTGTTTCAAACCTGAAAGATTTCAGAGTATTCAGTAAATCATTTAAACCGGCAAAAACAACGTAACCACCCTCAAAGGGTATTTTCCGGAAAAAATAATCAAAGATGGCTT